>CACNWH010000049.1 GCA_902624105.1 uncultured Prochlorococcus sp. | reverse complement strand
TATTTGAAAAAATATTGATTAATCTAATTAAAAAATAATTAATATTTTTTTAATTAGATGGGTTAACCGTCACATAAAACTTAATTAATAATAAAACTATCAACAATTATTCTGATTTTACAAAAAATACTTAATTCAAATCAAAACTTTCATGAATTTGCCATTGATTTATATCCTTATTTATCTCAACTAATGCAATTTTAGATACTCTGATTAATTTATTAAATTTAGGCAATTTTGAAATCAACCTTTTCTTTTTTTCTTCTGGATGATAACCATAACACAAACTAATATGAGGAGAATAATTTTTATCTAAATCAAATTTATTTAATTTAGAAATATTTTTTCTTAGTTCTTTCAGATGTCGTGTATCTTTTATTGAAATATAAAATGATTTAAACCTTTCTTGTTCAAAACGATATCCATCAGAAATCAATAAAATTGAGGACTTCGTTTCTCCAAAAGATTTTAATTTAGATATGAAAGTTTTATCAATATCTAAATAAGGACCTGCAAGAGTAATATGTAGATCAAAATATGGGCTAATCAATTCACTTTGAACTTTATCTTTTATAAAGTTTAAGTATTTTATTTCTAATGGAGGGAAAAGGCCCCACAAATAGTATATTTTTTTGTTGATCATTTTTTATTTACAAAAAACTATACAAGATCTCCTTATATTTTATTCCAGGAATAAACTATAAGATACTTAAAATTTCAGTAAACACTTCAAAAAAATATTTTCAAAAACACTTGACGCTCTAATAGAAACATATATATTAATAGTACACATGTATTATTCAAATGACTTTAGGAGGAGCTAATGTTTGGACTAATTTTTCTTACGGTAGTCGTACTTATACCCCATCTGGTTGCCTGCTCAACCCAGAAGGTAGTCGTCTAATTTTCTTTGAGAAATGCAACAAATCAAGAGTAAATAATATCAAAGTTTTTACTCATCTTTTCTACACAAATCATTTGGGAGAGCCAGCTGGACTGAAGAATACAAGATTACTAGAACTCCATTGTGCGTTTGAAACATGGGATGAATTAGTAAATCACGGCTGGACTGAAGTACAACACTATTTTGGATAAATCATGAAAAACATCAACCCAATAGAAAAAAAAATTTCCAAAGAAAAAAGAATAATTTCTTTAATTGAGCCCTCAAAATTATTAGCAGATTTTTTTAATGGCGTGGTCATAGAAGTTGAGGAAGAATATGTATATGAACAATAAAGAATTAGTAGATCAAGTCTCTACAAGTTTAATTAAAAAAAGCGGAAAATTAGAAAGCCGTAAATCATGGCTAGCGATGAGAAATTATTTACAACAATTAAGTGATGAACAACTTAAATCAATTTTAAAAGATTCAGCTTAGTTGCATATAAAAATCTCGGACAAGGAGTCTGTCAATTTATTAATAATATATCTATTGGTTTGCATATTTTCATTAATGCATAAATACCGAATCCACGACCCGATGGATCATCTATAGATTTTTGAAATTCTTAAGCAGATATTTCTTCTTTTACTTCCCAAAATACATTAAATTTGGCCCTTCTTTTGTTATTGCACTTTCAGAATGATTAGAAAACCTTTTTCTCTATAAGCCTAAAACAGTATCATAATAACCACCTCCAGGAGCAATTACAGCATAAGCAGTATCAGTATCCCACCACTTTGAAGCTTTTCCTGCCTTGAATTCATGATTAACAATATACAAATTTAAAGCTATAAAAAAATTATTTATGAAATTTAAATTTTTAGTAAAAGTTGCTATACCAACAAATTAATATTTCTCTGAACTATTTTTAATAATATGTGATGAATATCGTAGAACAGAGCTAATTACTGATAAGTAAGAATAATCGTGAGAATTACATAAAGATTTTTATTATATTCACTAAAAAAAGAGGGTTTCTGTACTCTAACTTAGTGCAACTGTCTGATAAAAATTATCTTTATTTATTAATCGTAGTGGGCATACCAACAACAGATGCAGCTACTACATAAATAATCGCTGGCTCTTTACCAATATTTTCTACAAAATGTTCTTTGCCATTATTACTTTCTATAAATGATTGTTTTGCTGAAAAAATATTAATATTCTCCCCTCTTGTATGCTTTAAATCACCTTGAGCAAGATAAACAACCATTGGTGCTGGATGCGTGTGTATTGGGGTCTTTCCTCCTACAGGAATAATCACTTTAAAGAACCTGAGCTCAGCTTGCTTCCACTTAGGGTAAGAGATCTTTTTAC
>CACNWH010000048.1 GCA_902624105.1 uncultured Prochlorococcus sp. | reverse complement strand
TTTATCGCCTGATATAATTTTTCATTTGAAAAAAAATCACTCCCAGAGCTAATCAGCAAATTATTAATTAATCTTGCAGAGGGAATATCTGTAGAATTTACAAAAAATCCATCAGGTAAATTTAATTTTTTCTTTGAAAAATATTGCAATGATTAACCTGTATTTCTCATACCGGCTGCTATTCCATTTATTGTTAATAATGCACCTCTCAACAGCTCACTTCTACTGTAAGTTCGTGCTGAATCAGTTTTCTCATGTATAAACTCACTTATTGGAGGTTGTCTTTTCTGATCTCTTAATCGTTTTAATAATGAAACCTGTAAGAATCCTAGAGGGATAATAGTCTTATTTCTAAGTTCAACAGATGCACGAAGATCCTTATCAGTTTCTAGAAGAAAATTTTTACCTGTAATTTTTAGAATCAAATTTTTCGTAAGTGCATATTCCTTTGAAATAGTCTCAAATATTGAGTTAAAAGATTTATAATTTTTTTCACTACCGAGTGTATCTACATAATATTTAGCAACTTCTAGATCAACTTTTGATAAAGTCATTTCTACTTTTGATATTAGCATCCTAAAAAAGGGCCATCTTTGATGCAACATTCTTAGTAATTCTATTTGCTTTGGGTCTAAACTTAATTCGTTTGATAAAGCCGTCCCAACACCAAACCAGCTTGGTAAAAGAAATCTACTTTGAGTCCAGCCAAAAACCCATGGAATTGCTCTTAAACTTGAGAGATCTTTTTTACCTTTTTTTCTTCTCGCAGGCCTACTAGAGATTTGTAATTTACTAATTTCTTCTATGGGAGTAACTTCTTGAAAAAAAGTCAATAATGCTGGATTTTCATGCACTAAAGCGCGATAGTGGGCTCTTGAAGCATCAGCTAATCTACTCATCAGTTGATTCCATTCAGGAGTAATATCTAGAGTGTTGTTGACTAGACTATTTTGTATGACTGCTGTTGTTACAGTCTCCAAATTATATAGCGCAAGTTCTGGCAAACTATATTTTGATGCAAGTACCTCACCCTGTTCGGTAATTTTAATTCGTCCCAAAAGTGTTCCACTAGGCTGTGCCAAAATAGCTTGATAAGCTGGGCCTCCTCCTCTTCCTACAGAGCCGCCTCTTCCATGAAATAATCTTAAAAGTATTCCGTTATTACTTGATAAATTCTGTAATGCAATTTGTGCTCTATGAATTTCCCAGTTACTAGATAAGAATCCTGAATCTTTATTACTATCAGAATAGCCAAGCATGAGTTCCTGCAGTGGCTTATTATTATCACCTACTTTTGGGAGATATGACCTATAAAATTCTAAGTTAAATAATTGATCCATTACCATTGGAGCTCTTTTAAGATCCTCTACTGTCTCAAAAAGAGGAACCACAAGAAGATTAGACTTATTTGATCCTTGATCTATTAGCCCCATCTCTTTAGCTAAAAGTAAGACTTCCAAGAGATCAGACACACTATGACTCATTGAAATAACATATGAGTGGCAAATTCTACTACCAAATTCTTCTTGAAGTCTTTTAACCATTTTAAATACTGCAAATGTCTCTTCTGTACTCTGTGACCAACTCCCATTATTTGGGATAAGTGGTCTTTTAGTTTTTAATTCATTAATTAGCCAAGTTGTTTTTTCCTCCTCAGACATATTTTCATATGGAATAGTTAAAGCTAGATAGTTAGTTAATTCTTCTAATGCATCACTATGCCTAGTACTTTCCTGACGGATATCTAAACTTGCCAAAGAAAAACCAAAAATATGGACTTGAGTTAGAAGAATATTTAATGGCTCACAACTTAAATCAGTTGTAATCAAACTATTCTTAATTAATTCAAGATCATTAGTAAATTCATCAACAGATCTATAAAAAGGCTCATCATTAAACTCATAATCTTTTGATCCTGATTCGCTCTCTAGAGAAACTTTCCAACCTGTTTGAGCAAGTAGATTATTTCTCTCTTGCGTTAATCGTAATTTTTCCAACATGTAACTTAATTTTAATCTGTAAGGTTCAGATCTATACCTAGTAGCCCTTGCTTCATATATCTCAGGGAACTTCACACGATCAGTTTCTAAAGACTCAAGAAGAGAGGGACTGACTTGACTCCATTGCATTGATACACTTAACTGATCTCTTAGATTTGAAATTGCAGTAATATATCTCTCTAACATTAATTGCCTTTGATAACATGCAGTTCTCCACGTAATTTCTGGTGTAACTGAAGGATTACCATCTCTATCAGAGCCAACCCAAGAGCCAAATGTGCAAAAAGACTGTGCAGGAAACTGGACATCAGGATAATTTTCAATTAATGCTGATGAAATTCTTCTTCTCAGCTGTGGCATTGCATTAAAAAGGATTTGCTGGAAATAATGCAACGCATAATCAACTTCATCTAAAACCGATGGTTTGAATTGATGTAATTCATCTGTTCTCCACCAAAGACGGATTTCCTCTTTTAATTGAAGTTTTAGCGAATGAATTTCTTCTTTCGTTAAATATTGGTCTGATTGAATCTGTTGAAGTAAATTTGCTACCCGTCGTTGTTTATGTCTAATAGTATGCCTAACAATTTCTGTAGGATGAGCTGTAAATACTAATCTAATATCCATTTCTTGCAGTAAATCCTCTAATTTCCC
>CACNWH010000047.1 GCA_902624105.1 uncultured Prochlorococcus sp. | reverse complement strand
CTTATTTGAACAGGAGATGTATGCGTCCTCAAAAGTAAATTATCGTTTAAATAAAAGGTATCTTGCATATCTCTAGCAGGATGATTTTTAGGTATATTTAAAGATTCAAAATTATAAAAATCCGATTCTATTTCTGGGCCGTTTGCTACTGAATAACCCAATCCACAAAAAATATCAATAATTTCATCTTGAGTAGCGAGTAATGGATGTTGATTACCTTTTGGAGTCCCCGTAGAGGGAATAGTTACATCTAATTTTTCATTCGCGATTTTCAACTCTAAAGAATATGTTAGTAACTGCTTCTTACGATCACTAATGGCTTCAAGTAAGTTGGTTTTAAGTATATTTGCTTTTTGGCCTATCTTTGGTCTATCTTCTGCTTCTAATTTGCTCATATTTTTTAGGATATTTGATAATTTTCCTTTTTTCCCAAGCAAAGAAACTCTAATATTTTCTAAATCACCTTCTTTTTTCGTATTTTGTATTTCTTGACTAGCAGAATCAGAGAGAGTTTTTAACTGATTCTCAATTTGATCTAGTAATTCAATTTCAATCACTGATATAGTAAAAATAAGTATGTTCTCATATTACTTAACCATAGTAAATATTAAAATTATTTTTCTAAATGGATTCATTAAATATATTAATTAGTAATGATGATGGCATTTTTGCTGATGGGATAAAATCACTTGCTAAAAAAGCCCTAGAAAGAGGACATAAAGTTACTGTAGTTTGTCCAGATCAAGAGCGCTCTGCTACAGGTCATGGATTAACTTTATCCTCTCCCATAAGGATTGAAAACGCAGATGCATTATTTCAAAAAGGAATTAAAGCATGGGGCTGCTCTGGAACTCCAGCAGATTGTGTAAAGTTAGCTTTATCTGAATTATTAGATGCAAAGCCCGATTTAGTTCTTTCTGGCATTAATCAAGGTCCTAATTTAGGCACTGATATATTTTGTTCAGGTACTGTAGCTGCTGCTATGGAAGGAACTCTAGAAAATATACCTGCAATGGCTGTTAGTTTAGCGGATTTCAAATGGAGAGATTTTGAATTTGCAAGTGAAGTTTCTTTAAAAATTGCGGAACAAGCTTTAAAAAGTAATTGGCCAAAATCATTACTTCTTAATTTAAATGTTCCACCATGCAAAAAGAGCGAAATAGAAGGAGGTTCATGGACAAGATTATCAATAAGAAAATATAAAAATCAATTTTCAAAAAGGGAAGATCCACGGGGAGATACATATTTTTGGTTAGCTGGAGAAGCTGTCATGGATCTCAATTCTAAGGGATATGGACCTAAAAATTGGCCTAGCGATGTTTCCCAAATAGAAAAGAAGAAGCTTTCATTAACACCTATTGAGCCTGATTTATTTTGGAGAGATAGTTTAGATATGCTTCCTGATATTCAACTTTTATAGATTCTTCTAAGCAACCATAAAGAGATACATAATCCTGCAAAATGTGCTGCAATGACTTGAGTATTACTCAAAACAGAAAGGATTTCTAATCCAGTTATTGCCACATCTGAACTAGTAGCAATCGCAATCCCTTGTGTTTGAGTAGAGGCTTGTATAAAAAGTGCTCCCATGAGAGCTTGATAGCCGATAAGGCCAAATAATATTCCTAATAAATCAATAACTAAACCTCTTTTAATAAGTTTGCTAGTCTGGCCTCTCGAGGGCCTTACATTACTTGAAATTGCTCTGCCAGTTTTTACAATTAACCATCCTTGCCAAAGGCTAACAAATAGTAAGACTAAAGATAATGTTGTTAATGATAATCCTGGTGCCAAACTAAGCTGTCCTTCGCTATTATTACTAACAACATTTGAAAAAAGCAAAACAGATGTTACTACAACACCTAGGATAGATTGGATCCAAAAGCGTATCCAACCGGTCCGTCGCATTCCAAATGAAAGCAACTGAAAATCTATTTTGCCAGCATTCATTTGATTGAGTAAATTATTTATTCAAATTTGCCATCAAATTCATACAATTGCACGTTATTTTGTGATCTCTTTAATATCACCATCTGAAGTCAAAGCACCTACTTCTATTGCTATTGGAAGTTTTGATGGCCTGCATGAAGGACATAGGCGATTAATTGAGACTGTTGTAAAAAATAGTCAATACACTCCTACAATCGCAAGTTTCTGGCCACATCCCAGGGAAGTCTTATTTGGTGAAACAAGATTAAGGCTTGACCTTCCGGAAGAAAAACTTCCACTTTTAGAGAATCTTGGTATTGAGCAATTAGTCTTAATACCATTTGATAAAAAGTTGTCCAAACTTAGTGCTAATTATTTTTTAAAAGATGTACTCTTCAATCACCTACAAGCAAAAAGTATTTCAGTTGGCGAAAACTTTCGGTTTGGTTATAAAAGGCAAGGAGATGTTAATACCATTAAAGAATTAATCAAACATAGTGATATTGAATTGAATATTGTCTCACTCTTAGAGGATCAATATGGAAGAATAAGCAGCAGTAGAGTGAGAGAATTATTGTTAAACTGCGATTTAGAAAATGCTAGAAAATTGCTTAAAAGGCCTTATAATTTCACTGGAAAAGTTGTGAAAGGTAAGGGGCTTGGAAAAGAAATTGGATTCCCAACTGCAAACCTAGAAATTGATGGAAGAAAGTTTCTACCAGGAGAAGGCAT
>CACNWH010000046.1 GCA_902624105.1 uncultured Prochlorococcus sp. | reverse complement strand
ATTTTTATTAAATATTGTAGAAACTTGTTTAATCAATTCAATAAATTTCAAAACTAGGTGTTAGCTTCTTATGTATAAATAATTTGCCAAATTAATGAGTGAACTTTTAATAGGTCAATTCCCAAAGCATATTGGTAGCACTGGAGGACTATTAAACTCTGCAGAAAAAGAAGAAAAGTATGCAATTTGTTGGAACAGTTCAAAAGAACAACCTTTTGAATTACCTACTGGTGGAGCTGCAATAATGCATGAGGGCGATAATATGATGTATTTTGCTAGAAAAGAACAATGTTTAGCTTTAGGTACTCAATTAAGAGCATTTAAACCAAGAATAGAAAATTTTAAAATTTATAGAATTTTCCCAGGAGGAGATATCGAGTTTTTACATCCAAAAGATGGAGTTTTTCCAGAAAAAGTTAATGAAGGGAGAGAACAAGTTGGCCACAACCCCAGGAGGATTGGTGAAAATCCTAATCCTGCAGGATTAAAATTCACAACAAAAAAGACATTTGATTAATAAGTATAAAGTTGATATAAAAGTTATTTATATTTATAATTTGGACTGACATTACTAGTATGATCAGCTCAAAAAAACAAAGTTTCATTCAGGCTTACAAAGATGGTAAAAATTTTATACCTATTTATGAATCTTGGCCTGCAGATCTAGAGACACCTTTGACAACTTGGCTTAAATTGTCAAAGAATAATAGCCATGGTGTATTTCTTGAATCTGTTGAAGGTGGAGAAAATATTGGTAGGTGGAGTATAGTGGCCAATAATCCATTATGGGAAGCAGTTTGTTTTGGAGATGAGACTATTCGTACTTTTAGGAATGGGGAAAAAGATATTCGAAAGGGAGATGTTTTTGACTCGTTAAGATGTTGGACTAAAGAATATAAATCTCAAGGTCTAGAAGAATTTCCTTTTATTGGACAATTATATGGTTCATGGAGTTATGAATTAATCAATTTCATAGAACCATCGGTTCCAATTTATGAGATGAAGAAAAATGAAATACCTCATGGATCATGGATGTTTTTTGATCAAATAATAGTTTTTGATCAAATGAAAAGATGTCTTACGGCTTTGATTTATGCTGATTTAAAGCAATTTCAAGGCACTTCTATTGAAGATATTTATGAAAAATCAATTCAAAAGATTAAATCAATAAAAAATCTGATGAAAACCCCTTTAAATAATGTTGATATATTGAAGTGGCAACAAAAAAAAAATTTAGACTTAGAAATTTCTAGTAATTGGACTCAAGATGAATTCGAACAAGTGGTCGTGCAAGCGAAAGAATTTATTAAGAAAGGGGATATCTTTCAAATAGTCATTAGTCAAAAATTCAAAACTGAAGTAACAAGTAAGCCTTTTGACCTTTATAGGAGTCTAAGAATGATAAATCCTTCTCCTTATATGGCCTATTTTGATTTCGGATCATGGTTTTTGATTGGTTCTAGTCCAGAAGTAATGGTTAAAGCTGAAAGAAAAAAAAATAAAGAAATAGTCGCAAGTCTTAGACCAATTGCTGGGACTAGACCTAGGGGTCGTGATGAACAAGAGGATTCTTTATTGGAAAATGATTTATTGAATGATCCTAAGGAAATATCTGAACATGTGATGCTTGTAGATTTAGGTAGAAATGATCTTGGTCGTGTTTGTCAGATAGGCAGTGTTCAATTAACAGATTTAATGACTATAGAAAAATATTCTCATGTTATGCATATAGTAAGTGAGGTTCAAGGTATATTAAAGAATGATAAAGATGTTTGGGATTTACTTAAAGCATCCTTTCCCGCAGGTACAGTTACTGGTGCTCCAAAGATAAGAGCGATGCAATTAATTAAATCTTTTGAAAAAGAAGCAAGGGGGCCTTATGCAGGTATTTATGGCTCTGTAGATATTAATGGATCTTTGAATACAGCAATTACTATCAGATCAATGGTTGCAATACCAAACCAGCATGGAAATCTTGATGTTTTTGTGCAGGCTGGTGCTGGAGTAGTCGCTGATTCTTCACCCACCAATGAATATAATGAAACAGTAAATAAAGCAAAAGGCGTTTTAGTAGCAATATCAGCCTTAGATTGATTAATGCATAACAATAATTTAAATAAAGGTTTTGAAATTGAGCTTTTTACTGGTACATATGGATCTCATGTTGGAGTATCAAGTCAAATAGAAAAATTATTCTCTAATTTTGTCAACGAGCCTGATAATAGAAATGTTGAATATATTACAGACCCTAGTAAAGATTATAAAATTCTATATTATTCACTATTACAACCTAGAAAGGATTTGCGTAAATGGTTAAAAGCAAGGGATTTAACTATCATCCCATCATCTACTCTTTGTTTCCCTCATCAAAATAAATTCCAAAGATCAGATGAAACAAATAATTATCATGAGTTTATTGAATCAAATTATGGTTTATCAATAGCAACTTCAAGTGTCCATATAAATTTAGGTATTGAGCAATTAGATAAACTATTCGCTGCAATTCGTCTTGTAAGATGCGAGGCTTCGCTCTTTCTTGCTTTAAGTGCGAGTTCACCCTTCCTAAATGGGCAATTCACAGGTAATCATTCACAAAGATGGCTTCAGTTCCCAAAAACACCTTTTGAGATCCCTTTCTTTTTAGACCATAAACATTATATAAA
>CACNWH010000045.1 GCA_902624105.1 uncultured Prochlorococcus sp. | reverse complement strand
AAATTCTAACCAATCTTTAAATTCTCTCAAAATCATAAATTTATTAAAGAGTTAAATTCTTCTTAAAGATTTTGTTAAACAACTTTACTACATTTTTGAATTTAATTAAAAAAATAAGAAAGTTCTTGATTATTAAAAATGGAGATCTAAAAAGGTTTCTTTTTCTTACTATCTCATCCCTCTGTTGTAATAAAGCAGAAAATAAATCTAAGTATTTATTAGTCATTTGATCTGCTGTATTAGGATATTTAGAAACCTTTTTTTTGTAAAAATTATAATTTCTCATCATTTCTTCTAATGCAGGCAAATAATTACCATTTCTGAATGAAATTCCATAACTATTACAATATTCTGGCAAAGCCCCGCTATCTCTATAAATTATAGGTAATCCACATAGAATACCTTCTATATGGTGCATACCAGCAGGTTCATTTATAGAGGCAGATATGTACAAATGGTGTTTCGAAAGCTCAATACCAAGCCTTTGCCCATTTATTGGAGATATATGTTTACTTTTTTTAAAAGTAAACCCATCAGGTAGATTTCCAATATAAGTAAATTTAATTTTATCTTCCCATTCTGGTCTAGTTAAAATATTATCTATATCTTTATAAATATCAAATCCTTTCATATAGTTAGCACTCCAGTGATGAGTAACAATTTTCAAGGGGCTAATACCATCCCATGCAAGATTTCCATAATCTCTGAAAATTTCTATATCTCCTCCATTTAAGATAACTTCCGAATCTTTTCCAATTTCATAGATATTAAGATTTCTAAGCCAATCAGCTATAAATACAGTGTAATCAGCACAGTAATTTGACCATCTTAAGAATTTATTTATATGATTTGTATTTTTCCTTTCGTCACACTCATTTATTCTATGAACTACTAAAGCTTTCTTATTTTTAAATAATAAGTACCAAATAATCTCGAAAGATCCAAATGAAATGCCTCTATTATATGATCTAGGGTCTGTTAAAAGAATAATATCGATATCACTATCTTTCAAATTGAAAGTAACATCAAAACCCCTCTCTTTTGCTTTATTAACTAAAGAGGTAGCAAATTGGTTTCCTCCACCCCAAGACGATGTTACCAATTTATATCCAATTGCAATTTTCAAAATTTAGTGATGTTTGTATTTATAAACCAATTAAAAATTAATAAAAATAATAATACAAATTATTTTTATAAATATTTAAAAAAATTTTTATCTATACATATATATTTTTTATGTTCTCATAGATATGAGATAATAATAAAAACAGTAAAGTTGTGATTAATAACAAATGTAAGATATTAATTATAAACTCTGGTCTAGGAAATGTAGGGTCATTAATAAATGCTTTAAGATTCCTTGATTTTGATGTTCACCAAATAAACAAATTTGATAAAAATGAATCATTTAATTTTGATGGATTTATATTACCGGGAGTAGGATCTTTCCCCTCAGGTATAAGAAAAATGAAAGAAGCTAAACTAGACAAATTAGTTTTAAAGCTTATTGATGAGGGTGTTGCAGGGATTGGTATATGCTTGGGTATGCAGTTTTTAGCAGATTATAGTTTAGAAGGTGATACCAAATCCCAAGGATTATCTGTTTTTAGTGGGAGTGTTGAGAAACTTCTTCCAAGCAAACAAGATAAAGTGCCTCATATTGGTTGGACAGAAACTCAACTAACAAACGGCACAGAGTCTTGGCAAAATGTACTTAATAATGCTTTTTATTATGTCCACTCATATGCAGTAAGACCAAAAAATCCAGAGGAAAATTTATCAACTATTTCACATTGTGGTAAAAATATTACTTCTGCAATTTATAAAAATAAAATTTTGGGAGTTCAATTTCATCCAGAAAAATCTCAACAGCAAGGGTTAAAATTACTAAATGATTTCTTTTTATTTCACGCCTAAAGCATGCATTATAAAAGATTAATCCCCATAATTTTATTAAAAGAAGGACTTCTCGTTAGAAGCCAAATTTTCAAATTTCATCAAGCGATAGGAGACCCTATTCCAACCATAAAAAGACTTTCAGATTGGGGAGTTGATGAGATAATACTATTAAATATAGGGATGACAAATAATTTTGATTCAAGAAGAGATGACAAGTGGCACAATATTGGGCAATCTAATTTAAATAATTTGATTACTAAGATTTCAAAATTTTGTTTCTCACCTTTAACGGTTGGCGGATTTATAAGAGAAAAAAAAGATATAAAAGAATTATTTAAATCAGGCGCAGATAAATGCGTATTAAATACATCAATGTTTGAAAATATAAATTTAGTAGAGTGGGCAATAAAAGAGTACGGATCACAATCAATAGTAGCCTCGTTAGATATTAAGAAAATAGGTTCAGAATATAAAATATATTCTCAAAATGGAAGCAAATTAATAGATATGAATATGCTAGAGGCAATAAAGCATGTCACAGAGATTGGTGTAGGGGAAATCCTAATTAGCTCAATTGATAACGACGGATCAATAAACGGATATGATCCATACATACTTCATAACTTACCAAAAGATTTATCAATTCCGGTAATCATTAATAGTGGAGCAAGAAAAGTGGAACACTTTTTAGAAGCTTTAAAAAATAACTCAATTCAAGCAGCTGCAGCTTCAAATGTTTTTTACTTTACTGAATTATCTTATCCTGTAATAAAAAATAAAATCAATAAAGAAATCAACCTACTAAGAAAATCAGAAC
>CACNWH010000044.1 GCA_902624105.1 uncultured Prochlorococcus sp. | reverse complement strand
ATTTTGAATGAAGCGTGTTTTAGCAATCATCCTCGGAGGAGGAAAAGGTTCGAGACTCTATCCATTAACAAAAATGAGAGCAAAACCTGCCGTGCCACTTGCAGGTAAATATCGATTAATTGATATACCAATTAGTAATTGCATTAATTCTGACATTAATAAAATGTATGTTTTAACGCAATTTAATAGCGCATCACTCAATAGACATATTGGTAGAACTTACAATCTAAGTGCGCCTTTCGGTCAAGGATTTGTTGAAGTGTTAGCTGCTCAACAAACTCCTGATAGCCCTAAATGGTTTGAAGGTACTGCAGATGCTGTACGAAAATATCAATGGTTGTTTCAGGAATGGGATGTGGATGAATACCTGATCTTATCAGGAGATCAGTTGTATAGAATGGATTACAGCTTATTTGTAAATCATCATAGAAAAAGTGGTGCTGATTTAACAGTAGCTGCTTTGCCTGTCGATGAAAGTCAAGCTAAGGGCTTTGGTTTAATGAGGACAGATGATGAAGGTAACATAAAAGAATTTAGTGAGAAACCTTCTGGAGAAAAACTAAAAGCAATGGCTGTTGATACTTCAAAACTTGGTTTAACAAAAGAAGTTGCTCAGCAAAAACCATATCTTGCTTCTATGGGAATCTATGTTTTTAGTCGAGATACATTATTTGATTTATTGAATAAATTCCCAGAATATACTGATTTTGGAAAAGATATTATTCCAGAGTCACTCAAAAAAGGAGATAGCTTAAAAAGTTATGTATTCAATGATTATTGGGAAGATATAGGGACAATAGGAGCCTTTTTTGAATCCAATCTTGCATTAACCAAGCAACCTAAACCTCCTTTTAGTTTTTATGATGAGAAATTTCCAATTTATACCAGACCAAGATATCTCCCTCCTTCCAAATTAGTAGATGCTCAGATTACAGATTCAATAGTTTGTGAAGGCACAATCCTCAAATCATGTAGTATCCTACATTGTGTTTTGGGAGTAAGAAGTCGTATCGAAAGCGATGCTGTTCTTGAAGATACATTAGTTATGGGAGCTGATTTTTTTGAGTCTTCAGAGGATAGAATTGAATTAAGAAAGGGAGGTGGAATCCCCTTAGGTGTTGGAGAAGGTTCAACTGTTAAGAGGGCGATACTCGATAAAAATACACGTATTGGTGATAACGTTGTCATCGTTAACAAGGATAGAGTTGAAGAAGCTGATAGACCCGATGAAGGTTTTTACATTAGGAATGGAATAGTAGTAGTTGTGAAAAATGCCACAATTACAGATGGCACTGTTATCTAAAATATTTTTACATCACTTATTGCTGACATAAGTCTTTTTTTTTAAGCAATTTTTTTTAGTTGAAGTAAAAATATATTTATTGAGTTAATTATTTTTTATGTCCAAGGCACATTTCGGTTTAATAGGTCTTGGAGTTATGGGGGAAAATTTAGTCCTTAATGCAGAAAGGAATGGATTCTCAAGTGTAGTGTTTAATAGGACTTATTCAAAAACTGAAGGGTTTCTTAATGGCAGAGGTCAAGGGAAAAATATAGATGGAGCTAAAACAATTCAAGAATTTGTGGACAAACTAGAAAGACCACGAAGAATCTTAATGATGGTTAAAGCTGGATCTGCTACAGATGCAGTTATAGATAATATTTCAGAATACTTAGAGGAGGGTGATCTATTGATAGATGGTGGTAATTCACAATTTCAAGATACAGAAAGAAGAGTAAAACAACTTGAGAGTAAAAGCTTTGGTTACATTGGAATGGGAGTCTCAGGTGGATCCAAGGGGGCTCTTGAAGGCCCTAGCATGATGCCTGGAGGAACTAAATCCTCCTATGATGCTATTGAAGGTTTGCTCACAAAAATGGCGGCTAAAGTTGAAGATGGTCCTTGTGTAGCATATGTAGGCCCTGGTGGGGCAGGACATTTTGTTAAAACTGTTCATAATGGTATTGAATATGGAATAGAACAAATACTTGCAGAAGCTTATGACTTAATGAAAAGAGTTTCAAAGTTGGATTGTTTAGAGATGTCAAAAGTTTTTGATAATTGGAATCAAACTGAAGAATTATCCTCTTATTTAGTAGAAATAACAGAAATCTGTTTAAGAGCTAAGGATGAATTAAGTGGAGATTATGTTGTTGAAAAGATACTGGATAAGGCAGGCCAAAAAGGAACTGGCCTTTGGACAGTGGTTAGCGCTCTCGAACTTGGAGTATCTGTTCCAACAATATATGCTTCTTTAAATGCAAGAGTTATGAGTTCTCTGAAGGAACAAAGAAAAGATTATGAGATTGTTAATCCCATTGGAGAAATAGATACTGTTGATCTAGGAAACTTATCAAATGGTATGAAGCCTTTATTCGATGCAGTTGTTTTATCTACGATAGCTAGTTATGCACAAGGTATGGATATTCTTAGAGAGGCCTCAAATGTATATAAATATGATTTGGACATGCAATCAATTGCACAAATTTGGAAAGGTGGTTGCATTATTAGATCAAAACTTTTAAAAAGAATTCAAGATGCTTATCAAAATAACCCAGGCTTAAAAAATCTAATATTTGATAGTTGGTTCAATAGTCAAATATCAACTAAAATCAATAACCTTTCATTTGTTGTTGCTTCTGCAAATAAAGCTGGAATACCTTTACCATGTATGTCTAGCACGTTAGATTATTTAAATAGTTATAGAACAAGTAGCTTGCCACAAAACTTAGTTCAAGCAATGAGAGATTGTTTTGGATCGCATACCTACGAGAGGATTGATAAGGAG
>CACNWH010000043.1 GCA_902624105.1 uncultured Prochlorococcus sp. | reverse complement strand
TCAATTGTTCTGAGTTATTAACTGAATTTAAATGACTAATAACTCCCCAACTCCACCTAAGTTGTTCATTTATCTCATTAAGAGGATTCATTACATTATCCCAGCCTATCCTCTCATCAATTATTAACGAAGAAAATTTAGATTCAATATCGATAAAATCTGCATTTAATTTCTCAAGTAATACTGGGAATTCAATTTCAATCCTTTTAGGAGTAAATTGATTAAAACTAGGTAAACCCTCACATTTAAAGAGGACTTTATCAACAACATCTTTAGTCATGTTAATCAATTAAAGATTGTAATTATTCCAACTAATTTAGCTAAAGTAAGCTGTTGACTGAGAGCATTTGTTGAAGATTCATATAAATTAATTGCAACTTTTGGCCAGAAACCTATAAGAAGAGTTGGTAATAACAAGCTTAAACCTATAGTGAGTTCTCTACTATTCATCTCAGTTACTGTCGCAAGTGCAGGAATTCTTGGCCCAAAAAATACTCTTCGACACATAGACAATAAATATATCGGCGTAAGAACAAGTCCTATTGCTGCGATAAGGATGGTGATGGATCTAAATAAGGAAGTAAATCCTTCTTGACTTGTAATACCTAAAAATACTGTTATTTCACTGATAAATCCGCTCATCCCTGGCAAAGCGAGAGAGGCTAAAGAACTTGCCAAAAAGAATGCAAATGTGATTGGTAAAACTTTTGCTAAACCACCCATATTTGGAATTGAGAGTGTATTTGTTCTCTCGTAGAATGAACCTGTAACGAAAAACATTGCTGCAGCAATTAAACCATGACTAATCATTTGCAGCATGGCTCCACTTATACCTAAAGCGTCAACAGCTCCTATTCCAAGTAAAACAAATCCCATATGACTAACAGAACTACATGCAATTCTTCTTTTAACATTATCTTGAGCAAATGCATTTAAGGCTCCGTAAATAATGTTTATAATTCCTAAAATGATTAAAGCTGGAGCAAGTTGAAGATGTACTTCTGGCAAAATTTGAACATTAAATCTTAATAAAGCATAGCCTCCCATCTTAAGCAATACCCCAGCTAAAAGCATTGAGACTGGAGCGTTGGCTTCACCGTGAGCATCAGGCAGCCATGTATGTAATGGAAATATTGGTAGCTTTACTCCAAAGCCTATTAAAAAACCAAAATAAGATAACAAAGCAAGATTGCCAGTAACTTGTTTACTTGTTATTTCACTTATATTTAAAGTAAATGTATCTCCACTCAAAGAAAGAGCAAGACCGCTTATGAGTATTAAAAGTGAAGCAAGAGCTGTATAAAGAATAAATTTTGTAGCTGCATATAATCTTTTCTTACCACCCCAGATCGCTATCAAAAGATAAACAGGAACTAATTCTAATTCCCAGGCTAAGAAGAATAATAAAAAATCTTGAGATAAAAAAACCATCCCCTGAGCTGATGCTTGTATGAGAAGAAGACCAAAATATAAATTAGATTTTTTCTTAACTTTCCAACTTGCAGCTGCTGATAAAAAAGTTATTAATCCACTTAACGCTATTAAGGGCGCTGATAAACCATCAACTCCTAAAGACCACTCTAATCCTATAGAGGGTAACCAAGTAACTCGTTCAACTAATTGAAGGGAACTATTGGTAGGATCAAATTTTTTGAATAAAACTCCAACAATAAGTATAAAATCTACGAATAAAAATGCTAATGATATATTTCTAGGCTTTGAATTATCTTCTCCTTCTTTTGAGTCTAAAAATGGCAAAATAAGAGCACCTACTAAAGGTAGTAAGACAATCGCAGATAGCCATGGAAAAGAATTTGAATTCATTTTGTAATGAACAATTTAATTATTCTACTAAAGATCTATACAGGTTGAGACTATAACACTTTATTGCTCTAAGTAAAACTACTTAGGAAAAGATGAGTTGTAATTGCTCCCTGATGTTTGAATATTTAAAAAGGGCGCTCTACTAGCTACTCCAGCTTTTTCCCATGCTTTAACCATTGCCTGACTTATAACTTTTCCGTGCTCATTTTTGCACAAAGCTAAAATGCTTGGGCCAGCACCACTTATCGCACAACCAAGAGCACCAGCTTCTAGTGCTGCCTCTTTTACTTCCAATCCCCCTTTAATGAGTTTCCATCTATAAGGTTCATGTAATTTATCAAACATGCCTTCTTTTATTAATTCAGAATTTCCTGTCTTTAATCCATTAAGTAATAATGTTAAAGCACCCATATTTGTAACGGCATCAGAAATTGGAACATTTTTAGGCATAACTCTTCTTGCCTCACTGGTGCTTAATCTAATGGCAGGAATTGCCACTACTGCTTTGATTGAATTATGCCATTCACATCTCACAATCCTCCACCTTTCAGAGGATGATTTTGCAGTAAGACATAGTCCTCCTAAAAGTGATGGCACTACATTATCTGGATGTCCCTCAATATCGATCGCTAATTCTAAAAGCTTTTCTTTTGATAAAGGAGAATCCATTATTGCATTAGCTCCTATTAAACCAGCCACTATGGCAGTAGCACTACTTCCCAATCCCCTAGCTGGAGGTACTGCAAGTTTTACTCTTGCTTCTAAAGCAAAGGGTGAAACATTAGCACTATCCCAAACCTTTTGAGCAGCTCTAAATACCAGGTTCTCTGGACCACCTCTAAGGTGATTGCCATCAGTACTTTCCATAATCAAGTCAAATCGATCTCCCCTCCCTTCAATTCTTGTAAATACAAATTCATTATTGAGATCAAGTGCAGCTCCTAAACAATCAAAGCCAGGTCCTAAATTAGCAGTGGTTGATGGGACTGATACGTTAACTTTTTTTCCTACTTCTGGGAGAGTCATTGTCA
>CACNWH010000042.1 GCA_902624105.1 uncultured Prochlorococcus sp. | reverse complement strand
GGATCTAGATGTATTTGCAGAAAAAAGGATCAAAGAAATGGGAGCCACTCCAAGTTTCAAGGGATATCATGGATTCCCAGCAAGTATTTGTTCAAGTATAAATAATGAAGTTGTTCATGGTATCCCAAATAAAACTAAAATTATTAAAAATGGTGACCTTGTAAAAATTGATACTGGTGCTTATTTGGATGGCTATCATGGTGATAGTTGTGTTTCTATTTGCATAGGATCTGTAAATCAAGAAGTAGAAAGACTTAGTAATGTTGCTCATGAAGCTTTATATGCTGGCTTGAATAAGATAAAAGCAGGTAATACTTTACTTGATATTGCAGGTGCGATTGAAGATGTAGTTAAAAGAAATGGTTTTAGTGTAGTTGAAGATTATACTGGTCATGGTGTAGGAAGGAATCTTCATGAAGAACCGTCAGTTTTTAATTTTAGAACTAAAGATCTTCCCAATGTTGTTTTAAGAGAAGGGATGACATTGGCAGTGGAGCCAATTGTTAATGCTGGTACAAAATACTGTAAGACCCTTAATGATAGATGGACTGTAGTTACTAAAGATGGTAAATTTTCATCTCAATGGGAACATACAATTGTCGTTTTAAAAGATGGTATCGAAATATTAACTGATAGAGAATTCTAATTTGAAAATCTTTTCTTGAAAAATTTTAGAAATTGATAATACCCAAAAAAGTATAATTCTCTCAAGGGAAATAATATGTAAGTTAGCGGATTAGGACTTACTATAATAAGATAGTTACTAAATTTAGCGATATAGAAAATTAAACTTGCTACTAATTCAGGGGACATAATCCCAATTGGATTTAAATTGGATTTAAATGGCCCAAGGATAATTTTTCTGATTATGAGATTGGTTGACTCATTTTGATTATTGAAATTTTTCTTAAATGTAACTACTTGACCTATTAAGGATTTACTTATTTCATAACAAGGATTTAAAGCAGGTAATATTTCTGCTTCAGAAGTATTAATCCAAATTTCTTTCGATGAAGATTCAATTGATTGCGAAAGGGAGATCTTTTCGAATAATCTTAGAATTTTAATTGTACTAGTAGCATTAATTTCAATAGATTTTTCTAAATCTTCTTTAGAGTCATATATTCCATGATTCAAAATCAATATATCTATTTTACTCAGGCTATTTTCAAGTAGAAATTCTTTTCCGCATTCCCAATAAACCCATTCATTAGGTCCTCCCTCAGGTAACTCTTGGGGATTTCTATTATGAGTAAAACCAATGATTTTATACCCATGAGAGCGGAATTCCTTTGTTAAGGCTTTTCCCAGAGATCCTCCTGCTCCTGTAATTCCAATTGTCTTACTTTTTGGGATCTGCATTATGGCAAAAAATCTATTTCTGTCTAACTTATTTTAATAAATTAAATTAATAAGATTTCTTTTTAATTTTCTCTACTAAATAAATAATTGAATACTACTAAAAAAAATACTAATCTAATTAAAGGATTAGTTATTATTTATGAGCAATATATTATTAATTGGATCTTGTGAACCCTTTAGCGGTAAATCTGCATTAGTTCTTGGAATCGCAAAAAAAATAATTGATTGCAATAAAAAAGTACGCATTGGTAAACCTTTAGCTACCTGTATAGAATTAACTAATCTTCCTTCAATGGCTTATGAAGGACTTATTGATGATGACGTAAAGTTTATAAGCTCTACGTTAGATATCGATGAAAAAAATTTAATTTCATCAGTAGGTTTATTAGATAATATTTCATCATCTAAAAGGATTGCAAACCACGATATATCTCCTGGAAAAGGTTTTGAACAAATAAAAGATCTTAAAAAAGATAATTTTGATGGTTTGAATATTCTTGAGGCTGCAGGAAGTCTTCATGAAGGGTTGATTTATGGTTTAAGTCTTCCACAACTTGCAAAGGCTTTAGATTCAAAAGTCTTAG
Organism: uncultured Prochlorococcus sp.; assembly: GCA_902624105.1. Classification (GTDB taxonomy): domain Bacteria; phylum Cyanobacteriota; class Cyanobacteriia; order PCC-6307; family Cyanobiaceae; genus Prochlorococcus_A. Next base: position 1,159 of record CACNWH010000042.1, on the reverse strand, counting down.
TTGTTAACTTATGGGAAAATAGTACAAGTGTTGACGCACTTTTAAATGCAAAAAAACAATTAGGTGATAATTTTGCTGGGGCTGTCTTAAATTCGGTAGTGCCTTCAGATATTGAGAATTTAAAGAGCACAATAATTCCCTCTCTAAAAGAATTAGGAATTGAGATTTTTGGTGTTATGCCTAAATCCCCCTTGCTTAGAAGTGTCACTGTTGGAGAACTGATAAGAAGATTAGATGCAAAAGTGATTTGCTGTCCTGATAAGCAACAATTACTTGTGGAAACACTAAGTATTGGTGCAATGGGAGTTAATTCTGCAATGGAATTTTTTAGAAGAAGAAGAAATATGGCTGTCGTTACTGGTGCTGATAGAACTGATATTCAGTTAGCAGCATTAGAGGCCTCAACTCAATGTTTGATTTTAACTGGTATTGGTGAACCTTTGCCGCAGCTTATTCACAGAGCAGAAGAATTAGAAGTCCCAATTTTAAAAGTTGATATTGATACACTTGCTTCAGTTGAAGTAATAGAGCAAGCTTTTGGTCATGTCAGATTACATGAACCAATAAAAGCCTCTTATGCTATCCAATTAGTTCATGAAAATGTAAATATTAATGGAATTCTTTCAAAAATTGATTTTGACTGCAATTTCTGAGAATATTGCTAATTTCAAAATATGGTACTTAGATTGTTTTGAGTCGCTCTTTAGATCTCCCTTCAACTGAACGTGTTGATACTCTCGCGCAAGAACTTGCAAAACTCCAGGATAATGGAAAAAGAAGAATCGCCTTTCTAGGAAGTAGACATGTTCCTGTAGTAGATATTCATCTTATTGAACTTATTGCTAGGTCTTTGGCAGAGGAAGGCCATTCAATTATTACATCTGGTTCTCAAGGAGTTAATGCCGCTGTTATAAGAGCGGTGTTGGATATTAATCCATCTTTACTAACAGTATTACTTCCGCAAAGTTTAGATAAACAAATCCCCGAAATCAAAGCTCAACTTGAGAGAGTTATGCACCTAATTGAAAAAAATGAGAATGATAATTTACCTTTACCTCTAGCAAGTAGTTTATGTAATCAAGAAATAATAAATAGATGTGATCAATTAATTTGCTTTGCCTTTCATGATAGTGAAACTTTGTTAAACAGCTGTAGGTGT
>CACNWH010000041.1 GCA_902624105.1 uncultured Prochlorococcus sp. | reverse complement strand
CATTAAAGTTTTTTGATTGGTGTGCTGTACTTATTTGTACTCTATTAGCAGGAGGAGGAGTATTCTGGTCAGCAGCTGAACCTTTAATACATTTTTTAAGTCCTGCAAGTTATTTTTCAACTATTGAGGGAGGAACTGTTCAAGCCGTAGATCCAGCTTTATCCGTTAGTTTTCTTCATTGGGGATTTCTTGCCTGGGCATTAGTTGCGACAACCGTAACAATAACTTTTTCTTTACTATCCCAAAGTGGTTATCCATTGAGGCCAAGAAGTCTTTTGATTCCAATATTTCCTAAGTCATTTGTTGATGGACTACTAGGGGACTTTGCAGACGGAATCTCAGTTGTTGCTGCTATCGCTGGAACAGTGGGACCACTTGGTTTTCTTTCCTTACAATTGAGTAATGCTGCTGCTAAATTGTCTTTTTTAACAGATAATGCTTTCTTGCAAACTTTTATAGTTATCTCTTTAACTCTCATATTTACTATCTCAACATTAAGTGGAATTCAAAAAGGAATAAAATTTCTTTCAGAAATTAATATTTGGCTAACTATTGTTTTAGGTTCTCTTCTTTTAATAATTGGACCTTCTTTATGGCTTTTACAGCATTTCATTAGTAGTAATTTCCTTTATTTAAGTAAATTAAAAGAAATGGCTCTTCCAAGTTTTGATGATTCTTGGGTTAAAGGTTGGACTATTTTTTATTGGGCATGGTTTTTGGGATATGCTCCACTTATGGGATTATTTACTGCAGGAGTTAGTAAAGGCAGAACATTTAGAGAATTAATATTAGTTGTTTGTATTGTTTGCCCATTTGTTACTAATTTATGGTTCAACATATTGGGTGGTAACGGTATATTTCTTGAGTTAAGTCAGCCTGGTGTAATTTCTAACGAATACGCCAAGGGAGGTGCTGCAGGTGTTCTATTCTCTATTTTAAGCCAGCTTCCCCTCTCTCTTCTTCTAATACCAATTTCAATATTGTTGATAGTTTTATTTATGTGTACTAGCGCTGATTCAATAAGTTATGCTGCAGCAATTGTAGTAAGTGGAAAAGAAATACCCCCGAAAAAAATAAGATTATTTTGGGCCTTAATGATTGGTTTACTTACGATCGCTCTTTTAAGAATTGGATCTGGTATTGGAGACCAGACAAGTATTAATGCTCTTCAATCTTTTATTGTTATTACTGCTGTACCAGTAACTCCATTAATAATTTCTACATTATGGACAGCTCCTAAGCTTGCAATTAAAGAATTTACTAGGATCAAAAAATTGACTAAATAAATCTCAAATATCTAAATTTGCGTTGATAATCAGACTTGAAGTTCTAATTTTGAAGTAAATCACCCTTCTATTCACATTTTTGACACATAATATACGCTAAATTGGTACACTTAAATGTGATTACGTTAGAATTTCCTTATATATAAAGTTTTACTTTACAAATATTAATATTTTGAGTTATATTTCTTTACATACATATTTCTCATTAAATGGATTCAAACAAAGACATTTTAGACAGAGCGATTGGTCGTCCAGCAATGATGGGCTTCATGCTACTCTTAGGTACTTACTTAGTAACTGGCCAACTTATCCCTGGGTGGTTTTAAATGGAAAACAATACAAAAAGAAACATTGATCCCCAGAAGATAACAGCGGAAAAATTAAATGGTAGATTCGCACTTTTGGGAGTTATTGCACTAGTTGGTGCTTATGTCACCACAGGTCAAATTATTCCTGGAATCGTTTAATTCGTAATCTTTTTTTCACTTATTAACTTAAATGTTAATTTAATGGTTATGGGTTTTAGTTACTCATAACCATCTTTTTTTTGCTTCTTTTATTAACCTAAATAAAAGCTTAAATTTATTTAACTTACGATAATTTTTATATTAGTCTATGCGGCTTGGATATCAATACTTAGTTCTTTTCCTTTTAGAATAATAGCTTCTTTTATTTTATTTAAAGCTTTTAGTTTTAACATTCTCTGTTTTTCCGTGTCAAAACGACAATCATTAACTTCAGCAATCGCTAGTTTAACTTTTTGGAGTTTTAGTCCTAGGTCTTCACTTTGATTCATTGGTATTAATAATTTCACGTATTTAACACCAACTTTTTTTGAGAGTAAATAAGTACTTTATCTAAATAAAGTAAAAAAAAATTAATGCATAATTTTTAAAATGCAGTTTGTTATAAATTATTTGTTGCCTTAATCAATTCTTTGGTAATACCTTTTTCACTCATTGAATGACCAGAATCAGGAACAATAATTAATTTTGAGTTTTTAAGTTTTTTTTGTAAATCCCATGCACTTCTCACTGGACAAACAATGTCATATCTGCCTTGAATAATAGTTGTTGGAATAAACTCTATTTTATGAATACTATCAAGGATGAAATTGTCATCTAGAAATATATTATTAATAAAATAATGACATTCAATTCTGGCAAAAGCATCTGAAAAGCTATTCGAAGTATTTGGATTCATAGCGATCTCTTTTTTATATAAATGACTTGTAGATAATTCCCATCTAGTCCATGCCTCAGAGGCTTTTTTTCTTAATTCAATATTTTCTGAGGTTAAATAGTCATAAAATGCTTTGATTAAATTATTTCTTGAAGTTTCTGGTATAACTGAAATATATCTTTCATACTCATCTGGAAAAATTTCACTCGCTCCATATTGATAAAACCATGAAAGTTCAAAACTTCTACATAAAAATATTCCTCTAAGTGTAAGGCTTAATACTCTTGATGGATTTTCTATCGCATAAATCAATGAAAGGGTAGAGCCCCAAGACCCACCAAATAAATGCCATTTATCTATATTTAACTTTTCTCTAAGTTTTTCAATATCTTTTATTAACTCTATTGTAGTATTTTCTTTTAATTCTGAAAAAGGTTTTGATAGCCCACAACCTCTCTGATCAAATTGTATTATGTCAAATTTTTTAGGATTAAAGTATCTTCTATATCTCGGCTGACTGCCCCCTCCTGGTCCACCATGTATTATTAAAATTTTTTCTCCATTGGGATTTCCAGATCTCTCCCAATAAATAGTATGAATAGTACTAACTTTCAAAAAACCTTTTTCTAGGGGTTCTATTGCTGGGAATAAAATTTCTTCTTTCATGTAATAAATATAATTAAATTATTTTCAAAAAACTT
>CACNWH010000040.1 GCA_902624105.1 uncultured Prochlorococcus sp. | reverse complement strand
AAAAAGACTAGAAAAGAATACTGATAGTTGGGAAATTAAATGTAATGATAAAAATTATAAGGCTAAATTTTTAGTCATTGCGGATGGATCGGATTCTCGATGGTCAACTTTTCTTAAACTTGGTCCTAAGCAACCTCGATATGCACAAACTGCCTCGATAAGATTAAACGGATTGGGAAACTTATCACAAAATTCGGTTAGGTTCGACTTTGGATCTATTAAATATGGATTTTCATGGGCATTCCCATTAAAACAATCTATAAATATTGGTATAGGTACGTTTATTGGTAAATACCAAATAAACCAAAAAGATCTAAGCAAAAAAATTATAAATTATTTTGGATTTAATACTGATGATTATGAAACTATTTATAAAAGATTAAGAATTTGGAATGGTTTTCACAATCTGCATATTGACAGAGCTCTCGTTGTTGGAGATGCTGCCTCCTTATGTGACCCTTTCTTGGCAGAGGGAATAAGACCCTCATTATTAAGCAGTTTTTATGCTGCAGAAGCAATCCATGATTGCCTTTCAAATAATGATAATAATTTATCTAATTATTCCAAAATCATTAGATTTAAGTGGAGTAAATCTATGGCATGGGGGAAAAGAATTGCTGAAGTTTTCTACAGATTTCCACAAACCGGATATAGATTAGGTGTCAAACGTAAAACAGCTCCAAAAAGGATAGCTCAGATACTATCTGGTGAGATGAGTTATTCTGATATAGCACAAAGGGTAATAAAAAGATTGCTATTTCAATAATTTTAAAATCGATTTAGTATTAATAAATAAAACTACAACTTTATTAATTTTTCATTATATATTTCTGTGTATCTATTAATTAATAAAGTCTCTAACTCTTCAATTGCTTTACTAAAACCAGTAATGCCTTCACTCAATTTTTCGCTAGCCATTTGATCCTCAAGCATATTTAATCTAAAAGCTCTTTCATCGAATACATAATCTGGAGAATTTTTTGAAATAACATTCTTATCTAATTTCTTAGTTAAATTTTCATCTTGATTATCTAGTTCTTGAAGCAATTTAGGAGAGATAGTAAGCAAATCACACCCAGCCAATTCTTTTATCTCTTCAATATTCCTAAAACTTGCCCCCATTATTTCTGTGGTGAGTCCCTTTTCCTTAAAATAATTAAATATCTTCGTAACTGAGATTACGCCTGGATCTTCGCTTCCAGGAAATGATGTTTTGCCAGTTTTTGCCTTATGCCAATCTAATATCCTACCAACAAATGGAGAGATTAGAGTTACTTTTGCATTCGCACATGTTACTGCTTGGCAGAAATTAAAAAGCAAAGTCAGATTACAATTAATTCCCTTTCTCTCTAAAATTTCTGCTGCCTTGATACCTTCCCATGTCGAAGCAATCTTAATTAAAATTCTACTTTTATCAATCCCAAAGCTTTTATATTGCTCAATAATTTTAATAGCTTTTGATACGGTAGCATCAGTATCAAAACTCAATCTAGCATCAACTTCTGTAGAGACTCTTCCAGAGATAATTCCTAAAATCTCTTTCCCAAAGAGAACGGATACTTGATCAACAGCCTCTTTGATAAAATCTTTTTGATCAAATTCTCTGGGAAATAACTTTTTAGACGTTTCCAGAGCTTTATCTATTAACTTTAAATAGTTTGGATTTTTTGCTGCCGCTAATATGAGAGAGGGATTAGTAGTCGCATCTCTTGGTTTGAACTTTTTAATAGCATCTATATCACCTGTATCTGCTACTACAATCGTCATTGATGATAATTGTTCTAATAATGATTTCATTAACATAATTCTTTTTTATATTAACTTAGCTCTTTATCAAATTGAAATCACCCTTAAACTTGTTTTTTTAACTAAATAATTACTTAATTTAAAGGTTTATTAACAATTAATGAATTCTCCTTAGCAGATGGAGGTATTTTATCTAAAACGATAAGGCTATCAATAATTTCTTTTACGACAGGGACTGCAACTGTTGATCCATAAGCATAAGGTTTGCTAGGTTCATCAATGAGTACAAATACAAGATACTTCGGTTTATCAACTGGTAATACCGCAACAAAACTACAAGCTTTCTTTTCAGAATAAATTCCGTTAATTGCTTTTTGAGAAGTTCCAGTTTTTCCTCCAATTCTGTAGCCATCGATTTTGGAGCCTGCTCCACTTCCTTCTTCTACAACTGTTTCCATCCAATTAAGAATTATTTTAGAAACCTCATTTGAGAAAAATTTATTTTTTTTGAGATTTTTATTACTAACTTGAAAATTAAACGTAACATGTGGAAATACTTCATACCCGCCATTTGCTATGACTGCATGAAGTTGCGCTAATTTAATTGGGGAGATAGAAAATCCTTGCCCAAAAGATGCAACAGCTTGTTCAATCGGCTGGTTAATAAAAATATTTTTTGATTTTAATTGTCCTGGTGTAGATTCAAATAAATCAGTTTTTAAATTTTTATCTAAACCAAGTTTTCTATACCAGTTCCAATGAGTTATTGGTTTTAAATTCTGCATAATTCTAACCATCGCAACGTTGCTAGAGACTTGAAGTACTTTTGGATAAGTTATATATCCATTTCCCTTCTTATTCCAATTAGATAGTGACCAACCACCAACATAAATATTTCCTTTATCTTCTACCAAACCATCTTTGTTAATTACTTTCTCTTCCAAAGCCAAAGCAAGATTTATAGGTTTAAACGTTGAACCTGGCTCAAATAAATCTTGTAAATACCATCCTTTAAAGACTTCATGATCATATTCCCAAAATTTATTTGGATCATAAGAGGGAATAGATGCTAAAGATAATATTTCACCATTATTAACGTTCATAACAAGTGCCAAACCTTTTTTTGCATCCCATTTTTTTACTTGCTTGGCAAGTATATTAAAAGCCACCTTTTGTAATCTTGAATCTAATGTTAAAACAATTTTCTTATCATCATTTACGAAGTCATAGGGTCCTGAACTATCAGGTAGAGGAGTTCCATCGGCACCTTTTTTCAAAAGATTACTTTTTTTTATAAACTGAATTTCATTTTCTAAATATAATTCTAATCCAGAAGAGCCCTCCCCATCATAATTAACAAAACCAACTATATTTGAAAAAAGATTTCCTTGAGGATAAGATCTTTTTGAATAACTTTCTAAATCTAAACCGCTTATATGCAATCTTTTTATATTCTCTGCATCCTCCTCAGTTAAATTATCGAATAATTCAACTCCATCTTTATTATTTTTGAATTTATCTAAAAGTATTTTTTCATCAATATTTAGTACTGTTGATATTTTACTTGCAACCTCTTGAATAGTTCTTATTTTTTTTGTTTCATCCCCTGGGAAATTAAAATATCTTGGATGTGCCCATAATTTATATAAAGGTTTATCAAACGCTATCAATCTATTATTTCTATCAACGATAGATCTTCTCTGTTTTAAAAAATTTGTTTTTTTAACTTGAATTGCGATTGCTTTATTTTTTAACGTTGAAGCATTGAATATCTGAAGATTAATTAACCTAGC
>CACNWH010000039.1 GCA_902624105.1 uncultured Prochlorococcus sp. | reverse complement strand
TTTAAAAGTCAATAAATCAACAATTACTTTAAAAGTAGGAGATAAAATAAGATTTGAAAATAAGGGTATCATTGAAATATTAGAAATGGAAAAAACTAAAAGAGAGAGGTGGAAAATTAAAATACTAAAAAAATAAACAATTAAACAACATATCAACTCATATATAGGTTTATAATAAAATTTATCGGGCGATTAGCTCAGGGGTAGAGCACTACCTTGACATGGTAGGAGTCACTGGTTCAAATCCAGTATCGCCCATTTACTAATTTTTGCAAAATCATATTTAAAGTTATAGATTTAATTTATCATCAAATTATTAACCATTTTCTAGATTAAAAATATGAAACTCAATCAAATAATAAATTTACACAAGGGTTTAACTCCAGTTGTTGTATTTGGCCTAATGGTAATCTATGACAATTTTTCTACTCCAGCTTGGATTTACTTATCCCTACATGGGACATATGGAATCTTATGGCTTTTGAAGGAAAAATTATTTCCAGATCCATATTTTAAAGATGAGATGGGAATCTTAACTTCAATAATAGGATTTATTTTCTTGGGAAGTTATTGGATCGCACCATTTCTTCTTGTATCCTCTCAAAAATTAATTCCAAATTTCATAATCGCTGGATGTATTTCAATCTACATAATTGGCATTTTTCTTCATTTTGTAAGTGATTCTCAAAAATATTTCACTTTGAAATTAAAAAAAGAACTTATAACTGATGGTTTTTTTAAATATTCAAGAAATACAAATTATCTTGGAGAAATACTTATATATTTATCTTTTGCGATACTATCTATGAACTTTATACCATTTATTATTCTTTTAATATTTTTTATTATCGTTTTCTTACCAAGAATGATTAAAAAGGATAAATCACTGGAAAAATATGAAGGATTTGATGAGTATAAAGCAAATAGTGGTTTAATTCTTCCTAAGTTTAATGAATAACACGGATCTTCCGTTATGGAGGCAAAGATTAAAAGCATCTCACTCTAAAGAGGGTAAACTAGCATCAAATAGATGGATACAACTTGCGAATGTTTCAAAAAATAATCAACCAAGAGTAAGGACTGTTGTATTTAGAGGATGGCTAGATAACAGCACAATGCTGATTTATACGGACAAAAGAAGTGAAAAGTATATAGATTTAGAAAGCAATAATAATATTGAAGTTCTATGGCTTTTTTTTAAAACTAAATCTCAATATAGATTTAAAGGTAAAGTTTATGAGTTGGATGATAATGATAAATATTGGGATAATTTATTAGACAGATCAAAAGATCAATGGTTTTGGCCTTCACCTGGAAAAAAAATTGATAATAATAATACTATATCTTCAATAGATAATAGACTTTTAAAACCAAATAATTTTTCTGTATTAAAAATAAACATCAATGAAGTAGATCTTTTAAAACTTGAGAAACCTTTACATAAACGATATATATGGAAGAAAACTGATAATTGGAGATGTACTGAAGTAAATCCTTAAATATTTCTAAATTGTATCTAATTAGTTGAAATATTCTTATTAATCAGTCAACTTTAAACAAGAAACAATAATTAAATGAATTTCTCTACAATTCATGAAAACCCAATAATATTCTTATCTTGGGTTACAGCAATTGGAATGATCTTAAGTTTAATTGAAGCGACTCTTAAAATTAAATTTGAAAATTATAATAATATCAAGAAAAGAGAGCGATTGGTTAGAAGTCTTTACCCGAAAAAGTTAGCTTGAAGTTTCAGATAGTAAGTTGGATTGAAGGAATTGGAAAAACCCTTCCTTTTTAACTTCTTTTAATTCTTCAACACTGAGATTTCCAGACTTTTTATTTATGGTAAGTGTTGCTACTTCAATTTCTTCTGATTCTGATTTAAGTATTCTAATAATGACTTCATCAAGTGAAAACACACCTGGACCCGTTAGGGTAATGCATGTAGCAGATGCAAAGTATAAGAGTAATAGTTCTAATAAATATATGTTAAAACCAGCAGTAACAAGAGCATGATAAATCGCAACGCTTATTGTGCCTACAATAGCTAAAGCTCCAAATCTAGTAGCTAATCCAATAATTATTAACCAACTTCCTGCTATCTCAGAAATTGCTGCTACCCAAGACAAAAAGATAGGGAAAGGTAAATGCAATGGTCTTACAAATGCATCCGCAAAATTTTCGATGTTAGCAGTCTTTTCAAATCCATGATGGATTAAAACAACTCCAGTAATTACTCTTAATATCAATAAAGCCGTATCTTTACTAAATGATTTGGTGAGGATGGTTGAAAGCACTATTTAATTTATTTCTTAAGTAAAAATAACTAGTCATAACCTGCTTCGTGGATAAAAACGAAAAACTAATCTTATAATAAGTATTTATACTCACACAAAATACCAAGGAATGTCAAAATTATAGGTATTGAAGTATTGCAAATTACAATTTTAAGTTTGCAAAGATAAAATCATTTCCAGATTAAATTAGGTTCATTTATGAATTCATTAATTGCTGGAATATTTTCCTTAAATTTAAAAAAACCTCGTTTAGCAAATTTCCAAGCAAATAAATCCTCTGGTCTAACCAGGTTTTTTACTGTTAATTTATTATCTTCTTGAAATCGCTTTATAAAATCATAATTATCTCCTATAAAAGGATAGATTAAATCTACAGATGAAGTTTCTTTCAATATATCTTTCAATTTAAGAGAAGAAATTATTTCTACATTTGAAAATTTCATTGAGAACTCATCTCTTAAATTTTGCTTAAGTTGAGCTACCGCATCTGAGATTTCAATCCTTCTATGTTTTTTGTCTAGTTCAATTAGAAAGACATTCTCATATTTTGAAATTATGTTTTTTAATGAATTTTCGTGCAAATCATTTTCGAACATAATCAAGTTAATAGATGATTTTTGCATATTTGAATGATAAATATTATTAGAAATAATTACTTCAAAATCATCTTCCAATAAAATATCTTTATTAGATATATTATTTATACAAAATCTTCCATTAGAAAATTTCTTTAAATTTTGAGGACTAAACAAATATCTTTTTCCCTTAGTCTGGAGACCTCCTACCCACCTCCAACTTAATAAATTGGAGGCTGCATCACCATCATAAAGATATTTAAAAAAGAATCTAGCTCCTAATTCCCAAGGCAGACCTAAAACGAATATCCATGTACTAGCAAACCACATTCTCGTATGATTATGTAAGTAATTATAAGTCTTTAATTCTTTGACCCATGAATTAAAATATGGAATATTTGTTTCTCCATTTACAGCCATTTTATAAGTATTTAAATCATAATTATCAACTTTTTTAGTTATGAAATTTTCCCATATACATGGCTTATTTTCTAAGACACCTTTCCAATATATCCTCCAATAAACTTCTTCAATAAATTTATTTGCTTGGTTACCTTGGAATTTAGATTTTACGTCCTTAATTATTTGATATTCAAAAAGTATTCTATGAGAAATAAAAGGGGAAATTTTTGAAACATAATTATTTTCTTCAGGACCATAATCATAATTCCTGAGTGAGCCATAATTTTTAATTTTGGTAGACAGAAAAGTTTTCCATCTTTGTTCAGCCTCAATAAAAAGTGACATTTTTTTAATTCATATTAATTAAAAAATTTTTATTTTGATGAATAGC
>CACNWH010000038.1 GCA_902624105.1 uncultured Prochlorococcus sp. | reverse complement strand
TAAATTAGTAATAAAGGATGTAAATTTGTCAGTAGATCGTGAACTTCTAAAAGAAGTAACTAAAGAGCTTTGGGGTACAGTTAAAAAGCTTAGACCTGAGTTAGATAAGGACACAAGACTTCAATTGGTTTTGAAAGCTTTAATCACAATAGGTGATCTTCCTGATCATGTTGAGGCGGCTATGGTTGTAGGTATTTGCTCTGAAATGGATGAATTAGATAATAATGGCACTCAAAAAACTAAAAATGATGAAAATATTTCTTTAGATTCTTCTAGCGGTCGCAAGGTAGTAAGAAGAAGTTCTGCTAAATAGTAATTTAGCTTTTTGCTTTTCTTCTCTCTTCTCTAGATAGAGTGATGAAAAAATATGCTCCAATTACTAATAATATTGGTACAAATATAGAGTGAAGAGTCATCATTAATTCCACTTCGCCCATGCCAATAAGACTAGATTCACTTGGTACCTGTTCAGACCAAGTACCTACTAAATGCCAAGCTTGTGGAATTGATAAGAAAAACATATAAGACCTATTAGTTAAATTAATGATCATATAAACAATATCATCTCTCAAAAAGATTGCATATCAATTTTTTTATTTCTTAACCAACTAAATAATTTGAAGCAAAAAATAAAATTAAAGTAATATTTAATTAAGTTTGCTAATAAGCTCTTTAAATTCTTTTTTACCTAAGATTGCTTCAGCGCTATAAGCGCCACTTGCCGCTACTGCAGGAATACCAATTCCGGGGAAGGTGCTAGCACCACAAGTAAGTACATTCTTAAAAGGGGTTTTATAGCCTGGGAACATACTATCTTTGGCTGAAATAGCTGGACCGTAGCTTCCACAATGGGTGTTTGTAAATCTTTGATGTGTTATTGGAGTTCCTAGCATTTTTAGTTCAATCCTCTTGTCAATATCGGGAATCAATTTTCTTAATGGTTTCATAAAGATTTCACATCTCTCCCCTTTTAAATCGTTATATTCTTTTGTATTAGGTTTAAGATTTTTCCAAATTTCCCAGGGTTCATTAGCAGGTGTATACCCGTGTAGTACATGTTTCCCCTTTGGTGACATGCTTGGATCAAGTACTGATGGAATAGAAAAAACAGCGATATTTCTTTCAGCTGTTATTCCTCTTTTCCAATCATCAACCCATATTGTATGTATGGGAAGATCTTTAATGTTACTTGCATCGAAACCCAAGTGAATATGAAGGAAAGATTTGCATTTTTCTACTTTAAATTCTTTTTCTTTGAATTTGCTAACAAGATGACTTGGTATGAGTGAATGTTTATTCCAAATATCACAATTGGCCACAATGAATTCGGAGTTAATTGTTGCATTATTCTCCAAGGTCACCCCGGTAGCAAATTCATTTGTGAAATTAATATTTTTAACTTTTGATGATAAAAGTAATTTTCCGCCATTTTTCTTAAATCCTCTCACTAATGCATTTACAACACTTTCACTTCCACCAAGAGGATACTCCAAATAAGCATTAGGTTTGAACCACTCATTAAATAAAGTTGCCATAGCGGCTGTATTTGTATCATCCATTGGCATTCCGCTTATTAAGAAACTTAGTAAATCAACCCAATTATTTAAAAAAGGATCAGTCAAGAATTTATTTGCAATTTCCCCAAAACCTTTTCTAAGATTATTAGCATGACTGATCTCTGGCAAAAACTTTATTGAGAGTTTCAAGATTTCTCGTAAACTTAAATTCTCAGGAGAAGTTGTTAGAAGAGGCATTTTATCTATGATTCTGCTTAGTGGTTTAACTGCTTTTATAAAGGAATCCCACTGATTTAAAGCTTCATCACCTCTTAATTCCTGAACTTTTTTTCTAAAGGGTGAATCTCCAACTTCTAAATCAAATTCCGCTTCGGGAAATATAACTTTCCATCCTTTATATCTCTTTACTTCTATCTGTTCTTCTAATAAATACAATATTTGGCCAAGAGGAGATGTGTTTGAGATACTTTCTAACCCATTCCATAAAGATGGTCCAGATTCAAATTTATAGCCTTTTTTATTAAAGGTGTGTGCTACCCCGCCAGGTTTAGAGTGTGATTCACATATTAAAACTTTTTTACCTCTGGAAGCTAGTAAGCCACCACAACATAACCCTCCTATTCCACTACCAACTATAACTACATCAAATTTGTCCATTGATTAAAATAGTAGATACTATTTTATTGATAATTAAAAGTTAAACAAAAGTTGTTGAAGAAGTAGTGATACTTAGTACAAAAGCTAATACAAATATGTAAGGTACTGCTTTTAGAGGCACATAACCTTGCTTTTTAGAGATGAAATCCATTTTTTCTTAATTACTTAATGTAAAGATAATAGCGTTTATTTGTCACAATTGTGTGTCTCATGTAAAGAAAATATGAAATATTTCGAAATAAAGAAAATTAATCTGTTCGTTGGGTACTAAAACGATTGATAATGTCCAAGAGGTCCAGGTCCAGCTCCAATTTTATAAGAATTTATTAAAGATTTTTCAATAAAAGTTTTTGCCTTATGAACTGAATCTAATAAATCTATACCTAATGCAAGATGGCTACATATGGCTGCGCTTAGTGTACAACCACTACCATGGGTATTTTTAGTATCTATAAATTTATTTTTAAGCCAATAGCTGTTACCTTTTTTATCTATAAAAAAATCTTTACCTTTAAGTTCTTGGATTCCCCCGCCTTTTATAAGTACTGATTTACAACCATAACCAAGAATTCTTTCACTAGCTTTTTCCACATCATTCATATCTTTAATATTTGTATTTGCAAGAAGATTTGCCTCAAAAATATTCGGTGTTAATATTTCTGCTTGAGGAATCAGAAATTCTTTATAAGCATTAATTGCACTTTCTTCTAACAATCTTGCTCCAGTTCTTGTGCACATTACAGGGTCAATTACTTTTGGTATAGATTGGTTTTTCAGTTTTAAAGCAGTATTAAATATTATTTCTTCGTTAAAAAGCATGCCTGTCTTCAGAGCGCTAATTCTAAAGTCATTAAAAACAGCATCAAACTGATTATTTAGCATTTGAGTTCCTATTGCCTCTACATCAATTACATTTACGCTATTTTGTGCAGTTACACATGTAATTACTGAACATCCATGGACGTTATGAGACATAAAAGTCTTTAAATCTGCTTGTATGCCTGCGCCTCCTCCTGAATCACTTCCTCCAACTGTTAGAGATATTTTTGAGTACATAGTGTTATTTAAAAATAATCTTTAATTTTAAGTTTATTTAAAATCAGAATAAGCCTCAAAAAATTTTACTTCTAAATCCATCGCTTCTTTGTATAAATAATTTAATTGATCTAAATCATAAGAGCCTTTGTAATTATCAATTATCTCTTCAAGAGAGTTTGCAAGTTTCTCAAAATTTTCATCTGAATAAGTTACTATCCACTCTTTATAAATATTATTTGAAGTTGAAGCGGATAATTCTTTCCCAATCCATGAATATAATCTCATGCAGGGAGTCATGGCAACTAAAATTTCAATACAGCTTGACTCCAAAGATATTTTCCTTAGAAAATCTGTATAAGCTTTTGTATGAATTTCTATCTTATTATTAGTTAAATTAATTTCCCACTCCTTTGCATATTTTTCATGGAGGACTAGCTCCTCTGATACTCCAAGGAGCAATTCACTTAATGTTCTTATTGCATTAATATCT
>CACNWH010000037.1 GCA_902624105.1 uncultured Prochlorococcus sp. | reverse complement strand
TTTTATTCTTAGAACAGTTTATTAGTAAATATATTAAAAAACTTAAGAAGGCGGCACCCAGATTCGAACTAGGTTTTGTTTAGACAAAATCAGCATATAACTGGAGTTTTAGAGAAGAATATATCAATTTTCCTACCACTTTCCTACCACTAGAGTGTTTTGATAATTTCTTTAAACCTATTTCTTTATATTTAAGGTAGGAAATAAAATTGTTTTTAAGATAACTTTATTTAAAGCAATGAATAAATTTTTTCAATTTAATGAATACGTTGAATTAGGGAAGTTATTTAGAGATTGTAAAGCATATTTAATTGCATTAGAGCATTTTGATAAAGCATTAGAACTTAGTTATTTGCCTGTTAGTAAATATCGTCTCTTAGAGTTATTTGAACTGAGAGGAAATATCAATGCTCACCTATTAAGATACGATAAAGCAATCATAGATTACTCTAAAGCAATAGCAATCGAACCTGAAAATATAGATTTGATTATGAATAGAGCAATTGCATATGAATTTTTATATAAAGATCAGTTAGCATTAAGAGATTATGAATATGCATATTATTTGGATCCAAATTTTGAATTAGCGAAATATATGGTTGATTATTTATATAAGAAATTAAAAAACTAATTTTTAATGTTTTGATTTACTTTGATAAACAAACCGTAACTTTAATACTAAAATTGATTTGAATAATTTATCCAATGGATTCTAGTTTTGGTATCAATCAAGATCAGATAGATAATGATTTGAATGAATCAAATCTTGATATCGACAATTCTCAAATAGATTTGGAAAGTAATAGTGAATTTGATAATTATGAGGATAATAGTGAGTTTTCTCAGGCAGAGCAATTTATCTTTGATGCAGAAATTACAAATACTTATCTCGACGAAGGCGATTTAAATGTTCATGATCTTGCTGAAGCAGAACAAATTGCTGATAACTATAGTTCTTTATCAGAAGGTGCTTTCACCGCTGAGGATTCTTTTAATATAAACACTGAAGCAGGCGAAATTATAAAAGAAGCAATACTAGAAGACGCATATTTAGAAAATGGTTATATCGATGTTGAAGATATGATTCATGCAGAACATCAAGCAGTTATGCAAGGTATCCAGGAAGATGCTGTCATTCAAGATACTTATGATGGAGATTTAACAGATGGAGGTGAATTTATACAAGAGGCATTATTACAGGATATTTATCTTGAAAATGGTACTTTTGAGGAGGATTTAGTAAATGAATCTACTGAAATCGCATATGATTCTGATGATATTGATGACTTGTTGGATTAGTCAAAATTAATAATTACTATATTTAATAAGCATAGAAAAAATATGAAAGCAACTCACAAAAAAATAGAATTATCATTTGAGCAAACTACCCAACTCGCAAAATCAACTGAAAAATATATTATCGCTTGGGCGAATTCGCTTGATTATCCTATTCCTTTTATGGTTTCTCTATATGAGGGTGAGAGTGGTTGTAGTGGTTGTATAATTAATTTTTTAGCAATTGTTTGCATAGTATTTTGTGGCATTGTTTCACCAATTACATTAATATTTACTATTCCTCTTGTTCTATATTTTAATCTTGCCTGGTATCAGCAGTTTAATGAAATTTTTAATAAATGGATTAATGAAGAAAAATATGAAAATTTGCCTCAGAGTGTAATAAAGTTTAGATCAGAGTATCAAGATTCTCAAAAATTAAAAAAATCTTCAAAAGACGATATACGTAATTACCAAGGTTCTGCTGAATATCGACTTTTAAAAAAAAATAATCCTGATTTGTTTAAGACTCAAGCAAAGATTGATAAAAATCGTAATCATTCTGAAGATAGTAAATTAATTATCTCAAATAATGCTAATGGAATGAAAAATTATGTTGGATCTCCGGAATATCAAGCGATGAAAAGAAATAATCCTCATTTATTTAAGAAAAAAGCATTAGATGCAAATAAACTCTCTGAATTTGGTTTTAAAGTAATTCCCTCAAAAGGTGATGTTCCAAAAGGTTTTAACACACTTAATGATCAAGTAAAAGACTTAAGATTCGCATTAAAAAATCCATCAATATCATTTAGATCATTTTTTAATGATTGTGAATATTTTAATAGTGATGGCACGTGGAAAGAGGAGACTCTTTTTTGTCCTCCATTTGATGAGATTTTATTTTGCAAAAATATGCAAGATAAAAATCGTAAAGACATTGCATTAAAACAATCTCAAAGACTTAAAAAAAATAGGGATGATCAACTTAACAGTATGCTGGGGTATGGAATTTTAGGGACCATTGCAAGTGGTAGTCTTATGGGCGGTGCAATGTATGGAAATATTGGCGCAAGACAAGCATCTTTAAAAGGAACAGATATTAATGCACCGCTAGATGATTTAAAAGATGATTTTTACTTGAAATTTTTATCTGATCAAGGGTCTTATATAAGTCTTTCTGACAAATATAAAACAAGATCATTAAAGAGAAGAATTTGTATGAGAAGAATTCTTTTAAAAGAAGATTTAGTTTATTTTGATTTATTGCCAATGATTCTTTTCGAGAATTTTGCAACTCCTGGGCAGATATTTAAATTAGATGATTTTTATTGTTTTAGACCGATTTCTGCGGGTTTTGATATGAATTTATTTAAAGAGCAACAATACAACCCAATAAAAATAAGAAGATCATTTGCCTATAACCCCAACACGGATGTAGAAAAATATTCGAAAATCATGCAAACAACTATTTCAGGAGAAACCATCGAAAAGGAAGTTACTTTGTATTATGCGTGGATGAAAGACGAACCCTCAATGAATCATTTTTATTTTGATTATTCAATTGATGGACAACTTTTTTGATCTTTAAATTAAAATGTAGGAAAATAAAAGTAACGATGGAAATGGCGAAAAAGTCCATCTATTTTCCTACCGTTTTCCTACCATTAAAAAGCATTTGAAATACAACAACCGTTACTCAAAACTTCAGTTCTTGGAACGGTTTATAGCGAAATACGTTGCAAATATAAAGAAGGCGGCACCCAGATTCGAAGCGGGTGCAAAATTTGAGACTTGCTGCTATAACTGACTTATTTTGTGAGGATTGCCTGATTCACCTGCCACTCACCTACCAGAAAAATACTTAATTAACTTTGTTTCAACTGAGTTTTGCTTCTTTGGTAGGTGAAATTCTCATGAAAATATAATTTAAAACTTGAATGATGATTAAGATGAATTTAAAGATTTTAGTTCAGCGAAAGAGTTGGATTTTTTAATGTGTTTAATTCAAAAATGAAGGCATTAATTAAAATTATTATCCTAGGAATACTTTGTTATATGTCATTGCCAGTTAAATCTCACTTATTAGAGATATCTGAGGAGGAATGTAAAAAGATGGATCTCAGAGTTTTTAATTGCGAATTTAAACGAATAAAAAAACCAAATGATAGTTATAGCGACTTTCAATATAAATTTGCCTTATCTAACTATGGAATTCCATCAGTTATGGATAAATATAAGCAATATCCCTCTAAAGAAGGAACATCATATAGTCATATATATTCGATGATTACTGTAAAATTTAGTGATAATAAAATTATTAGAGAAAAAGGAATCATATCTATTTTTCCAAGTGTTCATGCTTTCAAAAGCAAAAACTTTTCATTTTTGGTTGGCACAAGTTGTATAAGTCTTTCATATAAAAATAAAAATCTTGATAATGTTTGTAAACAAGATTTCTGGAATTGAAATTTATGGAATAGGGAACTTATTAACGATATGAACCAAATTTATGAATTTAACCAAC
>CACNWH010000036.1 GCA_902624105.1 uncultured Prochlorococcus sp. | reverse complement strand
AATTTTGATATTGAATCTGTCTGCATGATTGCGAAGGCAGCTTCACTAGGGGGGGCAGATGTTATTGACATAGCATGTCAACCTTCATTAGTAGAAAAGGTTCTAGATACAACTACCTTATCAATTTGTGTAAGTGCCGTTGAACCCGTATCATTTATTGATTCTGTTAAGGCTGGTGCAACACTTATAGAGATTGGAAACTTTGATTCTTTTTACGAAAAAGGTATAAACTTTTCAGCGAATCAAGTATTATCTTTGACAAAAGAAACTAAAGATTTATTGCCAAATATTCCCCTATCAGTAACAGTACCTCATACATTGTCTTTGGATAAACAAGTTGATCTTGCTGTACAACTAATCAAAGAAGGTGCTGATATTATTCAAACTGAAGGAGGTAAAAGTTCTAAGCCATATAGTTCTGGTATACAAGGATTGTTTGAAAAGTCTGTGCCAACATTAGCTGCTACATTTGCTATTAAACAGGAATTTATCAAGAATTCAATAGATAATCCAATTATGTGTGCTTCTGGATTATCTCAAATTACTTGCCCTCATGCCATTACTGCGGGTGCTTCAGCAGTCGGTGTAGGGAGTGTTATCAATAAATTAGATAATATAGTTGGAATGATTGCAGGGATAAGAGGTTTAAAAGAATCTTTAGATAATTCATTAAATACTCAAAAAATTTCTTAATATATTTCTAGCTGATACTAGAAAGTGAATAATTATCAACTTAATGCACCATATGAGCCTAAAGGTGATCAACCGAGTGCTATTAAAAGTTTGGTAAAGGGAGTAGACAAAGGTGAAAAGTTTCAGACACTTCTTGGTGCTACAGGAACTGGCAAAACTTTTACTATTGCGAATGTAATTGCTCAAACAGGAAGGCCTGCATTAGTCCTGGCTCATAATAAAACATTGGCAGCACAATTATGTAATGAATTAAGACAGTTTTTTCCAAAAAATGCTGTCGAATATTTTATTTCTTACTACGATTATTATCAGCCAGAAGCTTATGTTCCAGTAAGCGATACATATATTGCAAAAACAGCATCAATTAATGAAGAGATTGATATGTTGAGGCATTCTGCTACAAGATCATTATTTGAGAGAAGAGATGTTATTGTGGTCGCCTCTATCAGCTGTATTTATGGTCTTGGGATTCCTAGTGAATATTTAAAAGCAGCTGTAAAATTCAAAGTTGGTGAAATCATTAATTTAAGATCTTCCTTAAGAGAATTAGTAAATAATCAGTACTCTAGAAATGATATTGAAATAAGCCGAGGTAGGTTTCGAATTAAAGGAGATGTTCTTGAAGTTGGTCCAGCTTATGAGGATAGAATTATTAGAATTGAATTCTTTGGTGATGAAATTGAAGCTATTAGATATGTAGATCCCTTAACAGGTGAAATCTTAGAAAGTTTAGATCAAGTAAGTGTATATCCTGCAAAGCATTTTGTTACTCCCAAGGAAAGACTAAAGAGTGCAATTTATGAAATTAAACAAGAATTAAAGTCACAAGTAGATTTCTTTGTCAATAATGGTCAGTTGCTTGAAGCTCAAAGATTAGAACAACGGACTAAATATGATTTAGAAATGCTTAATGAAGTTGGATATTGTAATGGGGTTGAAAATTATGCTAGGCATTTGGCGGGGAGAGAAGCTGGTACTCCTCCAGAATGTCTAATAGATTACTTTCCTGATGATTGGTTATTAGTTGTAGATGAAAGTCATGTAACTTGTCCACAACTTCATGCTATGTATAACGGTGATCAAGCGAGAAAAAAAGTTTTAATTGAGCATGGTTTTAGGTTACCTAGTGCTGCCGATAATAGGCCATTAAAGTGTGAAGAGTTTTGGGGTAAATCTAAACAGACTCTTTTTGTTAGTGCAACTCCTGGTCAATGGGAGTTAGATCAATCTAATGGTGATTTTGTTGAACAAGTTATTAGACCCACAGGTGTTCTAGATCCTTTAATTGATGTTAGGCCAAGTAAGGGACAGATAGATGATCTTTTATCTGAAATTCGCATAAGGGCAGAAAAAAATCAAAGAGTTCTTGTTACGACTCTCACGAAAAGGATGGCAGAGGACCTTACTGATTTTTTATCAGATAATAAAGTTAGAGTCAGATATTTACATTCTGAAATTCATTCGATTGAAAGAATTGAGATTATTCAAGATCTAAGGTTAGGTGAATATGATGTTTTAGTTGGAGTTAATTTATTGAGAGAAGGATTAGATTTGCCTGAAGTATCTTTAGTAGCAATATTAGATGCAGATAAAGAAGGTTTTTTAAGAGCTGAACGTTCCTTAATTCAAACGATTGGAAGGGCTGCTAGGCATGTTGAGGGTGTCGCTTTACTCTATGCAGATAATTTTACAGATTCTATGAAAAAAGCTATTTCTGAAACTGATAGACGTCGAGCAATACAAGAAGAATATAATCAAATTAATGGGATCACTCCTCAAGCAGCAGGTAAAAAAATTGAAAATTCTATATTATCTTTTTTAGAGTTATCAAGAAAATTAGAAACTGGTGGATTTTCAAAAGATATTATAAATTTAGTCAATAACAAAACAGATGATATTTTAAGTTCGAAGGATGATATTTGTTTACTAGAGGAGATGCCTGATCTAATAGAGAAATTAGAATCAAAAATGAAAAATGCTGCTTCAGATTTAAACTTTGAAGAAGCTGCAAATTTAAGAGATAGAATTAAAAAATTAAGGCAAAAACTAGCAAGAAATACTTAAATTATTCACTTAAGTTAAAATAATCATGAATAGCATTAACTGCTTTATTGCAATTTTTTTCAAGAACAATACATGATGTTCTAATTTCACTAGTCGCAATCATTTCTATATTAATTTTTTCATTTGCTAGAGCTCTAAAAATTTTTGCTGCAGTTCCTTCTTTAAAAGCCATGCCTGCACCTACAGCACTAACTTTAGCTATGGCTTGCACATCTTCTAATCTTGAACCAGGATATTTTTTAATTATTAACTGAAAAACATTTTCTGCATTTAGTCTGTCTTCTTTATTCATAGTAAAACTAATATCTTTAGTATTTAATTCACTATTTCTCTCAGATTGAACAATAGTATCAAAAATTAAATTTGCTTCAGCAAGAGCTAAGCAGATTGAAGCAGCTACTCCTGGCTTGTCAGGCAAATTTCGAAAACTAACTTGTACTTGATTCTTATCAAGAGCAATACCTCTAACTTCAGGTTTATCTTTGATTTCTGAAATAGGATTAATAAGAATTTGGTTAGAGGATAACTTAAATTTTCCTCCCACAAATCTGATTGCTTTAGCGATATCTTTTAAATCTATTACGCAACTTACTTTAATCTCGCTTGTAGCTATGAGTCTTACATTAATATTAGCTTTGGAGAGTGTGTCAAAAAATTCTGCAGAAATACTTGGCCTACCCATTATTCCTACGCCTTGGATACTTAATTTAGTCATGTTTTGTGTGATACTGTATTTCCCTCCTATTTGAGAAATGATTAAATCACATTGCTCTATTGTCTTTTCTAAAAACTTTTCTGAGATAGTGAATGTAATATCGTTACTGTTTTTTTCTCGGGTAGCTTGAATTATTAGATCTACATTTATTTTGGCATTAGATAATTCTTCAAAAATTTGAGCAGCGATACCAGGCTTGTCTGGAAGATCGTATAAACCAAAAACAACTTGTTTCTCAAGTATTTCAAGACTATTAACTGTTTTTGTTAATTCTAGGTTGCCTCTCGATAATTTTAAGGGCTCGATATCACTTCGTAAAAGTGTTCCTTGTTGATCCGTTTCACTAGATTTAACATAAAGCTTTATTCCATAATTTCTTGCTATTTCTACTGCTCTAGGATGTAGTACAGAGGCACCGACACTGGCTAATTCAAGCATCTCTTCACAGCTAATAGCATCTAGCAGTTTTGCATTTTTGACTATTCGTGGATCAGTCGTTAATACACCTGGGACATCTGTGAATATTTCGCAGGTTTCTGCACCTAAAGCTGTAGATAGAGCCACAGCAGTAGTATCAGACCCTCCTCTTCCTAATGTTGTTATTTCCATTGAACCGTTATGACTTAAACTGGAACCTTGAAAACCTGCAACTACTACGACGTATCCTTGAGCTAAATGATCCTCGATTCTACTGGTTTTGATTTCAAGAATTCTTGCTTTTCCATGAATTGATTCTGTAATTATTCCAACTTGACTTCCTGTCATTGAGATGGCTGGTATTCCGTACTCATTAAGTGCTATGGACAGTAGAGCTATAGTGACTTGTTCTCCAGTTGAAAGAAGCATATCCAGCTCTCTTCTTGGTGGGTTTTTGCTTAATGAAAAAGCTAAATTGTTTAAATTATCAGTAGAACTTCCCATCGCTGAAACCACAACTACGATATCATCTCCAGCGTCTTTACTTTTACTTATATTTTTTGCAATATTTTTGATTTTATTAATGGTACCAACTGAAGTTCCGCCAAATTTTTTTACTAATAATGCCATAACTTAATAATAATAAAATACTCAATTAAACTTTCATTAAGTTAGTG
>CACNWH010000035.1 GCA_902624105.1 uncultured Prochlorococcus sp. | reverse complement strand
TAAAATAAAGCTCATAATTAAAAATTCTTTTGGCTACTCCTTTTTGATCAAAATTTCTTTTTCCTAAATTATTAAAATCTTTCTTTAAAGTAATGTCTAGCTTACGAGCATCTATATTAAAAATCCATTTTCTACCTAATAAAGTTCTTATAGGATTCTCAATTAAGGGTCCTTTACTTTCCACTATTTCAAAATTTATTCCCATTCCAGGAAGAGGTGTAAGAATATCCGAAAAAAGAATTACCCCATCAGGTTTGAAAGCATGAAACGGTTGCATTGAAATTTCATATGATAATTCTGGATTCTCAGATCTTTCTCTAAAACTTGGGTACTTGTCTCTTAAATCTCGATATATTTTCATATAACGTCCAGCTTGACGCATCATCCAAACAGGAGGTCTTTCAACTTTCTCGCCTAAGGCTGCTCTTAGAAGTAACGGTGAATCTTTTCCCATTTGTATTATCAATAATGTTTTTAAATAAATAAAAATCTTTAACTTAAAAATACTACAACGGGAAGATGATCAAAATCACTTTAAATTCAAATAAATAAATACTATTAAAAAATTTAGTCTGATTTATTTGCAGAATATTTAAAAATACTTACGCTTAAAGGAGGTAATGTAAGATCCAACGCATTTTCGTAATTATGTATATTAAAATCAATCGCAAGTTTACCGCCCATATTACCTTTATTACTTCCACCATAACGGGACGCGTCAGAATTAAAAATTTCTTTATAAAAACCTTTTAAAGGTACTCCAATCTTGTATGTTTCATGTAAATTAGGTGTAAAATTAGCTACTACAACTAACCACTCATTTGTATTTGTTTCTCGTCTCATAAAGCTAATGACAGAATTGGATCGATCATTACAGTCGATCCATTGGAATCCATAGGGGTCAAAGTCATTTTTCCATAGAGCTGGTTCAGATTTGTAAAGTTTATTAAGATCATCAACTAAATTTCTAATACCTAAATGGGGTTGAAATTTTAATAACTCCCACTGAAGGTCGTCCCAAACATTCCATTCAGATCTCTGGCCGAATTCCATTCCCATAAAAATTGTTTTTTTGCCAGGATGAGTCCACATATAAGTTAATAAAGCCCTTGTGTTTGCGTATTTTTTCCAGTCATCACCAGGCATCTTATGAAGTAAATGACTTTTTCCATGCACTACTTCATCATGACTTAAAGCGAGCATAAAATTTTCTGTATAGTTATAGGTAATTGAAAAGGTCACGCTATTTTGATGAAATTGTCTGAACCATGGATCAATTTCAAAATAATCGAGCATATCATGCATCCAACCCATATTCCATTTCAAGTTAAAACCTAATCCTCCGATGTCAGTTGGTTTAGTCACCATTGGCCAGGTAGTTGACTCTTCTGCAATTGAGAGAGCACCTGGAAAATGTTGAAATAAGACATGATTAGCTTGTTGAAGGAATTTAACTGCCTCAATATTCTCGTTACCACCATGTTCATTAGCAATCCACTCTCCATCAGGACGAAGATAATCTCTATATAACATTGATGCAACAGCATCAACCCTTATTCCATCAATATGGAATTCTTCAAACCAGTAAACAAGATTTGCTACTAGGAAATTTCTAACCTCATTACGACTGTAATTAAAAATTAGGGTTCCCCATTCCTTATGCTCACCAATCTTCGGATCAGCATGTTCATAAAGATGACAGCCATCAAAGAAAGCCAGTCCATGTTTATCTTTTGGAAAATGTCCTGGAACCCAGTCAAGTATTATGCCAATTCCTTCTTCATGACAACTGTTAATAAATTCCTTAAATTCGTTAGGTGTCCCATATCTACTTGTAGGAGCGTACCAACCTGTTACCTGATAACCCCATGAACCATCGAAGGGATGCTCTGAGATTGGCATTAACTCAATATGAGTAAAACCTCTCTCCTTAACATATGGGATCAGTTTTCTCGTTAATTCAGGATACGTTAATAATCTTGTTCCAGGTTTTAGATCAGCAGCAGGAACTGGTTCCCTTTTTCTTCCATTTTTTTCAATATATAAATTTTCATTTGATTCATGCATCCAACTACCAAGATGCATTTCGTAAACAGAAATTGGCTTGTTTAATTGATCGTTAGAATCTCTATCTTTAATCCATTTTTTATCATTCCAATCAAAATTATTTAACTTTGAAATTATTGATCCATTTTGAGGCCTAACTTCGTGTAAAAAACCATATGGGTCAGATTTTTCGTAAATATGACCTTCTTGAGTTCTAATCTCGTATTTATATATATCCCCTTCACTCATGAAAGGCATAAATAGCTCCCATATTCCGCCTAATCTTTTTTGCATAGGATGATGTCTACCGTCCCATGAATTAACATCACTAATAATTGAAATAGTTTTTGCATTTGGAGCCCAAATACAAAACATAACTCCTCTATTTCCATCAATTTCAGTGATGTGTGCTCCCATTTTTTTCCAAATGTGATGATGATTCCCTTCCGCAAAAAGATGCCTATCTACCTCACCCATCCATTCATCAGTAAAGGCCCAAGGATCCAATTGTGTATGGTTAATCCCTCCTCTTAAAACTTTTATCTTGTAATTAGATTGAGGATCTTCTGGAATAGATGCTTCAAAAAGCCACTTATGATTTGGGTTCGTTGTAGTAAATTCTTTATCTTTAAAAAATATGCTTACTTGATCTGCTTCTGGCATCCAGACTCTAATGACCCACGAATTTTCATTTTGATGTGGACCCAAAATATTTAAAGGATTATCATTGCAACAATTTTCAAGGTTGATGGCTTCTGATTTAATCCAGTCTATTTGTAATTTGTTAGTCATGACTGGTTGTTATTAAGGGTTTAGCTTATCAAATTTTCTAGTATTTTTAAGAGAATTATTTAAAAAATGGACTGATTTTCATAATTGATTTTTTTAGATTGAAATTTAATGTAATAATTTCATGATCAATAGTAGTATTTCCACATCTAAATTTATTGTTTCCAGGATTAACTCCTATGGCTGGCCATGCAGAGGCTGCAAGTGATAAACGTAATTTACTCCCTTTAGGAATGGAGATATTTGTTGGATGTAAGTTGATTAAATAATCCTTTTCAATATTCTTTATGGCTTTTTTAATCCTTAGAAATCCAGTAGTAAATTGATTTATAGTTTCATTTTCTCCGCTTATTAGTGATAGTGCTACACATATATCAAAACTTTCTTGATCACTTTTAACTGCAGTGTGAAAGGTAGGAATGCCTGATAAATGAATATTCTCTTTTAAATAATGTGTTTGGAAAACTGCTATATCTAATCTGTTATCTATTTTGCTTCTATCAAATAAGCCTGGATTTTGCCCAAGATGTCCTCCATCTGATTGCACTGGTCGCCAAGGATCATGCACAATTGTTACGAATCCAAAACTCCTTGAATTAATTGATAGGCTACCGTCTTTTATTTCAAAATTAGCATTGCCATCACTCCCTAATCCAAACTCATAATTTAATGGAAGCTTTTCAATACTTTCCCATTTTTTTAGAGAGATATTCCAAATAAGCTTATTTTTTGTTGATATTTTTTTTATTGGGTTATTATCTTTTAAATGCTTTTCAAAGAAGTTCAAAAGTGTAGTTTGTGAATCTTTCCACCAATTGAGATGTGATGAATTACTAATAATAATTTCGGGATCTCCTCCAATATCTCTTGATTTTTTGTAAAGATCTAAAGCTCCACGCAAGTGAGGATCCCAAATTCCACCAATAATAAGCATTGGTTTCTTTAACCAAGAATCAACAAAATTAATTTTTTCGAAATCCTTCTCATTGTCTAGAATATCAATCCATTTAATAATAAAATTATCTGGATCAAATTTCTGTATTAATTCCAACCCATTCAATAAATGTGTCTGATTATCAAGCGCTGTTCTTATAGCTTTCCATCCCTCTTTATTCTTCAAGCGCTTCATTTTTAAGGCCGCAATTTGCAAGCCCCAAGTAATATTATTATTCCACCAGAAAGCACCACCATCAGAACACCAATGATTTCTTATGTCCAAACCAGTCATTGCAGGTGATAAACAATCAGGAGGTTTCGTTAAGTCTTTTCCTGTTAGTTGGGTAAGGCCTTGATAAGAGAATCCATAAAGACCTAATTTGCCATTACATTCTTTTAATGATCTCACCCACTCATGCGTCTCAGAAGTATCATCTGCTTCTTGACAAAAACCTTTAAAGGTTCCTTCTGAATCACCTTGACCTCTAACATCTTGAATTACAACCATATATCCTTTGGAGGCCCACCAGGTTGGGTGTGCATATGTAATTGTTGAAGCTATTTCTCTCCCATAGGGTTGTCTCATTAATAAAGCAGGCCATTCTCCCTCTCTATCAGGGATCCAGATTCTTGAAATCAGTCTTACTCCATCAGATAATTTTAAATGAGTATCAAGATATTTAACCGGAAGCATCTTAGATTAAGTCACATTAGGGCAATGTATACCTATTACGTAAATAGAGAGAATTTCTGCATTAACTGGGCTGAGCTTGTTTTTCTTTAAAACGTAACTTACAGCTTCATCTGAACTGGCTG
>CACNWH010000034.1 GCA_902624105.1 uncultured Prochlorococcus sp. | reverse complement strand
CCTTAGACTTAGCACTAGGAGGGGGTTATCCGAAAGGGAGAGTTGTTGAAGTTTATGGTCCGGAAAGCTCTGGTAAAACAACATTGACATTACATGCCATTGCCGAAGTCCAAAAGAATGGAGGTGTAGCAGCCTTTGTCGACGCTGAACATGCATTAGATCCCGTATATGCAGCATCCCTTGGAGTAGATGTTGAGAACTTACTTGTTTCACAGCCAGATACAGGTGAAATGGCTCTTGAGATAGTAGACCAATTAATAAGATCAGCTGCTGTAGATTTAGTGGTTGTTGACTCAGTAGCAGCATTAACACCAAGATCTGAAATTGAGGGTGAGATGGGGGATCATGTTGTTGGTAGCCAAGCACGCTTAATGAGTCAGGCGATGAGAAAAATTACTGGTAATATTGGAAAATCAGGATGCACAGTTATTTTTCTAAATCAATTAAGATTAAAGATAGGCATTACATATGGGAATCCTGAAACCACTACAGGAGGAAATGCACTCAAATTTTATTCATCGGTTAGGTTAGATATTAGAAGAATTCAAACCCTTAAGAGAGGAACAGAAGAATATGGAATCAGAGCAAAAGTAAAAGTAGCTAAAAATAAAGTTGCGCCACCCTTTAGAATTGCTGAATTCGATATTTTATTTGGGAAAGGAATTAGTACTACCGGCTGCCTCTTAGATTTAGCAGAAGAAACTAATATAGTCATTAGAAGAGGTGCTTGGTACAGCTATGAAGGTGAAAATATAGGGCAGGGTAGAGATAATACAATTCTATGGCTTGATCAAAATCCACAAATTAAAGAAACAATAGAAAATTTTGTAAAACAAAAACTTACTGAAGGAACAGAAGTTAGTTCTAATTCCATGAAGCAATTAAAAGTTAATAAAGACAATACTACAATTGCTAATGATATTAAAAATGTAGCCTAAATCTAAATATTATCGGCTGGAATCCACCAGCCTGCTGCAGGACCAATAAAACGAACAACGATCCATAAAAGAATTAACATGGCAATCCCTAGCCAACTTGCTCTTATACTTAACTTAATAAAGTAGTTTTTTTGTTTTTCTGTAATGGGTAACCAATTAATGATTCTAGGAGAATTATCAATATCTTTTATTTGGGTAACCTCTCTGCGTGATATCCCTAAGTTTTTTCTTCTCTTAGCTTCTCCCATTTTTAAAAGTTGTTTTGTTCATGACTTAATCAAAAGGAAACATATAAGTTATTGATTTTTGAGGTTGAATCATCTCTAGCATCTCTCTTCCCCATTTCCTATTAGACACTCTACCGTCTAATATTACCAATTTACCAGAATTCCTTCGCAACGGGGAGACCGCCTTATCCATTGTCTGAAAAGCCTCAGGAAACATAAATTCTCTAAACCAATTCTTTGATTGACTTCTCAATAATGAGATAATCTCTTGATTTATAGGCTCGACCATATTAGGGAATGGTAAAAGAGGAATAATAATTTGGTCTGGAGGGCAAATTAAATGTAATTTTTTAATCCACCAGTCAAAACTAGAACAAACTATTTGATTATCTAGCTTTGGATAATTTTCAAGCAATACCCTTTTCCCATAAACAGAAGCTAATTCAGTTGCAAGTTTAATCTTGAAACTATTTTCATTAGATAGAAAAATTGAAACACCTTTACTTAAAAAGGAAAATTTAATACAATTATTAATTGTTAATTTTATAAAAGAAGGATTGTTCGGAAGTAATAATTTCGAAGGGATATAAATGGAAATATTTTTTTCAATAAAACTGCTTTTAAAATTTATTGATGAATTAAGCTTAATATCCTGATTAATTAAATATCTTTTAAAAAAATTATCTCTTCTTAAAGACGATAAGAAGATAATATTATTTTTACTTAACAACTCATTAATTTCAGCGAATTGATCTATTGGCTCAACTTCTAAAGACCATTCAAATTTATCGTGATCAAGATTAATCCAAAAAAACCAACCTGATGAAATTGCTTCATTTAATTTGACTAATTTAACTGAACGATTAGCATTTTGTTTTATTATTTTTTTTAGAAAATTAGCCTCTTCAATATTTAATGTCATTACTGTTTGATTTTGGAAAGACCTTAAAAAGAATTTTTCTTTTAGCAAATCATAAGTTTTAGATAATTCATTCTTTTCTTCTAAAGATGCATCGAAATAATTAAACCAATCTTTTTTATGAAAAGTTATTCTTAAAATATTTTTTAAATCTTTTTTTAAATTACCTACATCAGCAAAAATAATAACCTCTTTTTCAAAATTTGATTGAGAATAAACATCTAATAAACTTCCAATTGTCTGAATAAAGATTTTATGTTGTGAAAAGATAATTTGATTATTTTTAACTGAAAAATCAAATCCTAATTCCTTATATAAAGGTAAATGCTCATTTAATAAAAATTGAAGTTGATATGCTGGAATAACAAAGTTAGAATTTTCTTCGTTTAGAAATAATGTAATTAATATCCCTGGCAACCATTCTTTTGTTAAGAAAATTTCAGAATTTATTAAAAGATTCTCTTCCTTTCTAACAAAACTTGCAATTATCCTTCCAAAAGAATATAAATGATCCCAATTTGAAGGATTTTTTTTTAAAAATTTCTTTAAATATTTATGAGTTCTTGCTTCAAGCATATATTATAAAAAAATAATGATTTTCAGAAATATGATTTAATTATAAAAAATATTGTTATTGATAGGATTAAACAGAGTTTATTAAAAATTAATGAATATTGGAATAGTAGGACTAGGTCTCATAGGCGGCTCGATTGGGCTTAAGCTGCAAAGTTTAAATCATACTGTTTATGGTGTAACGAACACTAGTTCAAATGAAATAAAAGCCAAAGAAAGACACTTGGCAAATGTTATAAGTCAGGACTATAAAATTCTAGAAAATTGCTCAATAATTATACTAGCCTTACCAATAAAAAATCTTATACATCCCTCAGAAAATCTAATTAAAGCAATTCCAACTAATGCAATACTTACTGATGTAGGTTCTGTTAAAGTACCAATTATTAATACTTGGGAAAAAATTCATGATTTATTTATAGGTTCACATCCAATGGCTGGAACAGAAGAGAAAGGGGTAAATGCAGGCAAAATAGAACTATTTGATAATTCAAAATGGGTAATTACACCAACTCATAAAACAGATCAAAATTCATTGGTAACTCTATCTGAATTATTTAAAAATATGGGATGTGATATTTGTTTTGAGAATCCAGTAATCCATGATCAAGCTGTAGCTAATATTTCTCATTTGCCAATTTATTTAGCATCTTGTTTGATTGAAACTGCTTATTGTAAAAATAATAAAAATTTATTAAATTTATCTGGGAAACTTGCTGCATCAGGATTTTTAGATACTTCTAGAGTTGGAGGTGGCAATCCTAATCTAGGTATAGACCTAGCAGAAAATAATTCAATTAACATACTCAATGCGATTAGAAATTTTAAAAAAAATATTGGTGAAATAGAAAAAATTTTTGAGGATAAAAATTGGATTTTACTAGAAGAAAAACTTAAAAATTCTCAGAAATGGAGAAATCATTTCTGCTAATAAATTCTAAAGATTGAAATTATTAATACCTTTAGTAGCGAGTATCTGCTTAGAGACCATTAAAGCTGATTGACTAACTCCTGCTGTACCCTCTCCAGGATATATTGAATCACCGCATAACCACAAACCTTCAAAAGGGGTTCTACTTGACAAGCCAAATAATCCAAATATTTCTGGATTTTGTCCAAGACCTCCAACAATACCTCTAGGCCTATTAGTCCATCTTTCAAAGGCTCTTGGAGTTGATAATTCTCTATGCAACCAATCATCAGGTGAAATATTAAATTTCTCTTCTAAAGCTTTAGAAATTTTATTTAAAAATTGATTTTTCTTATTAATATATTGATCCTTTTCTAAATCAAACCACTCATGAGTTTTTGTAAAAATACTAGCAATTAATGTTATTTCACCTAAAGGTGCTCTTCCATCACCTTCTTCACTTATAGATATAAAAAGTGATCCAAATTCTTCACTTACAAATTGATAATGATTAGAAATTGTATTAATCATATTATCTTTTTTCAAGGCAGAGTAAAAAACTAAAGCGCCAGATGGCTTTGGCAAATTCTTTAGTCTATTTTGATATTTATAAAAATTATCTTTTTTATCGACCAAAAGATTTAAAAGTCCTTGGGGAGGTGGTGAATAAATTACATCATGAGCGTAATATTCATTAACTTTATTTCCCTTTAAAGAATTTATTTTCCAAAGTTTTTTTTGCGAATCATATCGCAATGTATTTACTTTTTGATTAAATAATATTTTTGCATTAGTTCCTTTCAGAGATTCTTCTAAAGCTGAGCTTAATGCTTGCATAGAGTCATTCAAGTGCCAAAGTCCATGTGGCATTTGTGACATTTGTAAAACGGTACACCCATATAAAGCGGCAGTTTTATAAACATTTTCTTGAGAATATAGTTTGAGTTGCAAATTTAAAAATTTTATCAATCTTTTATCTTTATCTGATCCACATATTTTTAAAAGATCAAACATACTTGATCTCAGTAAAAAACCTGTCAAGAGAT
>CACNWH010000033.1 GCA_902624105.1 uncultured Prochlorococcus sp. | reverse complement strand
AATAATTGAATGTGATATCGTCCTTAATGAAAATAATGATTTAAGAAAGAAATCTGAGTTTCTAGATAAATCTTTTAAAGAAGCAGATTTTGTTTATTTCTTAGCATATGATGTTGGCGGTTCAAAATACTTGAGAGAAAATCAGAATTCCATAGAGTTTCTAGATAATAATCTTTTATTAATGCTAAATACATTCAATTATATTAAAAAGTATTCTATCCCTTTCATATTCGCATCAACCCAAATGTCAAATATGAATCATTCTTCTTATGGAACTTTGAAAAGAATTGGTGAACACTATACGAATATACTTGGAGGCCATATTGTAAGATTTTGGAATACTTATGGAATTGAAAATGATCTTTCTAAAACTCATGTAATAACAGATTTTATAAATTCAGCCATATCTCAAAAAACTATTGTAATGCGCACAACTGGAAAGGAAAAAAGACAATTCTTGCATGCCGATGACTGCAGTAATGCCCTTATGAAAATTGATCAGAATTATGAAGATATTGAGAAAAGGTATTTGGATATTACGAGTTTTGAATGGACTACAATATATGAAATAGCACAAATAATATCGAATGTCTTTTGCAATATTCCAATCAAAAGAGGTGAGTTAGAAGATTTAGTCCAAAATAATATTTCAAATGAGCCAGACCCTTATTTTAGAAGTTTTTGGCAACCTAAAATTTCTCTTCAAGATGGAATTAAGATCATTTCAAAACATATGTTAAAATCAAAAAAAAATAGTTAAAACCTTAATTGAATTATTTTAGTTCGGATAAAATTTCATTAATACAAAAGCTTTTAAAGAATTATATAAATAAAATACCTTTAATTAAAAGTAATTCTTCTTTAATTAAAAGTTCTCTATTCAAAGCATTTGAATCAGAAGAGTTTTTGTCTATTTATAGGGGTTTTGCTGTTGAAGTGGCAACATATTTTTATGGAAGTGCCTCTGATACTTGTCTTCAGACATCTCCTACTCCAAGAATATTTTTTCCTAATTCGCATGGAACTTCAATACATTCTGATTATTGGTATGGACATGGATTAAGTGCAATTACAATATGGGTACCAATATTAAATTCAATTTCAGGAGCTACATTTTATGCAGATCATAGGAAAGTTCTCAATAATTATATTGATGAGCAAAACTTTGATTTAAATTACTTAAAAAAGATTTCAGAAGAAATATCTAGGAAAGAAAATGAAGTCTTACCACCTCCTGATTGTGCATTTTTGTTTGATTCAACAATGCTTCATGGATCAACTTTAAATACAACTGAGAAAACAAGAATTTCATTTGATTTTAGAATCTCGAGAATTGGCGATATTACTTCAACAAAAGATTTGGATAATTATTTAATTTTTGATAATAATATAAATGGATATAAGTTACCATATCACAAACTTTATGGAAAAAAAATTTTGAAGTATATTTGCGGAGGTCAAAATAAAAATACTTTTGCACAACAAATACTAATTGACTCTTTTTCTAAAAGATACAATCTTCAAATTACTGACCAAGAAGCTGAAATAGAAAGATACAATTATCCAATACTGGACGGATTAGTTAACGGCTATAAGTTGAAAAATGAATATGATGCGATAGTATTAGCATCTGAATATATAGCTTATGATTATTTTTCAAATTCTGAAAATTGCAATTCTAATATACCCATTTGGTCGGCTCTAGAAAACAAACAAATTCTCTAAACAAAAATTAAAGGTTTAAGGCAAAAATTTTAACTTGTA
The DNA here is from genome assembly GCA_902624105.1 of uncultured Prochlorococcus sp. Taxonomy (GTDB): domain Bacteria; phylum Cyanobacteriota; class Cyanobacteriia; order PCC-6307; family Cyanobiaceae; genus Prochlorococcus_A. The sequence continues at coordinate 2,882 of CACNWH010000033.1, read as the reverse complement.
TATTTTTTTAGTTGATTAATTTGGGAAAATAAAGTTTTCAATAATTTCTTTCATTTTCATTGCTCCGTATGAAGTCAAGTGATGAGAATCTTTGTACAAAAATGAATTTTCATCATGATTATTACAGTAATCATCTGGACAAAGTAAAGAGAATGTATCGATATAAGAAACTGTAGAATTTTTTATTAGAAACTTTTTAATTAAAAAACTGGTTTCACTATTAGATGAAAGCCATTCATTCTTATTCACTTTAGTAAAACAACTTGGGGATATTGACCAAGATGGCCGGAACCATTCTTCTTGGCAAGTGTCACCTTTTTTTACTTTTGAAAATGTTGGGGTTGGTGAAATTAAGAAATATTTAAGCCCTTTTTTGTTTGTTTGTTTCATAAAAGTTTGATATGTTTTTGTGAAATCTAAAGAGTCTTTATATTTATCAATGCTGGAGGAAAAAATAATAATATCTCCTACTTTGAATTTGTTTTTATACTTACGCATAGGTGCAAGAACATGCTCTTCAGCACTTTCATTGATGGATTTTAGGCCGCCCCCTTGAGGATGCATAATGAAACTATAATCGTATTTCCTTGCTAAGGAAGTCATTACAGCACCATAATGACCTGCATGGCTATCTCCTATTAAATATATGGTTGGACGAGTTTGATCATTAATAATCTTTGTTTCTCCGAAACCTTCTATATTCCATTTATTATTGAGATCGCCTGAATATAATTTACCTTTTAGAGGCCTGCCTAAGCTAACTATAATAAGAGATACTAAAACTAACGCTCCTGAACTAGAAATTAAAACTTTCCGTGGCGACTTAAACCAAATCATATCCCGCATTGGAAGTTCAACCCACTTAAATGAAGCTATTGCAAAACCAATTATAAGAAATAACTGCAATGGAACAGTCCACCAATTTATGCCAATTGTCCAACGACTTAGAGATAAAATAGCCCAGTGCCATAAGTAAAGAGAATATGAAAGTCTACCAATATAAATGACTAAAGGATAAGTAAAGATTTTGTAGGTAAATGTTTGTTTTTTTATCGATATGATAAGCAGGCATGTTAAGAAAACTACTATAATTGTAGATATTAGTCCTAAAGAATTTGGCACCCACATTAAGCCAATTATTAATACGAGTATAAAAAGTGGTGGTAATTTATCTTTAAAAAAATTGTTTATTGAGGATGTTTTTTGAAAGTTTATAAAAAGTAAGCAGCCTAAAGAAATCTCCCAAAATCTAGTAGGCATTAAAAAATAAGCTGCAGATTGATTCTTAGGGTACAAATAAATAAACCCTATTAAGGATGAAATCGTAAGTGCACCAACAGACAAAAATAGATTTCTTGAACCATTCTTTTTTTGTTTTCCAAAACCAGAAAACCAAACAAGAAAAGGAAATAATAAATAAAACTGTTCTTCTACTCCAAGAGACCATGTATGAGTAAACACATTAAGTTGCGTTGATTGTGAGAAATAATCCGTTGATTGTTTTAGTAGGTATATATTTGATATTCCGAATAAAGAAGATAAACCAGTTTTAAGAGCTACAGATGGAAATGGATTAAATAAACAGATAATAATACTCACTAAAAGTACAAAAAATAAAAGAGCAGGAACTAACCTTTTTAATCTTCGTCCATAGAATCCGCTTATGAATCCTATGAAGTTTTTGCTTCTTCGATGATAAAGAGATGAAGTTATAACAAATCCGGAAATAACAAAAAAAATATCCACTCCTAGATATCCACTAGGGATTAAATCCTTATTGAAGTGATTTATTATTACAAATATTATTGCCAATGCCCTCAAACCATCTATTTCTTTAAAGTAGGGACTTTTTTTTGAATTGTTTTGTATTTCTGAATAACTTGCCACCAAAAATTTCTTTGATATATTAACTTTACTATATTTAAAAATTCTTTTTTGGGATATAATAATCTATTAAATTATTAGTTAGGATTTTTAAGAAATAATTCTTTAGTTAAAGAGAAATATAAAATTTATAAACTTAACTAGTTAACATAGATTTAGAAATTAAATTAGTGATGTATAAATTCTGAATGGAGCCAAGCGGACTCGAACCGCTGACCCCCTGCATGCCATGCAGATCACCAATCAAGATATAACTAGGTTTTGCAACTGTTTTCGCTGATTAGCTCGCAGACTAGCTCGCAGAGTTACCATTATTTACAACACCTGACAAAATACTTACTTTTATCTTTTTAAATAGTTATCAAATTGGTTCACCTTAAATCTTTCTTTTATAAATAGAGAAGGCTAAAAATCTTTAAAAATTTTTTACTATTATTATTTAAAAAACTAAAAATTTCTTGATGATCTTGATAAAATCTTTGATTTCATTTCTTGAAATTCAGCATCACTTAAGATTCCCTTATCAAGAAGATCTTTTAATTTAAGAAGTTCTTCAGAAATCTGATCAGTATTATATTGAATATCTTTTCCCTGAGAAAATTTACTTGTTAAGGATGGCTGATTATTACTTTGCCCAATCATAATACCTCCTGCTTCAGCGCGTTTTTCTTCCATATTTCTAATTCTTCTCTTCTCTTCCCAAGCCTGTTCTTGTTGTTGTGCAATCTTATAAGCTTTAGAGGAAATTTTAGAATCTGGATATACAACTAATTTCATATCTTGACTTTCAAAAGATAATGTTGAGCCACAAATAGATCTAAAGACATTTTCTGATATTTGAGCATCTTTTAAATCTTTCCATTGAAAATCAATCATTTTATAACCTCCTAAAAGCGGTCTTTCTAATTTTATTACTCTAGAATTTGTGATTGCAAAAACTTGTCTTCTATTAAAAAGAGCAAAAATTCTTTTATCAATTCCCTCTACCAAAATAGATT
>CACNWH010000032.1 GCA_902624105.1 uncultured Prochlorococcus sp. | reverse complement strand
GGTACAAAAATTGTTTTTACTGGGGATCCAAATCAAATAGATCATCCTTATCTAGACGCTGATAGTAATGGGCTTACATGGTTGGCTAAAAAACTTCAGGGTCAGAAAATAGTTGGCCATATTACCCTGTCACAAGGTGAAAGAAGTGATTTGGCTGAATTAGCCGCAAATATCTTGTGATTACAAATTTAAAAAAATAAAAAAATGGAGAAATTTCATGAAAAAAAAATTAAATTGCGATTTTGCAAAAGAACGAAGTAATGAGGCTCAAGTCGTAGCTAGTAATTTAGAAGCAATTTTAAAATCTAACTCTTATAAACTTGCGCATGAAGATTTGGAATTACTAAATACTGATGAAATGCGCGGCGTTCGAATGCTTCTTGAAATAACGAAACCTGAGCAAGCGATTGAAAAGGAGAATATTATTTCTACAGTTATTATTTTTGGTGGCGTTCACATATCAGAGGAAATCACTTCAAAGAGAAGATTGGATGAGACTTCAAAACTTCTTGAAAAAGATCCAAAATCTTCTTTGTTAATGCAAAAAGTAAAAAGATATAAGAATCTACATTCAATGTCTCACTATTATTCTTCAGCTAGAGAATTATCTAAGTTAATATCAATTGAAACAAAATTAGAACGTCCTCATGCTCATGTGATAGTAACTGGTGGTGGACCTGGGATTATGGAAGCTGCTAATAGAGGGGCTTTTGATGCGGGTTGTAAATCTATTGGATTAAATATAAGTTTACCTAATGAACAGCATCCAAATTCATTTATTACTCCGGGATTATGTTTTAAGTTTAACTATTTTGCTATGAGGAAATTTCATTTTGTTATGAGATCTGAAGCCGCAGTTTTTTTCCCAGGTGGATTCGGAACTTTAGATGAATTATTTGAATTACTAACTTTGAGGCAAACTGATATGAAGAAAAATATACCAATTATTTTATTTGGAAGAGATTATTGGAACAAAGTAATTAATTTTGAATATCTATGCGATATGGGTTTAATAGAGGAAAAGCATTTATCAATTTTTAAATATGCTGACAGTGCTAATGAGGCTTGGGCTTTGATAAAGAAGTTTAACAATAGTAATTGATTTTTAATACATCATAATCTTTAAAACGTAATCTATAACTAATAATGAATAATATTCTGGCATCGTGTAAGGGGGATTTTAGTCCCCAGTTTTCTCTGCAACTGTTTTGTTGTGTATTTATTTGAGTTTAAACAAATCATTTTTTGTTGATCTATTTTTGCTGAGGTTTTTAAGCTACCCGCAATAGAAAACAAATTAAGAGCAATAATCGCTAATAAGATGCTCATCGGATACTTTTTTATAAAGGCTAAAACTGTTTTTTTATTCATTAATAAATGTGGGATAGTTAATCGTCATAGCCAATACCGTTTGCAGGGTTTGTTATCCAGAGAATCAAATGCATTACATAGTTAGCAGGTAAATTTAATGGCTTTAGAAGTAATAAAACCATTCCCTGAGTTAGGTTAAATCCTCTTTTCTCCAAAACTGTGAAGGGGTATGTGACAGTTTTTTTAGACCATATAGTCAAAATAACACTTCTATAATTGACAGTCGATCTAACATGAAGGGATAAAACCTTTTTTTTATATGGATAAAGATTTATAGCTGAAAAGATAATGACCCTAATTATTTCTTTAATCGGCTAATAAATATTTCTCCTCACTTATTAATTTAATAGATATAGGAATACTTAGTACTGCTTTGACTATAACTCTGGTACTAAGAGCTAAAGGTAACGCGGCTAGAAAAGAGAGAGAAAATAAATGAAACGCTTACTACTACCACTACTAGCAGCCCTCGCTTTACCTATAGCTGTTAAAGCTGAGTCTCAGGATTTTGCAAGATGGAAAGAAAGTTACTTTGAAAATTATCCATTCGAGTGCGTAGAAGATGGAAAAACTCAAGAATATACAAGATGTGCAATGGAAAGTCTTCTTAAAAGTGATTGGAACTAAAAAAAGAATTAAATAATGACAAGCTATGGAAACAATGGAGAAAGGCAAGAGGTGGGGTTTGTTATCACTACAAAAACAAATCCTTTGGGCAAGGAACAGTTAAACCTTTAATCACTATTAGTTGTCAAATGCGTTTAAACGATGAAGTTAAACGTTAGTGCATTACTGGAGAAGATAAACAATGCGGATAATCAAGTTTCCAATCTTAGGAATTGCAGAACCTACTAAGCGTTTTATTTAAGGATTAAAGTCTCTACATTTTGATCTTTCGTTTTCATAATCTTTTATAGCAGTATCCCATTCTGATAAATCTACTTCTTTTCCAGAAATATATAATTCCATTTGTTTCGAATAGTTTGCTGATTCAATCCGACTATTGAATGCAGCATTACAAAAAATTATACTTCCAAATTTTTCATAGTCCGTATAATCCCTATTCGCAGCAAATTCAGCATTTGCCCTTTTCTTATCTAATGCTTTATATTCCAAATCCTCAATACTAGGTTTTGGACGGAGTAAGAATGCTTTATATTCCAAATCCTCAATACTAGGTTTTGGGCGGAGTAAGGATGGTTTCTTTTGTAAATTTAGATATGCGATAAGGAAAACACAAATAAGAACAACAGCAAATACTCTAATTAACCAAGTGTTAGTTTTATTCATTAATTAATTACGAGTAGTAAGCGTTTCATTTATTTAATCCCATTATTATGAGGTTTGTTTTCTTTGTACTTGCCCAGCGTTTCTTAGTTAGCTCTTGATATTCAGTACTATTGTAAGCATTTATCGCAGCTTGCTTTGAGGGGAATGAAATAACGACTGATAGTTTTCCACCTCTACCTTCGACAATTTGAGAATCAGAATCCTTCATAACTAAAGATCCTCCTACTGACTTAAGCCAAGGTTTAAATTCTTGAACATATTCTTTAAAAGCTGCTGGTTTTTTAACTGTGGTAGTTAACAGCCAAAAGCCTGATGCATTAACAGAAGTAGGAAAAGAAAGGGCAACTAATAAAGGCAATAAGAATTTACGCATTAATAAAAAAGAGGATTTTATCCTCCTAAGTTTAGATCGACTGTCAATCTTGTAAAAGTCACTACTAAGTTTTAACGTTGTGGTTATGTGAGAGGTTTTGATATAGCTTTAACCATCTTTTTTTAAATAAAATTTCTTTTGCCTCTACCTTCTTTCCCAAACCCCAGCCATATAAACCATAGAAGCCAACCAAGGAAAGGGACAAAATTAATAAAAATCCATTTCCAATCTTTACCAAAATTATTTAATCTTCTTAAATCAATTGCAATTTGAGGCAAAATACAAATAATTCCATAGATATTAAATCCAGTTATTGCAACAAAAAATGGAAAAGTAATTATTGTTATGATTAAATTTGCTAATTGAACATACCACCAATCTTTCCTTGTTGTTTCTCCTTTGAAATTAGTTAAATTTTGCCAGAAACTCAAATAAGCTGAGTAAAGTTCAGCGAAAATTATATTCATAAAAAAAGGGTATTACCCTCTAGTTTAGATCAGCTGTCAATAATTATGAAGTAATTTGATCTAAATTGTGCCTACAAATAATGATTGTAAATAGAAGTTTTCCTCCAACCCTCCGCTAATAATTCCTTATATTCTTCTCTAGCTTTTTCTAAAGTCTCAATTCTACTTCCTTTTATAACTGGCTTACTTGATCGCTTATAAACACAAGCATATTCAATTTCCATTACTTCTTCTGCTTGTGGCAAAGCACTTTTAAACTTTTTGAATATTTTTATCCTATTTCTTTGCTTATTAATAAGAGTAAATTGTTCCACTATTTTTTATTGATAGACCAAGAATCCTTAAATAAAGAAAATAAAGTAAGGACTATAAGATTAACTACAGCATAAATAATTCCCCACTTTGTTCGATATAGGTTAGAAACAACAGTAGAAGCGATAATTATAAAAATACCTGATATTGTTAAATCTCTAATAGATAACTTCATTTTTAAATTCCGTCTTCGTCTTCACCAAATGGGCTATATTTAATATCCCAAATTAATACAACAGCTATTGAAAGTAGCAATAAACCAAAAATAACTTGTGGAGGTGGAAATATCATTTCGGTGATTACTAGGCTACTGAGTTTGTAAATTCTAAGTTTCTTGCAAGTTTTTCGAGACTAGACCAGGTTGAATAATCCTTTTGTGCTTCTTTGATTAATTTTTGCTTATTCTTAGGAGTTAATTTAAACCTTTTTAAAAGTTTTCCTAACTTAATTGAGTTAGCAGAATTACAAGTATTCATTTTTATAAAATGAGAAACCCTCCTAGAAGTTGGTTTTCTAAAAGGGATTTTTAATCTCTTTGCAGAGCAAAAGAGGAATGTCGCCTCAATACTTTTATAGCAAATATATTTTTTGGCAGTTGTATGAGTGTTACTTACTCTATTTCTTGGAGGTCATTTTAAAAGTTATATATGCAAATCCACTAAGTAATAACAAACTAACCACTCCATAAGTAATTGCTAGGCCATACATGTAAGTCATATATTTAAGCTTTTTTATTATTTGGTAGTTGTAAGCTTTTCATTTATTTTGTATTTATTTGTTTCGTAATTCTAAGATAAACATATAAACCAACACCAAGAAGAAAAACATCTAGATAAATGTGCCATGGTGGAAATATCTGGTGCAACAGTTCCATTAGAAAAGAGGGTCTTACCCCTTTAATTTAGATCAGCTGTCAACCAATTCAATTATGTCAAATACATTTCCCACCTTTCCAGGTAGAGCATTTCTTCTTTTTATATTTCCACTTCTTTTTACCTTTTTCATTTATTTATAAATATATAGGCGGAATATAGCCAAATTAAAAAAACACCAATTGCAATGGTGCTC
>CACNWH010000031.1 GCA_902624105.1 uncultured Prochlorococcus sp. | reverse complement strand
ATTTGTTATCTTTAAATGATAATGATTTTTGTCAAAAACTTCGGGAATTTGGTTTTTACGACAAAGAAGCTTCTTAGCTTAGGACTCAAGAGCAACTTCAATAGCTGCTATTAAGTTTTCATCTAGTGGGTTAACTCCTGATTTAAATCTTGCAATGACTTCACTATCTTTGGCAATTAAGAATTTTTCAAAATTCCATTCAACATCGCCTTCTGGCTCCATTTTATTTAATGTTGTGAATGGCTCAGTTGTATCACCTTTTGCGTGAACTTTGTCAAAAATCTCAAATTTAACATTAAATTTTGTTGAACAAAAAGTTTTAATCTCTTCTAATGAATCAGGTTCTTGATTTCCAAAATCATTACATGGGAAAGCTAGTATTTTCAACCCTTTTTCTGAATATAATTCATGTAATTTCTGAAGATCTTTGTATTGAGCAGTAAAACCACAATAACTTGCTACATTTACTACTAAAAGAACATTCCCAGAATAATCGCCTAACTGTAAAATCTTCTTTTCGGAAGTTACAATTTGAGTTTCTTTTACGTTTATAGACATAACAAATCTATCAAAATTAAAAGATAACACTGCGAGAAACTTTTCGTGTAAAAAATTATGAAAAATAATTTTACAAATATTTATTTATATATTTTTTCATTAATAATTGGTCTTTTGTAAAATTATTGTTTTCTATATATATTATGTTTATTACTGTAACTTTGTAAAAATTTGGATCCTTTAGACCCTCTTACTGAAATTGTTAGATCAGGACAGGCTTTATCACCTTTTATCTTTTTAGAAAGACTTATCTGGCTATTCATTGGATTTTTCTTTATTGCTGCTATGACAACTGGATTAAAAAATGGTTTGAAGTTCCAGGGTTGGTTTAATAATAAAACTTCTATGATTGGAATAAATAAAAAGTCCGATAAAAAAAATACATCATTAGATAAAGATAATGAATAAATTTTCACTAAAATTATTTTTTTAAATGAAAAATTTGTCCTTTTCTAATTTAAAACTATTGTTGCTAGGCAGTGGCGAATTAGGCAAAGAATTAGTAATTGAAGCAAAGAGATTGGGATGCGAGGTAATTGCTGTTGATAAATATGCAAATGCACCCGCTATGCAAGTGGCAGATAAGTATTTTGTTTTAGATATGAGCGATAAAAAGCTTTTAATGGATTTAATAATTAGTTTACAACCAGATTTCGTAATACCAGAAATTGAATCTTTATCAATTGAAGCGTTAAAAGATTTAGAAAATATTGGTATAAATATTGTTCCTAATTCTAGAACTGTAGAAATGACAATGAATAGAGATAAAATTAGAGATTTGGCTTCTCGTGATTTAAATATTAGAACAGCAAAATATAGATATGTTTATGACATATCTAAACTTAAATCTAATGCCTCAGATATTGGATATCCCTTATTACTTAAACCGTTAATGAGTTCTTCTGGAAAAGGTCAAAATTTTGTAATGAGAGAAGAAGATTTGGAGAAAGCTTGGACTCAAGCTTTAGAAAATTCAAGAGGAGATGTTAAAGGTGTAATTCTTGAGGAGTATATAGACTTCAACTATGAATTTACATTACTTTCGGTTAGAACAAAAGAAGGTAGAATTATTTTTTGTCCTCCAATAGGTCATGAACAATATAAGGGAGATTACCAATGTAGTTGGCAACCTACCCCTATTGAAATGTCGATATTAGAAGAAGCTAAGAAAGTTACAAATATAATTCTAGATAATCTTAATGGAGCAGGAATTTATGGTGTTGAATTCTTCGTTAGAGGATCAGATCTTATCTTCTCAGAATTATCTCCTAGACCTCATGATACGGGAATGGTTACACTTATGAGTCAAAACATTAATGAATTTGAACTTCATCTGAGAGCCTTACTTGATTTACCGATACCTGAAATAAATCTTACTAGCCCTGCCGCAACAAGAGTTATTCTTTCGGAAGATGAATACAAAGAATTTGCCTTCTATGGAATACATGAAGCATTAAAAATCCAAAATTCAAAAATATTGATTTTTGGTAAACCATATGCCAAAAAGGGCAGGAGAATGGGAGTAGCACTTGCCACCGGTATAAATATAGAACAAGCGAGATTAAGAGCTGATCAATGTGCGAGCAACATAAAGATATGTTCATCAGATTAAATCTATTAAAAACTACTTATTTCCTTTGTTTTTGTTTTTAAACTTGTTGACTAAGCTAAAGATAGTTTAATTAATGTAAAAATATGATTGAAAATTATAAAGGATGGGATATTAAATTGAATTGGAGTGAAAATAAATTCTTCAAGATTCAAACTAATAATATGGATACTTGTAGTAAGGGAAAAAAGTGGGTTGGAGTTGATTTAAAAGGACATATAATTTATGGCTCTTCTTTAAAAGAGATAAGGCATATTATTGATTATCCAAAGTTGCATAACAAATAACTTTTTATTAAAATTTCAAAATTTTTTAATCTTTATCATTTTCCTCTATAAGTTCTTGAGCAATTTTTCTTAAGTCTCCTTTAATAGAAACCCAAGTAAATGCCCCAATAAAAATGATGCTTGAAATAGCTACAGTTAATGTCTCTAACTTTGTCATTCCTAAAGCAACTGCCAACATAAAAATTCTTTATTTTATTAATATTATTATATTCTAATTTTTTATTTAAAATTAAAAAATTATATCTATTTCATATAATTATTTAGATTATTTAATCATTATAGTTTTTTTACTGATAATGAATTAATAGTTTAATTTATACATTAATAATTAATCATATTTTTTTAAATATTGCTTTTTATAAATTAAGCAGAATTTTATTTAATAACAAAAATTTTTATGATACAAAAATCTTATTTCTTCAAAATCAAATCAATTACTTCTCTTGAATTAGTAGATAAATCATGAGAGTTAATAAACTTAATAGCATCAAGCATATTTGTTTTGTAAGGTTCTACATATTGATCCCATCTACTGAACAATTTTATAAATCTTGAAATAATTATTGGATTAATTTTATCAAATTCAATTACCTTATTTGCGATATAATTATATCCCTTACCTTCTATATCATGAAAAGAACGGTTATTCGATACAAAGCTATTTAGAATCGATCTCAATGTATTTGGAGACTTATTATCAAAACATTTATGGTGAAAAAGACTCTCTAGATTCTCGATATAATTGTCTATCTCAATCCCAGCTTGGAAAGCAAACCAACTATCTAATACAATAGGATTTTTACTCCATTTATTAAAGAATTTTTTAGATGCAATTTCTCTTTCTTTGAGGTTAAAATTTTGATACACATTCAATACTGATTTTGATAATGTCATATTATTATTATCAATATATGTTATTAACTTTTGACTTAAATTAACATCATTTGTATATAATAATAGTTTCCAAATCTTTTCAATTAGTTTTCTTTCGTATTTTCCTTCTGGCCATCTTTTATATATATTTCTTTCTAAATATTTTAATTTATTATTAAGATCAATCTTTAATTTATTTGCAAATTTATAGTGTAGATCTTCAGAAATTTTATATAATTTTTGAGGATCAATATTTGTAATATTCGATTCTAGGTCAGAAAAGCTAGGAATACTAAGTAACTCTGATATTAAATTTAAATTAATATTTGATTGGTTATTAAATATAGATTTAATCGCATTAATAAATTTATCTTCTATTTCAATGTTGATTTTATTCTCAAGTCTTTTAGACACAATATATTTATAAAGTCTATCAATTGAATCATGGATTGAAAATAAATCTATTTCATTCTCAATAATGAAAATGTCCTCATCATATGTTGTGTCAGTTTCCCATATTACGGGGGCAGAAAATTCCCTAAAATATGTAATTATAGGCTTATTAAATTTTGTATTAAAGTCTTCAATAATTAAACTATCTTTTTTCTGTTTTAAAATGAATTTATATTCCTTAAATTTGTTAAAGTCGGAAAAAACTGCAATATTTATAGGAATTATTAATATTTTATCACTGTCATCAAATTGGGAAAAAGTTATTGAAAGTTTTTTATTAATATCATCCCAATATCTCTTAATAAATACTTTTGGAGTTCCATTTTGCTTATACCATAATTTAAATGCGTCAACATTTATTTCTTTTTCTTCTGCAAATATTGAATCTATGAAATTATCTATAGTTGCTGCTTTCCCATCAAATTTTGAGATGAAATTCTTAAATCCTTTTTTAAATTTATTTTCGCTCAAAATAGTGTTTGACATTCTTATAATTTCGGCACCCTTTTCATAAATGGTTGTAGTATAAAAGTTATCTATTTCAAGATATTTTTCTGGTTGAACTGAGTGAGAAGTTGGCCCAGAGTCCTCTCTAAACTGATACTTTCTAAGGAACTTTACATCATCAATTCTTTTGATTGCATAGTTATGCATATCTGAAGTGAATTGCTGATCTCTATAGACAGTAAGACCCTCTTTTAGTGATAATTGGAACCAATCACGGCAAGTTATTCTGTTTCCTGTCCAGTTATGAAAGTATTCATGAGCTACTACTCCCTCTATTCTCTCAAGTTCATTATCAGTAGTGGTTTCTTCATTTGCTAAAACTAATTTTGAATTAAAAATATTTAAGCTTTTATTTTCCATTGCACCCATGTTGAAATGTCTAATAGCAACAATATTGAATAAATCCAAATCATATTCTAAATCGTATTTGTCTTCATCCCATCTCATTGCTCTTTTTAAAGAATCAATTGCGTGTTGAACATAAACTTCATCTCCATCTTCAACATATAAATGAATCTTTATCTTTCGGTTTGATTTAGTAAAATAACGGTCTTCAATACACTTTAATTTTCCAGCAACTAACGCAAACAAATAAGATGGTTTTGGGTAAGGATCTTCCCAAACTATTTCATGACGATTGTTCTTTAAAATCGAACGATTTATTAAGTTTCCATTTGAGAGTAAGACTGGATATTCCTCTTTGTCAGCCTCAATTCTTACTATATATTTGCTTAAAATATCTGGTCTATCTGGATGGAAGCATATTTTTCTGAATCCTTCAGCTTCACATTGGGTTGTAATAATTCCATTGCTTTCATACATTCCTAAAAGCGAGTTATTATCTTTAGGGATTATTGAACTTTCAATTCTTAGAATAT
>CACNWH010000030.1 GCA_902624105.1 uncultured Prochlorococcus sp. | reverse complement strand
TTTTATTAAATTTTGAACCTGTTAAATAATCCAAGTTATCAATAATAGGTTTCATCCATGGAGCTAATTTTTCATCTAAACTGCCTGGAAGAAATCCTAGTTCTTTCCCCAAAGAAATTGGAGGTCTTGAGACTAATAATCTTTCATACATATTTTCATCTGCTACTAAATTTAATCCCACAGCTAATGCCAATAAAGTTTTCCCTGTACCCGCTTTTCCTATGAGAGTAACCAACTGAATATCTGGATCAAGGAGCAAATCTAAGGCAAAACTTTGTTCTAAATTTTTTGGTTTTATTTTTCCTAAATTAGACCTTCTTAACCAATTCAAAGAAATCAATTTCTTTTCTATAGAGTCAAATCTGCATAAATATGTATGATTTTCTTTAAGATTATCCCTGAGAATTACACCTTCATTAGCATATAAGCTTGGCTTTAAATTGAATTTTATATCTTTTAAAAAGATGAATCCTTCTTTTTGAATTTTATTAATTTCATTTTGATCAGAAATAATCTCTCTAAATCCTCTATTTAAATTATCTAAAGAAACTTTGTTGCTGCTATAGTCTTCTGCCTTTAATCCTATTGTATCCGCCTTTATCCTTAAATTTGTATCTTTAGAGATGAGAATCACATCTGGAGAATTTGCCAATACCTTATTAGTTTTGTGTTCAAGAGCAACAGCTAAAATCTTGTTATCTCCACTATTATCATTTAACTCAGAAGGTAACCTATCAGTAGTTTCTTTTCTACAGAAAGCAACTTTTATTTGACCTTCATCTTTATTATTTATTCTCACACCAGAAGATAAATTCCCTCTCTCTCTAAAGCTATCCAATAATCTAGAAACTCTTCTGGCATTCCTACCTTTTTCACTTGGATCTCGCTTAAACCTATCGACCTCTTCAACTACTTGAATTGGAATAACAACATCATCTTTAGTAAAATGAAGTGGAGATTCCGGATCATGCAAAAGAACGTTGGTATCTAAAACTATGACTCTTTTTTTCATAACTAATCCTCCTTAATTAAGGTGGGGAAACTATACCTTAGATTTCCTAATTTCTTAAATAAAAAAATAATTTTTAGCATTATGTAATGATATTAATTATTACATATATTAAGAAATTAATATCTAATAAAAAAATCTATAATTTTTATTTTAATCTTAAAATACCCTATGAAATTGTTCTGCCGCAGTTATTTACTAACTTTATTCATTCGTATCATATAGGTAGATATACTTGAGTATTTATATTTAATCCTTTAAATTAATTTTAATTTAAGTCATTCTCCTCATACATTAATCTTTTAAAATTACTAGAAAGAAAATAGTAATGATATCTAATTTAAGAACGATTATCTAATCTCAATGAAATGGATTTCTAAATGGTTATTGAAAGTATTTCGTCTTGAGACCAACTATTAAATTTGAAATAACCTCAACGAAAACTATTAAAGTCTTTGAATCTATCTATGGAATTATCGTTTTATTTATACTGCTTGCAATTGTTTCTTTTTCATTAGCATTCGCATTTGAAATGATGTTTCCTAATTTATATTTAACGTAACATTCACATATTTAACTAACTTTTGCTTGAGTTTTCGTGAAGCAATTATATGCATGAACTATATATTAGCTGAGACTTACTGCTATTACTGATTTGGGCGACAGGATGCAAACCTGAGACCTAGTGCTCCCAAAGCACCCGCAAGATTAAGGCTATAATTGAGACTTATTGCTATATCAAGACTTTTTAAAAGTAAAGCATAGACTAATTCGGACAGATATTGATTAATTTGAGGGATATTTGAGGGAATTCTGAGAGAGATTCTTAAATAAGATGTTAGAAAATATTAATTATTTATTTTTAATTATATAAGTGATCAGGAATTTATATAATTTGAATGAATTGGTTTTTAAAATAAAAAAAGTTAATTCTATTCTGTTAATTAGGTTATTTATTTTTATAACTGCTTTTTCAGGAATGTTAATCGGCCCTGTTTCTCGACAATTAATAGGAAGCTCGAATCAATATTTAAGACCTTGGCGAATGTTCTCAACATGGGGGAGAAATATTTGTGATGTTAAATATTATTTAACAGATAATAATATGGATTTTTTTAGTTTAGATCCATATGAATTTATGAAATCAGATAATTGGTTGGATGCTCCAAGAAAAATCAGAAATCTAAAAAATCCTAAACAGGTGAAGCTCAATGCTAAAAAGATGTGCAAATTAATTCCAGAAGGTCAAACCTTATATGTTGAGTCAAAATGCGGACAGAAAAGAAAAGGCTGGAAGCTAATAATTAGTAAAGATAAACCTTTTTGTACAAAAAATAAGATTTATTTTGAAAATGGTATTTCAAAATGAAAATACCATTTTTTGCATTATTAAAAAGAAATTTAGAGATAAAAGCCTCAACTCGTTCTTCGGCTGTTTTAAGAATTGGCTTAGTATTTTTGGCTTGGTCTTGCTTTTCTAACTATCTAATAATTTATCGTACTTTTCAATCTCCTGATCGGCTTCTTATTGGGATATTGTTTTTTATATTTTCTGGAATGCTTTTTCTTGGATGGAAGACTAAGTTTGCAAATATTGGCCTTGCTTTGATTTTGAATATTTTAATTCTTTATTTTGGGGTGAAAGATAATTTTGTTCAGCTTCGTGCTCATCATGCAAATTTAATTGCATTGTCAATAACATGGCTTTGTTTCTTGCCTAGTGGAAAGTCTTTTTCTTTAGATAGATATCTAGCAATATCTAAAATAAAAGATCAAAAACATAATTTTCCTAATGAAATAGGTGAGGTTTGGGCTCTTAATTTAATCAGAGTACAAGTATCAGTAGTATATTTTTTTGCAGCTATAGATAAAAGTTATTTAGATTTTAATGAGAGACTAGAACAAATACTGCAGAGCGCCTATTTCGGTTCTTACTTTCCTTGGGAAAGTTTTAGAATAGTAATTCTAATAATATCTATATTTACTGTCTTAATTTTGTATTTATTATCATTTGGTCTTTTCATCAAAAGTTGGCATCGTTGGTTAATGCCAATGGGAATTATTTTTCATATATTTATTTATTTGTTAATGCCTGTCAGAACATTTAGTTTGACGATGATTCTTCTATATATTTCATTTCTTGATCCAAACGATTTTTATTATTTCTCAAAAAGAATTTAATTATTTAAGTAATAAAAAAATTTGAAATTCTTTTACTCCTCTATAGCCTAAAGAATTACTGAAATATTTAAAAATAACTCTAAATCTAGTGTTTGGACAACCCAAAGAAACTTAATACTACTTATTTGAGGGAATTTTGAGGGAAAGAATTTTTGAGGGGAAAATATTATTAGCTGAGACTTACTGCTATAACTGATCGGGGCGACAGGATTCGAACCTGCGACCTAGTGCTCCCAAAGCACTCCGATTTTTTGTTTGAGATTAATCAATATTTAATTACTATAACTAGAGGTTATATAAGTAGGCGGAACGAATTTGAGTCTCAATATAGCACAAAGTATATACTCCCATATACTAAATATGTAACCTTAGAGCTCCCCCTAGCGCTCCCCTCTTAGAGATAGTGCTACAACTCAGGTAGGTCGAACAATTAGTAGGATAACCACTTGGAATAGTTTATATCTAATAAATAATATTTACTCTTTATATTAATTACTAATAGTTGACAGCTGATCTAAATTAGAAGGTAAGATCTTCTTTTTTAATGAAATTATTTATAGCTATAAGCTTACCAATAGTTTTATTATTTGGATTAACTCTCCTTTTTATGTTAGATGGAATTCCAAGATGGGTTAAACAGTTAAATAGAAATAGTTCAATAGTTTGGAATTTCGGTATTGTTGCTATGGGAACTATGACTGTAATAATTTACTTATCTAATAAATAATGAAACGTCTTTTATCTTCTTTAATAAGATTTAGACAAAAAGAACTTGTTAAAAGTCGATCTACCCAACCAAGTTTTACAAGATGGCAGACTTTTCGCTCTTTTATAGGAGGATTAATCGCAATAAGTTGCCTAGGAATACTAAGTAGTTTATCTACTTACTCTCTACTTATCGCCCCTTTTGGAGCTTCTACAGTTCTTTTATTTGGTGCTCCCAATAGTCCTTTAGCTCAACCAAGAAATCTTATTTTTGGAAATTTATTAGGAGCAATATCTGCGGTTCTTTGTGTATTTTTCTTAGGATCATCTCCCTTAGCTAGCGGTATTGCAGTTGGATTGGCGATTGCTCTAGGTCAAGCTTTTAGATGTTTACATCCACCGGCAGGCGCAGTTGCATTACTGGGAGTCTTACTAAAGGCTTCGCCTATTTTTATTTTAATTCCTGTCCTATTTGGTTCATTTATTTTATTAGGTATTGCCTTTGGCTTTCATAATTTTCAAAAAAGAGAACAGTCTTACCCATTACATTGGCTTTAATAATCTAAAGATTAGTTAATATTGGTTTATCAAGTAGTACTAGACCCTACAGCGCAGTAGATGCAATTAAAACATCATTAACCTTCTTGCAAAGTGGGGTAATTAATAGAGAAAATAAACAATAAATCAAGAAAATCAGAAAGGCTCTCGAACAACTAGAGGGAGAACCTTCTGGAATTATTGATATTTAATTAAAAATTCGTTTCTATATAAATAGAAAAGTTTTTAAAATGATTAATTCTATATTTATATCATTAGCTATTTTAAGTTTTCTAGTTGCATATAAGAGATTTACAAGAAAGAAGAGAAAGTTTCACGCCCCACCAACTCATCAACTACCTTCATAAAAGATTAAAAATAATCATTTCTTTTTGATTATGAAAAATTTAAAGGGTAATCAATATTTTTTGGTTCTAAATGTTTTGTATAACAAGCTGTTGTGCAGTCGACTCCTTCACTATTGATACTACAAGATGTTATGCATTCATAAAAACTTTCCAAAGCATCTAATTTTCTAATATTTGTATAAATTTCTTTTTTCATATTTAACATCCTTTTGCTTTTTTCTCGAGTTGATTAATTAATTTGTCTAACCAAAGTGTGTTGTCGATCTTCTTTGTATTTTTGAAGTATTTTATTTTGTAAGTACTACTCACGAAGTCAAACCTCAATCAGTGGAACTAAATTATTTGCAATGATTTAAATTTCCTAGAGCAAAAATACTCTTTTTGAATAAAGTGAAATATTAATTGAAAAAATCAAGAAAAGCTATTGAGCGTATTGAGGGAGAACCTTCTGGAATTGTTGATATTGAATTAAAAAAATTACTCTAAAAATTTGTAGTAATTTTATATGTGT
>CACNWH010000029.1 GCA_902624105.1 uncultured Prochlorococcus sp. | reverse complement strand
AAATAGTAGACATAAAGGAAAATTTGAAACTGAGAGCTGGTTGATAGAGAATAAAATTCCATTTACTAGTTTTAGACCAACATACATTTATGGACCAAATAATTACAATAAAATCGAAAATTGGTTTTTTGAAAGAATAGTTAATCTAAAAATTATTCCCATACCAGGTGATGGAAATTTGATTACTCAATTAGGTCATGTCTCTGATTTAACCGATGTGATGATCAAATGCGTAAATTACGATAAAACGAAGAATAATATATACAATTGCTCTGGAGATAAGGGTGTAACTATCAAGGGTCTAATATTTAAATGTGCAGAAGCATGTAATTTTGATAAAAACAAAATACAATTAAAAGAATTTGACTATAAGAATTTAGATCCAAAATCTAGAAAAGGCTTTCCAATTAGATTAAGTCATTATCAAACGTCAATTAATAAGATTAAAAATGATATAGGTTGGGAGCCAAAATTTAATTTAATAAATGGATTGAAAAATAGTTTTGAAAATGATTTTAAATTTAAAATAAATGATAAGATTGATACCTCCTCAGACGAACAATTATTTAAATCTTAAATAAATAAGTGAAGAGTACATACACAATAAAAAGCTTATCCAATAAGATATTATTCCAATATCAAAAATAAAGATATTTTCATATGGATAAAAGAGCATTAATAGAGATAGGAATTGAAAGAAGCTTTTATATTTTGCAATACTTATAGCAGGCATACCATGTCTATTTGCATTTCTAATTGAGGTAATAAACAATTCTCTAAAAATTATTATTGAAAATGACCAAAAAGGAATTATTTGATTAATGCAAAGCCAAGTAAAGGGAATTAAGATGAATATCTTATCTGCTAATGGGTCTATAGTCGCTCCAAAGCTAGTTTTTAAATTATATTTTTTTGCAATAAAACCATCTGCAAAATCAGAAATTCCGCCAATAATAATAAAAAACCAAACAAAACTTTTAAAATTTATTTCTAAAAAAACAATTATTGGAAATATTAATAAGATTCTAAAAATCGTAATTAGGTTGGGTATGTTTCTTGTCGAGAAGAATTGTTTTAATATTTTTGTGTCCAATAGCTTTTTTTATAATTTATATATCTTATATCTAATTAATTTAATAACTCAATTTAGGAGCAAAATAAATTTATTTTTAAATTAATAATCCCTAGATATCCTTTTTTCTTCTTCTAATTCATCTTCTAATTGTCTTATTAACCTCGTCACAAGATTTTGAAATTCAGGTTGACAACCTTTAAATGCCGCCTTATGTCTAATAGGTTCATTTCTAGTGCGTAGATCTGTAAGCATTAGGGTTAAAGCATCTATTTTAGAATTTAATTTCATTTTATTTTTAATATTACATAATTTAGATAATTTGCATAGCTTCCTTGAAAGATATTTTTTTACTGTCTATCGAACTAGTAATTTCAATAGTTTTATTAATAGATGCATTTTCTTTTATTGATTCAATGCAGCATTTTGCAACTAATCTTCTTGGGATTGATCCTTTCTCTTGTGTGTCTATCTTAGAATAATAAATTTTCTCATTCTTGTAATCTTCTGTTTCTTTTAAACCTCCTGGTCTTATGATAGTCCAGTCAAATGAATTTGTTTTTAATAAATTTTCACCCAATTTTTTCCATAAAAGTATTAACCCAAAAAGATTTAAAGGATGGATTAATTTTCCTGTGCATAAAGAACTAACTAAGATAACTCTTCTAATGCCAACTCTTTTACAACTTTGTAATTGTCTATATACACCTAAGGCGTCTACTCTCGCAGGTCCCGTTAAATCTATTGAAGCTCTAGCACCAGTGGCAATAATTAACGCATCAACATCTTTTAGTGAATTATCTAAAGCTATTTTGTCATCAAGAGATAATCTAGTGGTCTCAATATCTCTTAGATTTTCTGGAATTACTGAATTATTTCTAACAATTTGCCTTACTTTAAAACCATTTAGCATTGCTTCTTCAACGATACGAAAGCCAGTCTTTCCAGAAGCTCCTGTTATTGCAATTTTCATCTTTAAAGTAATATAAAACAATATTAATATAATTAAATTTATGCCTTTTGTGTTATTACTTTTTTCTTTCTGTTTGGATATAGTTTTTTACAAATAAAACATTTTGTTCCATCACATCCTCTAGCTGTACAATATTCTCTCCCATAAAAGATTATTTGTAGATGTAATTTATTCCATAGAGAGATTGGAAATATTTTCTTTAAGTCTTTTTCTGTTTGTATTACGCTCTTACCATTAGTTAATCCCCATCTTTGAGATAATCGATGAATATGAGTATCTACGGGAAAAGAAGGTACATTAAAAACTTGCGACATTACAACTGATGCAGTTTTATGTCCTACTCCAGGTAAAGATTCTAATTCTTCGTAAGTATTTGGAACTAAGCCATTATGTTTATCTATAAGAATTCTGGACAAATTATATGTATTTTTTGATTTCTGTCTTGATAATCCAAGTTGCTTTATGTACTTATAAATATTATTAATTCCTAATTTAACCATTTTCTTTGGAGAATCAGCTACTTTAAATAATTCTTCTGTTAATTCATTTACTTTTTTATCTGTTGATTGAGCACTTAATACTACAGCAATTAAAAGTGTAAAAGGGCTATCATGATTTAAAGGAATTGGCGTCTCGGGGTAAAGCTTTTCTAATTCAGAAATAATTATTTTTGATCGATCAATTTTTTTCATTTTTAGGAATTAGCTTAGTATAAAAATATACTTTTAGTATTTCTGATATTCATTTTTTGCTAATTTTATTTTATGAATATCAATTAAAGGATTTGACCAAAAAGAATGCATTAGTAATAGAGAATTTATCTCATTCTTATAATAATGATAAAGGTTCTAATCTGATATTAGATTCAATAAATTTAAAGATTAAAGATGGGGAATTATTGGGGTTGCTAGGACCCTCAGGTTGCGGGAAAACTACTTTATTAAGATTGATCGCGGGATTTGAAGTTCCCAGTGAAGGCAAAATAATTCTTAATAATAATGAAATCTCATCTAGTAATAATATTGTTGTTCCAGAGAAAAGGAATATAGGGATGGTCTTTCAAGATTATGCTCTTTTCCCACATTTAGATGCTTATGATAACGCAAAGTTTGGTTTAAAAAATAAAAATAACTTGTCCAGGATAGATTATTTAATGAATGTATTAGGTATAGATAGTCTGAAGAATCGCTACCCTCATGAATTATCAGGAGGCCAGAAACAAAGATTAGCAATTGCTCGTGCACTCGCTCCTGGGACATCTTTTTTATTACTAGACGAGCCTTTCTGTAGTTTAGATTTAAATGTGAAATTAAGACTAAGAAGTGAGCTACCAACTATATTAAGAAACTTTAATGCGAGTGGCCTTATGGTTACACATGATCCAGAGGAAGCAATGGCTATTTGCGATAAAGTTGCTGTTATGAATGACGGTCACATACATCAAATAGACGAACCCTCAGAATTAATAAATAATCCTAAGACTCTATTCGTTAGTAATTTTATTCTTGGCAATAATGTATTAAAAATAAACTTCTCTGGAGGAATAATCAATACAGTTCTAGGTTCCATCGATCCTATCAATTTACAAGAAAATATAGATATAAAATATTTATCAATTTCCCCCAAATCAATTTCAATTCAAAAATCAACGAAAGGAAAAGGAACCGTTATTGCTAAAGAATATCTTGGGGAATATTTTATTTATAAAGTTTTAGTTGAAGATGTGTATATCAGAGTAAGAACCCAAATCACTAATAAAATCGAAATTGGTGATAAGTGCAATCTAAATTTAATAAAGAATATGCAATATTTCCTTTTTCCAGGTGGATTTAAAAATAAAGTTTAATTAATGACATTTACATTTTCCTCCCTTCCATTTTGGGCATTTTGATTTCTTGCACTTTTTTTTCTTATAAAAATAAAATTTAGATGATAATTTTTTATTCTTAAATTCAAAGTTTCCCAAGCTTAGAAAATAGTTAATACTATACTTATTGTAAATTATTAATAGATTAACTATCACAATTTATACATTATGTTGTATTATTTAATTAATCTCAGTAATTTCTTATGTCAAAGAGTGCGTTAAATCAAAAATCTAAAATACATTTTGGTCCTTCTGGAAGGGCAGTATCGCATGAAATTGAAAATGACCTGCTTGATAATATACACCAGCATTTAACTATGGAAAGAAATGCAAATGTTCAATATTTTTCTATGTCTTTATGGTTTCAGGAGCGTGATCTTAATGGTTTTAGCTCTTTTTTCCTTAAAGAATCTAAGGACGAATTAGAACACGCTTATAAATTTACTGATTATTTAATTGCTAGAGGTCAAAACGTTGATTTACATGAATTAGCTAAACCTATTCAAGAATGGGATTCAATTCAAGATTTGATAGCATACTCATTTAATATGGAAGCCGATTTGACAATTTCTTTGCAGCAGCTTTATGCAATATCTGAGAGAACAAGTGATATCAGGACAAATGTTTTTCTTGATCCAATAGTGGAATCACAAATTAAATCAGAAGACGAATTTGCTCATATTTTAGGGAAGGTTAGGTTCTCTGGAGAAAATCCTTCAGCGATATTAATTGTTGATGAGTATTTAAGCAGAAAATAAGTATTTATTTTTAAATACTTCATGTTCACATCTATTACACTCTTCACTTAAAAGTTTTGAAATGGATAATTTATTAGTTGATGAATTATCTATCAACTTTACAATAGTTTTTATTTGAAAGAAGTTAATCTTTAAAACTTCGTATTCTTTAAGCAGCCTAATTTTTAAATTGACATTATTTATTTGTTTATAACTTTTTTGTATAGCTTTTATTCTGAGAAGGATTTTCTCTATTCTTAAATGAAAAACATAAGCCATTGAATCTGTTTTTGATGAAGTTTTAAACACCATTCAACTCTCTAAAGGAGACGATTCAATAAATGAAGGTGCAACGCTTACTGTTTGAGTTCCCAAAGGGGCTATAAGTAATTCTGCTGATCTTAATCTTGATATAAGTCTTGTTGATGTAACTCTTGTTGAACCAATTAATTCGCCAATTCTTTCATGTGTAAGTCTGAAGGGTAGTTCACACCATTGCCCACACCTCCTTCCAAGTCGATTTACCAAGATAGCAAATAAAGCTTGAAGCCTTTGTTCTGCATTTCCTAAATGTCTAATTCTTAGCAGCTGCAATGTCCATTCATTAACTGCATCAAACCCAGAGTTATCTGATATTTCAGCATTACTATGAAAGGAAAGATCTGTTAAAGCTTCAACACATACTCCCTCACTACATAAGCGATCTGTTCTTAACTGATCACCTGATTGTAGGAATGCTAAGGTCATGCCTTCTGTTTCCTCGCAAGGGCAATAAACTCTCGCGATTCCACTTTCAACCTCAAGACATGTTCCCTTGGGCCTAGAAGAAGGGTCAATAAGAACTGATTGACCAGTTATTATCCTTACAGACTGAGTACTTGATTCTCCATAGCTATGGAAATTCATATTTCACTTATTTTTATGATTAATTACAATTATGTATTAAAAAAAGACTTATTGCAATGGATTCTCATTAAGAGTGACTTATTTGATGAGATTCTTTACAATATTTTAAAAAGAATATAATTAATATGAAAAAACTTAA
>CACNWH010000028.1 GCA_902624105.1 uncultured Prochlorococcus sp. | reverse complement strand
ATATATTTTTTTGAAGGAATTAAGTAATTATTCCTCCCCCTAAAAGAATTTCATCTTGATAAAAAACAGCTGCTTGACCAGGAGTTATTGAACTTTGGTCATCATTAAAGATTAATTTAAACTTAGTGTTAATATTATTATCGGTTTTTAATGGAATTAGTTTGCCTTTAACTGGTTTGCTTCTATATCTAATTTGAGCATTAACTTCTATCTCTACATTAGGCTCCTTTATTGATACCCAATTAAGGTCCTTTATGATTGCCTTTCTCTCTAATAAATCTTTAATACTGGCTACATAAACTAAATTATTTTCATAATCTAGTTTTTTAACATAAAGAGGTTCTTTCCAGGAGATTCCAATACCTTTTCTTTGACCAACAGTAAAATGTTGAATCCCATTATGTGAACCTAATACTTCTCCATTAATGTGCTTTATTTGCCCATTTTTCTCAGGGATATGATGATTAATAAACTTACTCATTGATCCATAATGTTCAACTAGGCATAAATCTTGACTTTCAGGTTTTTGTGCAGTTCTTAATCCCAGCCTGGAAGCTTCTTCTCGTGTTTCCTCTTTTTTTAATTTTCCAAGTGGTAGAACTAATCTGCTTAGTACCTCTTGTGAAAGACTATAAAGAAAATAACTTTGATCTTTATTTTTATCAACACCTCTAAGGAGTAGATAATCATTATATTTAAGATTTTTCGATAAATTTATTTCAACATCTTTTATTTTTTTTATTTGTGCATAATGTCCAGTGGCGATATATGTAAAAACTTTTTGTTCTTTGGCCCAATTAAGCATTTCTTCAAATTTTACATTTTTATTACACATCGAACATGGTAGCGGAGTAATGCCAGACTCATATCCTTGGGTTGTTTTTTCTATTACTTTTTCTGCAAATAAATTTCTTGAATCAATTATATGGTGACTAATCCCTAAATCTTCACATAGTCCTGCTGCATCAATTAAGCCCTCCGAACAACAGGAGCCTTGTCCTTTCATTAACCATAGTGTAAGACCTTCTACAGACCATCCCTCTTCAATTAATAAAGCCGCTGATAGTGAACTATCAACTCCTCCTGAAAGTCCCACAACAATCTTTTTTTGTTGTTTGGATTTACTATTAATAGAAGAATAGTTTTCTAACTTTTTTTCTTTAATAGATTTGGTCATTAATCTAAGTCTGTTTGTTCAGTTTGATTTTTATCTATGATTTGTTATGAATGAAATTAATTGGCCAAAAATAGATTCAGAGCATTTAATTGTCTATTCAAGACAAATGATAGAGATTGAGAAGGATACTTTTTCTAGGGGGATGCCTGTGGAATCACTTATGGAAAAAGTTGGTTTGAGATTAAGTCAGTGGCTTCTTAAAAGAAAAGATCTAATCGAAAATGGAGTAATCGTTTTTATTGGACCTGGACATAATGGAGGAGATGGAGCAGTAGTCGCTAGAGAATTATTTTTGAAAGGGTATAGTGTTACCATTTGGTGTCCTCTCCCTATAAGGAAAAAGTTAACTTTACAGCAACTTAATTATATTACCTCTATTGGAGTTAAAAAATTAGATAAACTTCCAGATCCTATTAAAAGTAATTTATGGATTGATGCAATTTTGGGAAATAATCAAAAAAAAGGTATTGATAATCAAATAATCAAAATGTTTAATGAAAAATTTAATAGTGGTCTTGGCAAAATAGTAAGTATTGATATTCCAACTGGCTTATGTCCAGATACTGGAAAAGTATTTTCAGAAGGAGCAATTAAATCTAATTTCACATTATCTATTGGCTTAAAAAAAATAGGAATATTGCAAGATGAAGCTATACCTTATGTTGGTAAAATCATAAATTTTGATATTGGTTTAAGTATAAATCATTTTTCAAAAGAGATAAAAAATATTTTAAGTGTGTCTGGTAGAGACATAAAAAAAATAACTCTTTATTTACCTCCTAAAAATGAAAGTAAATATAATCGAGGAAGAACTTTACTCATAACAGGAAGTAAAAAATATCTTGGGGCTACCTCTCTTGTAATAAAAGGAGCATTGGCAAGTGGTGTAGGTCTGGTTAAAGCTATAGTTCCAGAAATAATAGCTGACTCTATTTGGCAAGTTGCACCTGAAGTGGTCTTAGAAGGTCACTTAAAAAGTTCATCAGATGGAAATTCTCTTTTGTATGAGTCATTTAAAGAAATTGATTTTAATCGTTTTGACTCAATAGTTATTGGCCCAGGTATTGGTTTAGACGTTATTGATTGGGAAAAATGTCTTGTTCACTTAAAGAGATTTGAGGGAATTTTAATTTTGGATGCAGATGCATTGAACCGAATAGCTTTGTCAAAAGAAGGATGCCAATTTTTTTTAAATAACACATTTAAAACATGGATAACTCCTCATATAAATGAATTTCAAAGATTATTTCCGAACTTAAAAGAATCTAATAATATTGAATTAGCTTTAAAGGCAGCAAAAGAATTTGATATCAGTATTTTACTTAAAGGAGCTCATAGTATAGTCGCAGATTCAAATGGCACTGCATGGCAAATATATGAAACAGATGAAGATTCTGCCAGAGCTGGTTTAGGTGATCTTTTGTCTGGCTTCATTTCGGGAATGTCCGCACTAGAATCATCTTCTGGCAAGGAAATCTCAACTGAGTCTTTTACAAAGTATGTGTTAATGCATTCTTATGCTGCATATCAATGTTCAAGTGGGTCAAGTGCATCCAAAATAGGAGAAGTATTAACAAAGCTTGTAAGAGAAATAAAAATGAGACAAATGTCTTGAAAATGACAATTTAGTCGAGTTTTTTATAGTTTTAAACACATAACTAAAGAATTGTTACTTCAAATCTGAAGCGGATATTAAAAAATGATGGTTTTTCTGAAATATGTAGGAAAGTTTTAATACCGAATTTAGGTAATAAAATGGTTTCTTCATTCCCTGTATCAGCTGAACCTCAGAAAAGAAGAGGAAATGATCCAATAAGTTGGTATCTATCAAATATTGGAAGAGTACCTCTTCTAACGCCAGCAGAAGAAATTGAATTGGGTAATCAAGTTCAGAAAATGATGATTCTTACTGAAGATGGTCAAGTTAATGAAAAAAATAAAGAATTTTCTTTACAAGAAAAAAGAACAATAAAAATTGGTAGAAGAGCAAAAGAAAGGATGATGAAGGCAAATCTTAGATTAGTAGTTAGTGTCGCGAAAAAATATCAAGGCAAAGGTTTAGAACTACTTGATCTGGTTCAGGAAGGTTCATTGGGATTAGAGAGGGCTGTCGAGAAATTTGATCCAACCAGAGGTTATAAATTCTCTACATATGCCTTTTGGTGGATTCGTCAAAGTATGACTAGAGCGATAGCTTGTCAATCTAGAACAATTCGTTTGCCTGTTCATTTAAGTGAAAGATTAGCAACTATCAGAAAAGTTAGTAGAGAACTTGCTCACAAACTTGGTGCAATGCCTAGCAGAATAGAAATTGCAGAAGCTATGGATATAGGGGTTGAAGAGTTAGATTCTGTCTTAAGGCAAGCATTATCTACTAGCAGCCTAGATGCTCCTGTAAATGGAGATGATGGAAGAAGCTTCTTAGGTGACCTTATAGCTGATACTAATCATGAAGAACCACTTGATAAAGTTGAACAAAAGATTCATCAGGAACAATTAGGTAAATGGTTGAGTCATCTTAGTGAGCAAGAACAGCATGTTCTTAGACTTAGATTTGGTTTGGATGGTAATGAGAGGCATACACTTGCTGAAATTGGAAGATTACTCGAAGTATCTAGAGAAAGAGTCAGACAAGTTGAATTAAAAGCTCTAAGAAAACTTAGAAACTTAACAAGAAAATTGCCAAGCGGAATTTAATTTTAATCTTCAGCCCAAATATATTTAGTTAGTTCTTCTGGTTTAGGATCAGGAGCTTCTAAAGCATGCTTTACTGAACTAGTTATTTCTGTATCAATTTTTTTCTCAATATTTTTTAATTCATCTTTATTAGCAAAACCACCTTCAATTAATTCTATTGATAATTTTTTTATTGGATCCCTTTTTGCCCAAAAATCTTTTTCTTGCTGTGCTCTTAATTCATCAGGATCCGCCAAGGAGTGTCCCCTGAATCTATAGGTTAGGCATTCTAATAGAGTAGGTCCTTCGCCTGCTCTTGCTCTTTTTATAGCCCTTTGGGTAGCACCTCTTACGGCAAGAACATCCATTCCATCAACTTCTTCTCCATGCATACCAAAGGCTGAAGCCTTTCTCCAAATTTCAGTGTGACTTGTAGCTCTATCATGAGCCATCCCAATAGCCCATTTATTATTCTCAACAACAAAGATTATAGGTAATTTCCATAATTGAGCCATATTCAGGCATTCAAAGAATTGACCATTATTACAAGTTCCATCACCAAAAAAGGCAGCAGTGACAGCATCACTACTATGATCTGCAAAAACTTCTTTTTTATATTTACTTGAGAAAGCAGCTCCCAAAGCTACTGGAATTCCTTCACCAATAAAAGCATAACCTCCTAATAAGTGATGTTCTTTAGAAAATAAATGCATTGATCCACCTCTACCTTTACTGCATCCAGTTTCTTTCCCAAATAGTTCGCTCATAACTTCAAACGATGGAACTCCCGCGCTTAAAGCATGAACATGATCCCTATATGTACTGCAAAACCAATCGTGTTTTTTCTTCATTGCACCAATAACACCTGTGCTTATAGCTTCTTGACCATTGTAAAGATGAACAAATCCAAACATTTTGCCCCTATAGTACATCTCAGCGCACTTATCCTCGAATCTACGCCCAAGAGTCATATCTTCGAATAAGTTTAATCCCGTCTCTCGATCAAGGATTGCTCTCTCTAAACCTTGAAGGTTAGATATTCTTTCTACATGTGTTTCCAAGAAAATACCTTAAAAGAAGTTTTGATTTGAAAACATTCTAGGACTCAATGGTCATTTTTTACGTTTTTTTTTAATAACTCTCTAAGACATTATGAAAAAATTTTTTAACTTGATAATATTTGTCTAAAGATTTTAATAGGATATTTGATTGGAACTTCCTTTAGATCACTTCCGTTTGATTGGTGTAAGTCCTTCTTCTACTTCAGAAGAAATTTTAAGAGCCTTTCAATTGCGTTTAGATAAAACTCCTAATGATGGCTTTACCTTCGAGGTGTTAACTCAAAGGGCTGAACTCTTACGATTAACTGCAGATTTGCTTACGAATGCCGAGAGCAGGAAAAAATATGAAGATCTTGTTCTTAACGGTGCTTCTGGTTTGGATTTTGCAACTAATAGAGAAGTCGCAGGATTGATACTCTTATGGGAATCTGGATCCCCTAAAGAAGCATTTAAACTTACAAGAAAAGCTTTACAGCCTCCCCAAACTCCAGCTTTAGGAAGTAGTAGAGAGGCTGACTTAACACTATTAGCAGCTTTGACATCACGAGATGCAGCGAAAAAAGAGCAGGCTCAAAGATGTTATTCAAATGCAGCTGATTTCCTGCAAGAAGGTATACAAATCCTGCAAAGAATGGGTAAATTGGGCGATCTAAGAGTGAAACTGGAGGATGATCTTTCGGCTCTGCTACCTTACAGGATACTTGACTTATTAAGTAGAGATCCTGTTGACATTGAAACTCATAAAAAAGGTGTTTTGATGCTTCTTAATTTGATAAATAAAAGAGGTGGCCTAGAAGGTAAAAATAATTTTGATAATGAACAAATCTTAGATCAGAAAAACTTTGAAATATTTTTTCAGCAAATAAAGTGCTTTTTAACAGTAAATGAGCAAATAGATTTATTTTTGAGTTTACAAAAAAAAGGGTCTGCTCAAGCTGGGTTTTTTAGCTTTTATAGCACTAACCGCTGAAGCTTATGCAAAAAAGAAGCCAGAAAATTTATTCGAGGCTATGAAGATCATTAAAAATATTAATCTGCCAGATATAGATACAATGCCACTCATCGGTTGTATAGATTTACTATTAGCTAATATTGAATCAGCAGAACATAGATTCTTACTAAGTTCTGATGATAATTTGAAAGAGTGGTTGAATTCATATGATGGGGGAAATTTAGATGCGATTTGTATATATTGCAGAAATTGGTTAGAAAATGAGGTATTAAAGGGCTATCTGGATATTCAAATTAATCAAGTAGATTTAG
>CACNWH010000027.1 GCA_902624105.1 uncultured Prochlorococcus sp. | reverse complement strand
ATAATTCAACTTATGATGGTAGATTTTCTTTAAGTTTAGGGAAATATAAAAATATTAAACTGGCAAATTCATTGTTTGATTTCTCATTAAAAGAAAATGTTTTAAAAATTAATTCTTCATTATTTCCTATTGACGGAGGGATGATTGACTTAATTTATAAATCTAAAAGTAAGCAATTCGTTTCTGTTGATTTTATAAATATAAGTGCTGATTGGACTGCTTATACTCTACTAGATATTTTTAGCTTCAACAAAAATAAAATAAAATCTGATGGAAGTTCAAAGGATCTCAAGTTATTAGAGATTTCAAATAATAAAAAAACACTAGATGAACAACTAAATTTTTTAAAAAATTCAATAACTTCTAAAGTGATTTCAATTAATAAAAAAAGAATTAATAAATTCCTTAATAAGTTTGAAGGTCGTTATAACTCCTCAGTTGATATTTATGGCGATAATATATCTAATTATAAAATTAAAAGTAATTTAAATGGATACTTAAAAGAAAGAAATAACACAATTAATTCTGAAAAAAATAATTTTACAATGGATCTAAATGGTGGTTTATTTCGTAATAATGGACTTTTAAAAATTACTAACCTACCATTAAACCTTGCTAATTTGTTTTTTAATAAACCTAAAGATTTTAGGGGAGATTTAGATATAAATCTTGTGTATAACCTAACTGAGCAGAATTTTTTTAGTGTTATTTCTTCTAACAAAACCTCGGTAAATAATTTAAATATAATGCTTGAAAAAACTTTTATAAGTTTCAAAGATTCACTATTTAATATTGATATGTCTTTATGGCTAGATAATTCAGTTGAGGCAGTAAGTCTTATCGGAAATATCCCAATAAATAAAAATAATGAGATAGATTTGAAATTAAAAGGTAATCAAAGATTTCTTGAATTGATTGGTAATTTATCTAATGAAAATTTTACATTTAAAAATGGCGATGCTAATCTCAGAATGCTAATTAAAGGAGGCTTGGAAAAGCCAATAGCAAATGGATTTTTATTTATTAAGAATGGAGAGGTAGATATATTAAATAACAATTTAAATAATATTGATGCAACTTTGATATTTGATTTTGATCAAGTTGAAATTAAGAATTTTAATGCTTCAAGTAAGGGGACTGGAAAAATTTCTTTAAGTGGTTCTTTACCTTTTTATGAAGAATTAGATAATAGTAAGAAATTAATAAACTTTATTTCTGAAAGCTATCAATTAGTTGGAAATAATATTAATTTTCAATTTGACTCAAATATTTTTATTAAAGGATCACTTTCTCGTCCATTTATTTCTGGTAAGGTTGGATTGAAAAATGGTTATATTAATTTTAAAACTGTTAATGGAAATGATAAAACTATCTCTAAAATAAGTAATAAACGTGTTCAGAATAAATCTTGGCCTGAACTTTATTGGTCTAAAGATAAAGAGATTGAAATAATATCTAATGAATCAATATTAAATAGAAGTCTTTTTGAAGAAAATATGCCAGAATTTCTAGAAAATATTAGCTTTGATAATTTATATGTAAAACTTGGACCAGATTTTAGAGTTGAATATGGAAATATATTGAAAGCTTTTTTAAATACAAGAATTGATGTGAAGTTGAATGGAAATATAAAAAATAATTTAAATGCTTATGGATTAGTAGATATAGAAAAAGGAAGAGCGAACCTTTATACTACTCCATTTAAATTAGATAAAAATCAAGATAATTATATTCTTTTCGCCTCTAGAAATGGAATAACCCCTTATTTAGATTTTTATTTAACGAGTAAAGTTCCTGATACTATTTTTCCAATTAGTCAGAATAATAAGGATTTTAATGTCACAGATGATTTAAATGCACTCGATAATAGTAATAGTTTTAATGCTTTTGGAATTGGTAATACAAGATTTATCAAAATAGAAGCTTCATATAAAGGATTTTTAGACCAATTATCATTCGAAGATGAGAATCAGATGATTCAATTAAGGAGTACCCCGAGTTATACAAGATCACAGATAATTGGACTCATAGGTGGTAATTCTGCCAATTTAATTAATAGAGCTTTCATCTCACAATTAAATGGAAAAGATGGAATTACTGAAAAATTACAATTATCTCTTTATCCAGCTTTGATAGGAAGTTCTGAATCTGCAAAGAATATTTTTTCAAGCGAAAACTTAGAAATTAATGAGAAAAAAGATAATTCTGAGAATCAAGGTTCGCCATCACAATCTTGGATAGCTGAGATAGGACTAGATATTACTGATGGTTTGAATTTTGCAATGCAGACAACTCCCGATAGAGATGATATTCCACCTTTATGGATTTTGACTTTACAAGCAAATGAATATCTTGAAATACTTGGATCCTATGATTCTAATGGAGATTGGAAGAGTCAAGTTCAAATATTTTTTAGGTATTAATTGTAAATCTTTAAAGAATCCTTATTTTCAATTAATATTAGAATTTAGAAGTATAAGAATTTTATGAAAGATAAGATTGAAATTTCTATGCCTAATATAGAACTTAAAGAAAAAGCTTTAAAAGTTAGAAAAGCAGCAATAAAAACTTGCCAAACCTCAAATGAACAAAGAAGGGATGCACTTAATCAAATGGCTGATTCTTTACTCTCTTGTTCTAAAGAAATTTTAGAGGCAAACAATCATGATTATAATGTCGCTAAAAAGAAAGGAATTTCTCAGTCTTTATTATCAAGATTGAAATTATCAAAAGATAAACTTCTACAGGGGATTGATGGTGTAAGAAAAGTCAGAGATCTCCCAGATCCTACAGGACAAGTGCAAATAAATAAAAAGCTTGCTTCAGGCTTGATCCTTCAAAGAAAGACTGTTCCAATTGGTGTTATTGGAGTTATATTTGAATCTAGACCAGATGCATTTATACAAATCAGTTCATTGGCTTTAAGATCAGGTAATGCTGCGATACTTAAAGGAGGAAGTGAAGCTAACCAAACTAATGAGGCTATATTTAATGCATTGCAATCTGGCCTTAATAAATCATGCCTTGATCAAAATTCTCTTTGTTTACTAACCAGTAGAAAAGATAGTATGTCGATGTTGCATTTAGATAAAGATATAAATTTAATTATTCCTAGGGGAAGTAATGAACTTGTAAAGTTTATACAGTCAAATACAAGGATTCCAGTTTTAGGTCATGCTGATGGTATCTGTCATCTTTATATTGATAATGAAAGTAATATTAATTTGGGAATAAAAGTTGCTTTAGATAGTAAGATTCAATATCCTGCAGCTTGTAATGCAATAGAAACTTTATTAATCCATAAGGATATAGCCAAGGAGTTTTTACTCAAAGCTATGCCTATATTTGAATCAAAGGAAGTTGAATTAAGAGGGGATACAAAATCATTATCTTTAGGGGTTAAATTATCTGCAGAGCCTCAGGATTGGGGGACAGAATATCTTGATTTGATTTTGTCAATAAAAATTGTTGATGATTTGAATGATGCGATTGAGCATATACAAAAGTTTGGATCTAAACACACTGATGGAATAATCACAGAAAATTATAAAACTGCATCTTTATTTATGAATGCAGTTGATAGTGCTGGGGTTTTTCATAACTGTTCTACGCGATTTGCTGATGGATTTCGATATGGTTTTGGAGCTGAAGTAGGGATCAGTACTCAGTCGTTGCCCCCTAGGGGACCAGTTGGTTTAGAGGGATTAGTTACCTATAAATATTTCTTAAGTGGGGAAGGACATATTGTTGATGATTTTTCCTCAGGCAAGGAAAAATTTATTCATGAAGATCTATGAAAAAAAACTTTTTAAAAATTGAAAAAGTTGAATTGTGGGCAAGAGTTGGAGTCTTAGAGAAAGAGAGGGAGTTAGGCCAATTATTTAACTTAGATATTCTTTTATGGTCAAATTTTGATGACTGCTTTGAGAATGATGACATAAAAGCAACATTAGATTATTCCTTAATAATTCACAGAGTAAAGTCTCATTCAAAAAATTTTTCTTGTTTTACAATTGAGAAATATTCTGAGGAAATCATAAAAATAATACAAAGTGAATTTAATCCAGATCGTATAAAAATTATTTTAACTAAGTGTAATCCACCTATTGATGGCTTTAACGGTAAAGTATCAATCGTGAGATTCTTCGAAAAGTAATAAATATGGAATCAAATAATAGACCAATAGTTTTGATACATGGATTATGGAATACTTCAGATATCTTCAAATCTTTGAAAAGAAAATTAGATAGATACTCTATCGATTATTTTGCTCCTACACTTCAACATGATTTTGGGAAGGTTTCAATTGTCGAATTAACAAAGCTTTTACATGAATTGATAATTAACAAGTATGGTTTTCATAATGAAATAGATTTATTGGGATTCTCAATGGGTGGGATTATTGGAAGTTATTGGTTAAAATATTTTGAGGGAAATAAAAGAATAAGAAAATTTATAAGTGTAGGTTCTCCTCATAAGGGCACATTAACTGCACAAATAGTTCCTAGTTTTCCTTTAAAGGGGATTTCGGAAATGAAAATAAATAGTAAATTATTAAAAGATCTTTATGCTTCAAATGATTTTCTGGAAAATGTAGATTGTATAAGTTTTTTTACAAATTGTGATTTAATGGTTTTCCCAGGTTGGAAGGCTTATTTACCCAAAGGTAATAAATACTCCCTAAATATTTTTAAACATAAAAATTTGATAAAAAGTGAATATGCAATAAATGAGATTGTAAAAAAAATAATAAATTAGTTCATAAACCTAAATGCCTTATTAGGGGATCAGTTTTGGGTTCTCGACCTCTAAATAATTTAAAGATTTCTAATGGAGGCAAACTTCCTCCAAGACTCAAGATAGTTTCCTTGAATTTTTTCCCAATATCTTTTATCTGTTGTTCATTTTCTAATCCAGCTTCTTCAAACATGGAAAATGCATCAGCGCTTAAAACTTCTGCCCACTTGTAAGAATAATATCCTGCTGAATATCCCCCTGCAAAAATGTGACTGAAACAGCAAAGAAAATTATCCTCATCGATAGGGGGTAATATAGTTGTATTCTTTGCGACATCTCTTCTAATCTCATCAGAATTCCAATCTTGATAAGAAGATAAATTGCTGTGCAACCTTAGATCAGTTATTGCAAAATGTAGCTGCCTTAAAGTACCCATCCCACAATTAAAAGTTCTATTAGCGCAAAGTTTCTCGTAATCTTCTTCAGGTAATTTTTCGCCAGTTTCATAATGCTTAGCGATATTTAGTAAGGTTTTCTTATCAAAACACCAATTTTCCATAAATTGACTAGGAAGTTCAACGGCATCCCATTCAACATTATTTATTCCTGCAGCTTGAGGTAAATCTATCGTTGTGAGCATATGTTGGAGTCCGTGACCAAATTCATGAAATAATGTCTGTACCTCATCAAAACTCATCAAGCTTGGTTTGTTCTTAGAAGGAGGAGTTTGATTACATACTAGATAGGCTACTGGGACAATATGATTCCCATCTGAATCAAAATTTTTATTTAAACATTCATCCATCCAAGCCCCACCTCTTTTAGACTCTGGACGTGAAAATGGATCTAAATAAAATGAGGCAATTTTTTTATTATTGGAATTATTAAAAATATTAAAGAAAAGAACATCTTCATTCCAAACTGGTGCTTCTCCATTTGCTTCAACAACTTTAATATCAAAGAGCTTCTCACATAGTCTAAATAATCCTTTTAAAACATCTTCGAGGGGGAACCATGGTCTTAAAGCCTCTTGATCTAAACTAAGTGTTTCTTTTCTTAAAAGTTCAGCCCAATAACTTATATCCCATGGCTGAAGTTGAGTATCAGGATCAAAACCATTTTTATGAGCAAATTTATTTAAATTTTTTAATTCTGATTTAGCTGCCTTGAAAGATGGCTCTCTTAATT
Source organism: uncultured Prochlorococcus sp. (assembly GCA_902624105.1). GTDB lineage: Bacteria > Cyanobacteriota > Cyanobacteriia > PCC-6307 > Cyanobiaceae > Prochlorococcus_A. The sequence goes on along the minus strand of CACNWH010000027.1, from coordinate 455 downwards.
CCTCTAAGAGCTTTTCAACGTTATCTGTTTTGCTAGCCATTTTGGTTGATAAGCTTAAATCAGCCCAACTCTTATATCCTAATAGTTTTGATTGTTTAGTTCTTAGATCTAATATCTCTTCTATTATTTGATTATTATTTTCACTGCCATTTGAGGCTCTACTTACAAAAGCTTTATAAAGTGTTTCTCTTAAAGATCTATCCTCTGAGTAACTCATAAAAGCTGTATATGTTGGAATATCTAAACTCAATTTCCAAGGGCCATTTTGAATCTCAACGTTGCCTTCTTTTTTCAAATGTCTTTGAGCAGATAAAGCCATTAATTCTAGGACTCTTTCTGGTAAACCTTTTATTTGAGATTTATTTTCTAAAATTAAAAACCATTTATTTGTAGCATCAAGGACATTATTACTAAATTTAGTTGATAACTCTCCTAATCTCTCTGAAATTGAATTG
>CACNWH010000026.1 GCA_902624105.1 uncultured Prochlorococcus sp. | reverse complement strand
TAAACATGATCCACGCAGCATTAAGTAATGTATTTACTGGATTTAGTAATTTATATCCAATAATATCTAGTTTACTTCCCCCTCTAAATGAAAAAAATCTACCTTGGATTGATGTTATACATCCTATTGTGGTTCATTTTGTAATTGCAATGGCTTTAGGAGCAGTTGTTTTCGATTTTGTTGGAATAATTTTTAAAAAACCAAATTTGTTTGAAGTAAGCTTTTTAAATCTTATAGTAGCTACTATTGCAATCTTTATTGCTATAGTTTTCGGGCAAATTGAAGCTGGATTGAGTAACCCATATGGAGTATCAAGAGATGTATTAAATTATCACAGTACAATAGGGTGGTCATTAGCAGGTGTCCTTTCTGTTATCTCAGGTTGGAGATACGTTTCAAGACAAACCAATCCACAAGTTTTATCCAAAGGATTTGTCTTCGTTGATATTGTTCTTGCCGTATTAGTTTGTACACAAGTTTATTTAGGAGATATGCTTGTTTGGATTTATGGATTACATACCGTTCCTGTAGTTGAAGCTGTAAGGGAAGGAATTCTATAATGCATTTTCATTACATCTACAACGTCCTACTTAATGTTTTAGGGAATCTTTACTCATTTTTTCTAATTATTATAAAATCCCCCATAAGTGATATTTCGGACAAATTAGGTCCTAATGACTTGCCATACAAAATTCCGATTCACCCAAACCTTGTTCATCTTACAATTGGATTATTTGCAATTGGGATTGCCTTTGATATTGCTGGAGCATTTTATCCTTTTGAAAAAAGAATATTTAGATTTCTTGCCTTCCCCGTCACGAGAGTAGGTTTTCATGATGTCGGTTGGTATAACGTTCTAGCCGCGTCATTTATAACTTTTTTTACTGTAGCCTCAGGTTTTTTTGAAATGTTATTAGCAGTTCCAATTCCTGAAGTTAAAAGTATTCTTGGACAAAATGCCATTTCAACTATGCTTTGGCATGCTGTTGGTGGAGTAGCAATATTACTAGTAATGATTTCTATGACAATATGGAGAGGATACCAAAGATTTGTTTTTAGAAAAGATTATGGAAGACAAGTCTCCTGGTCATATATATTTTTAGGCTCTGTAATTTTGTTAATTATGGGACTACATGGAAGTCTTGGTGCTTGGTTAGCTAGTGACTTTGGAGTTCATATCACTGCCGATCAATTACTCGTGAGAGGAGAAGACCTTAATCAAATTTTCCAATGAATTCTAAAATAAAGAAATTTAATAATAAAAAATATCTAACAATTTTCATAATAATTTCTGCTGTTGGGATTAATAGTTTAATAAGTTTGTTAATGGGTTATTGGTCTTATAGCTGGTTGCCGATTCAAGCTTCTGAAGCAGCTAATTATGTCGATAATCTTTTTGCATTTGAGACAACTATTGGAACTTTTATATTTTTAGGGTGTACTGGAACTATGGCTTGGATTTTAATATTTAATAGAGCTCCAAAATATGATGAAAGTAATGGTCAGCCTCTTGAGGGGAACGTCAAATTGGAAGTTATTTGGACGATAATTCCTTTAATTTTAGTTTTAGCAATTGCAACCTATGCTACTAAAGTTAATTACAAACTAGAGAATTTAGGATCAAAAACAAAATATAACTTTGGTCAAGAGGCTCCTTTTGTTGAGGAAAAGAAGCCTTTTGATTTTGGACCAATTGATGTAATTTCTAGGCAATGGAACTGGGAATTTATATATCCTAACGGTATTCATAGTTCTGAGTTACATCTCCCTATTAATAAGAGAACAAACTTTAGGTTAATTACTGATGATGTGATTCATAGTTTTTACATACCAGCATTTAGGTTAAAACAAGATATTATCCCTGGAAGTGTTATTACATATTCTCTTACACCAACAAGAAAAGGAGTCTTTAGATTAAGAGATGCTATGTTTAGCGGGGCATATTTTTCACAAAATCAAACAAATGTAATTGTTGAATCAGAGGACATATTTAATAAATGGATTAATGAGACTGTAAAAAAAGAACTTCAAAATGGATTAAATCCTGCAGGTCGTTTATACGATAAAAGGCTAAAAAATGGTAACAGGGGTTGGGCGACTGTTGAGCCTGCTCCTGCTCCAAAAGTACAAGATGTAGGTTTAGAAGATAGACCTCATGATGGATAGGTAAAACAATGACAATTATTAATTACGATCAAAGATTAGTTAAATCTAAAAATCCTTATCCAAAAGGACCAAATGATTGGAAAAGATTTTTTAGCTTTAACACAGATGCCAAAGTTATTGGGATTCAATATATAGTTACAGCATTATTTTTTCTACTACTTGGTGGCCTTCTAGGCATGCTAGTCAGAGGAGAATTAATAACACCTCCATCAGATTTATTTGATCCGACAGTCTATAACGGCCTTTATACGATGCATGGAACAGTCATGCTGTTTTTATTCCTCTTCCCTATGTTGAGCGGTTTGACAAATCTACTTGTTCCTCCGATGATTGGGGCACCTGATATGGCTTTCCCAAAACTTAATGCTTTAGCATTTTGGCTCGTACCAGTTTTCTCAATAATTTTACTTTTAAGTTTTTTTGTTCCAGGTGGACCAGCATCTTCAGGATGGTGGTCTTATCCCCCAATTAGTATTCAAAATCCTCTCGGGAAGATGATAAACGGTGAGATGCTTTGGATTACGGCAATTTCATTATCAGGAATTTCTTCGATAATGGGTGCTGTTAACTTTGTCACAACAATCATAAGAATGAGAGCACCAGGTATGGGTTTCTTTAAAATGCCCATTTTTATCTGGACTGTTTTAGCTGCTCAATTACTTCAATTACTTGGTTTACCTGCACTCACAGGTGGTGCAATAATGCTTTTCTTTGATCTTACTTTTGGAACAAGTTTTTTTAGGATTGAGGGTGGTGGCGATCCCGTCTTGTTTCAACATTTCTTCTGGTTTTATTCCCATCCAGCTGTTTATGTAATGGTTCTACCAGTATTTGGTATTTTTTCAGAACTTTTTCCCGTTTATGCAAGAAAACCACTTTTCGGATACAAATTTGTAGCAGTTGCTTCATTTGGAATAACTATCCTATCGCTAGTTGTATGGGTGCATCATATGTTTTATACAGGTACTCCTATGTGGATGCGAAATCTTTTTATGTTCACTACTATGCTTATTGCTGTACCTACTGGCGTAAAAGTATTTGCATGGATAGCAACTTTATGGGGCGGAAATCTCAGATTAAGTACACCAATGCTTTTTTGTTTAGGAGGACTATTTAATTTTATTTTTGGAGGTATTACTGGAGTAATGTTAGCAACAGTTCCAGTTGATATACATGTAGGCAATACATACTTTGTTGTTGCCCATTTTCATTACATTATTTTTAATACGATTGCTTTTGGGATTTTCGCAGGAATCTATCATTGGTTCCCAAAATTTACTGGGAGGATGTTCTATGAGGGATTAGGGAAAGTTCATTTCGCACTTACTTTTGTTGGTGCGACTCTTAATTGGTTGCCTCTTCATTGGGCAGGATTACTAGGAATGCCTCGAAGAGTTGCATCATATGATCCTGAATTTGCTATTTGGAATGTAATAGCAAGTATTGGCGCATTTATTCTTGGAGTTGCATCAATACCTTTTATTCTAAACATGGTAAGCTCTTGGGTAAGAGGTAAATCCGCTCCACCCAATCCATGGAAAGCAATTGGGTTAGAATGGCTTCTACCTTCTCCTCCTCCACATGAAAATTTTGAAGATGATATTCCAACTGTATTAAATGAGCCTTATTGTTATGGTCTTGATAAACCCTTTGTTCAAGATGAACAGTTTTATATAGAAAAATCTTTTAAAAAACATTAAATAATGCTCTCAGAAAATAAAAATACAACTATTAATCATGTCCCTGGTCATGTGAAACATGATGGCCATAATATGACTGGTTTTATAATTTTTTTATGTTCAGAAAGTATAATATTTTTCGCCTTTTTTGTTGGTTATGGAATTCTTAAAGTAACTGCCCCAGTATGGTATCCAGAAGGGATTGATGGAATCGCAGTAAAAGAACCACTGATTAATACTATTATTTTAGTATCATCAAGTTTTGTTATTTATTTTGCGGAAAAATCTCTTCATAAAAAAAATTTATGGGGATTTAGAGGTATATGGTTCATAACTATGTTAATGGGAAGTTATTTTGTTTATGGACAATATATTGAATGGTCTGAACTTTCATTCAGCTTACAAAGCGGTGTCTTTGGAGGTATGTTTTACTTACTTACAGGATTTCATGGCCTTCATGTTATTACTGGCATATTGTTAATGGGATTAATGTTGTACAGATCTTTTCTACCAAATAATTATAAAGGGGGAGAAATGGGAGTTGAATCTGTTAGTCTTTTTTGGCATTTTGTAGATGTTATTTGGATAATTTTATTTGTTCTTATTTATTTGTGGCAATAAATTTAGTAAAATAAAAAATCAATGTTTTGATAATTATTTCCTGACCTTATGCTAATTGACGATCATCATTATGATTTCATAGTAGTGGGTGGAGGTGCAAGCGGTGCAACCTTAGCACATCAATTATCAAAAAAAGGTAAATGGGTACTACTTCTAGAGAGAGGAGGTCAGCTTCCTCCTGAAGAAACAAATATTTCTGGTACAGATTTATTTAGAAAAACGAGATATCATCCAAAAGGAGAAAATTGGCTTGGGCCTGATGGTGATCCATTTTCTCCTCAAACAGTTTATGCGCTTGGTGGTAATACAAAGATTTGGGGTTCGGTATTACAAAGAATGAGGATAGAAGATTTTGAGGATCTGGAGCTACAAGAGGGCATCTCTCCATCTTGGCCAATTTCATATAGTGATCTAGAGCCTTATTATTCAATTGCAGAAAGAATGTATAAGGTGAAAGGTCAACATGGTATTGACAAAACAGAACCTACTCGCTCTTTAGAATATGATAATCCTCCAAAACCAATTGATCCAATCTTCAAAGAGATTCAAAATGTTTTAAAACAAGAAGGATGTAATCCATATTATTTACCTATTAGTTGGCCAGATCAATCACAAGATATAAATTTTGAAAATTGCTCTATGTTCCAAAAAGGAGATGCACAGTTATATGGAATTTATAATTCTAATCAAGATTTTTTAAGAATAAGAACTAATGCTAAAGTTTCAAAGCTAGACGTAAATTCGTCCGGAAAATCAATTAAGGGAGTTGAGGCAATAATTGGTGAAGATACTTGGTTCTTCTCTTCAGACATTGTAATTCTTGCAGCTGGAGCTATTAATACACCCATTATTCTCTTAAATTCAAAATCTTCATTACATCCCAATGGTTTAAGTAATAGTTCTAAACTTGTTGGAAAAAATTTAATGAATTTGCAAATGACATGCATATTACAGAGGGCTAATAACACTACCAGTGGATATTTTGCTAAATCTTTAGGTATAAATGATTTTTATTTTGGTGATAAAAATGTTAATTTTCCACTCGGACACATACAAACAGGAGGTGGAGTTTTAAGAGATGCCTTTTTTGCGGAATCTCCCCCTGTATTATCATTAATAACTAAAGTAATCCCAGACTTTGGATTAAAGCGATTAGCAAAGAGATCAATCTCATGGTGGGCAATGACTGAAGTATTACCTGATGAAGAGAATGAAGTAACTATACAGAATAATAAAATTAAAATTAATTATCTCCATAACAATCTGGAGGCTCATGATCGACTCGTATATAGGTGGTTAGACACACTGAAAAGTATGGAAAAGAATCCCCTTTCAGTATCAATTACTAGGACTCCCGCTCATCCAAGAGGGTTAGCACCGTTAAGTATCGTTGGTTATGCATGTGGGACATGCAAAATGGGTAATGATCCAATAATTTCAGTAGTAGATAAAAATTGCAAGTCACATGATATTGATAATTTGTATATTTCTGACGCTAGTATTTTCCCAAGCTGCCCAAGCATCGGTCATGGATTAACCGTCATTGCTCTATCAATTAAACTAGCTGATTATCTTACAGCTGAAAATGTAAGAAAGCCTCTAATATGTAGACCTTAATTTTATTTAGGAATAATAAAGAAGTAAATTTAAAAAATTAAATATTACTGCTTATATTTCTCATTTTCTTCAATTTTACCTTGTAATAAATAAATAATAGCTTCAAACATTTTTATAAACAAAAATATAATTTAACTAGTTTTGTTTAAAGTGCGAGAATCATATTTATCATTTCTTACTATTAAAGTTTAATAAAAAATGTATATCATCTCTCATAAATAGCTTGAGAAAATAACAAAATATTAATTAGCATAAAATTCTGGATAATTTTTTGAATAATGATAAAGATTCTTTTAAATAAAACATTAATATCTTTATACGTAATTTAATAATATTTAATTATTAAATTATTAAATTCTGTTTTAATTTATAAATTCCAAAATATTTTTCTTTATATGTATTGTTTCTCTATAAAATTTTGCAACAATTTAGAGACTTCCAACTAAGATTAATAGGAAACCTAAGCATACAGAAAACCCCATTGAAATAATCATTTGATAGAACCATAAAGGAATTTGTTCATTATTTGTCTCCCAGTTATCATTAGAAACATCCATAATCTTTTCCATTTTCATTAATTCTTCAAGAGTTTCTAACAATCCTTCAATAGGTTTGTAAGCGGTATTTAAAAAAACTTTCAACGGTCTTGAGATGAAATACAATTTTTAAAACTATTTTAGCTAAGTATTTATACTCTTAATAAATTTAAATTACACTTAATGGTTTTATTTGTAAATAAAAAAAAACCATTTGATTCTCAAGATTATAAAAAATACTATTTTTCTTTTAATAATTAAGCAGGGATTTCTAAGCCAGGCCTTAATTTTGACCATCTTCCTATCTCTTCATGGAAACTAGAACAAGCTCTAACATCCCATTCCATAGTAAATTCACCTTTAGATTCTTCTACCAAACTTACATGAATGAATGGGTTCTTAGCTTCTATATCAGGAGTTAAACTAAGATGATCTGCTTCATGTTTTTCTTCAACATCATGATAAGTTTTGCATCTATCAACCCATTTACAATTAACACAAATGCACATTTTTTTAACTTCGGAAAGTCTGAGAGTCTTAAAAGTAATTACTAATTAAGAAGTCTTATAATAATACTATATTATAAAAAATATTTATCAGCTAATTTCAT
>CACNWH010000025.1 GCA_902624105.1 uncultured Prochlorococcus sp. | reverse complement strand
AAAGTCAAATATATTCTCGGATATACTTCAAAATCTTGGAAATTAGTTGATTATGTTAGTGGTATTTAGGTTTTTATTATCGATCGTTTATACTTAAAACAGAATAATTATAATTAATGTTTGATGAACTTTCTGCAAGATTTGAAGACGCAGTAAAGGGTTTAAAGGGAGAATCAAAAATTAGTGAAAATAATATTGATTCAGCTTTAAAACAAGTTCGTAATGCGTTGTTAGATGCTGATGTCAATTTATCAGTCGTAAAAGACTTTATCAGCGATGTTAAAGATAAGGCTATTGGTGAAGATGTTGTTAGAGGTGTTAATCCTGGTCAGAAATTCATTGAAGTTGTTAATAATGAATTAGTAAACATAATGGGTAAGGAAAATTCTCCCTTGAATGTAAGTAAAGATAAGCCAACCGTAATTTTAATGGCGGGATTACAAGGCGCTGGTAAAACTACCGCGACTGGTAAATTAGGCCTTTATCTTAAAGAAAAACAAAAAAGAGTTTTATTAGTTGCTGCTGATATCTATAGGCCTGCTGCAGTTGACCAACTTAAAACAATTGGAAAACAATATAGTTTAGAAGTCTTTTCAGATCTAAAAGAGAATAGTAAACCTGAGGAAATTGTAAGAGAAGGACTTTCTCACGCTATCAATAATGAAAAAGATTTTATCATTATTGATACTGCAGGTAGGTTGCAAATTGATGAATCGATGATGGAAGAAATGGTTCGGATCAAGAGAGTCTCTAATCCAGATGAGGTTTTATTGGTAGTTGACTCTATGATTGGCCAGGAGGCGGCTGATTTGACTAAATCATTTCATGAGAAAGTAGGAATTACTGGTTCGATTTTAACTAAGCTAGATGGCGATTCCAGAGGTGGTGCAGCGCTCTCTATCAGAAAAGTAAGCGGAAAACCAATTAAATTTATAGGAACTGGTGAAAAAATTGAGGCTTTGCAACCATTTCATCCTGAGAGGATGGCTAGCCGAATTTTAGGTATGGGGGATGTACTAACTCTTGTAGAGAAAGCTCAAAAGGAGGTAGAACTTGCTGATGCAGAGGCAATGCAAAAGAAACTGCAAGAAGCAACTTTTGACTTTAATGATTTTGTTAAGCAGATGAGACTAATTAAACGTATGGGTTCGCTGGGTGGATTGGTTAAATTAATTCCAGGGATGAATAAAATCGATGATGGGATGATTAAGAATGGAGAAGAGCAACTTAAAAAAATTGAAGCTATGATTTCTTCAATGACATTAGTTGAGAAACAAAAACCAGAATTACTGGCAGCTGAACCATCTAGAAGGAGCCGAATAGCTAAAGGGAGTGGATATGAAGTAAAGGAGGTTGATAAGGTTTTATCTGATTTTCAAAGGATGAGGGGGTTTATGAAACAAATGTCTAATGGGGGAGGAATGCCTGGAATGGGAGGAATGCCTGGAATGGGAGGAAAAAATAATTATCGTCCTAAAAAAGCGAAATCTGCAAAGAAAAAAAAGGGGTTTGCGGATTTATAATTTCCAAAAATTTACCTTTCAATGATAGTATTAATAAAACAAATAAACTTTTAAGATGATTAAATTGCGCCTTAAGCGCTTTGGGAAGAAAAAAGAGGCTAGTTTCAGAATCGTTGCATGTAACAGTACCTCAAGAAGAGATGGGAGACCATTGCAGGAACTTGGTTTTTATAATCCAAGAACCAAGGAGACAAGACTTGATACTGAAGCCTTAAGATTGAGGCTAAGCCAAGGAGCTCAACCGACAGATGTAGTCAGAATGTTGTTGGAAAAGGGTGGTTTATTAGACAAAAAGGAAAGACCTTCAATAGCTATTGGTAAAGCGATATTGGCTGAAAAAGAAAAAGCTGCAAAAGCTGAAGCAAAAAAATCTGAAACTACTGAAGCTGAAAAAGAATAAAATTGCTAACTTTACATCAATATTTAAATATTAAATGAAAGAAGTTTCCAATATAGGTCACTTCACTATTGATTTACCAAGTACAGATGCTGCTACAGCACTATCTGGACCAGGAAATAAATGCTTGAAAAATTTTGAAACACTTACAGGAGTTTCATTCGCTGTAAGAGGTTTGCAGCTTGAGATGAGTGGTATATCATCAAAATTAGAAAAAGCATCAGCACTCGTTGAATTGACAAGACCTATATGGGAGCAAGGATTAGAAGTCCCAGAAGTTGATTTGAAAGCCGCATTTTGTTCTTTAAATATAGGTCAAGCAACATCTCATGCTGAATTAGGTAAAAAAGTACTTGCTAGATCAAAAGGGGGCAAATATTTAAGACCAAGAACAATAAGGCAAAAGGCTTATGTAGAAGCAATAGAGAATTATGATTTAACTTTTGCCATTGGGCCAGCAGGAACAGGTAAAACCTTTTTATCGACAGTTTTAGCAGCAAGATTATTAGCCGAAAAAGTAATTGAAAAAATTATTTTAACTAGACCTGCTGTTGAGGCAGGAGAAAACTTAGGATTTTTACCAGGAGATTTACAACAAAAAGTAGATCCATACTTAAGACCCCTTTTTGACTCCCTACATAGTATTTTTGGCTCTGAAAAAACTAACTCTCTTATTGATAAAGGGATAATAGAAATAGTGCCCCTTGCATTCATGAGAGGAAGAACACTTGAAGATTCTCTAATTATTCTTGATGAGGCTCAAAATACAACAAAAGCTCAAATGAAAATGTTTTTGACTCGATTAGGTGAGAGATCAAAAATGATTGTTAATGGAGATATTACACAAATTGATCTAAAGAATAGTGATGAGAGTGGTTTAATAGAAGCAATTAATATTTTTTCAAATGTAGAGGATATAAAATTTTGTTATTTGACAACTGAAGATATTGTTCGTCATACACTTGTGCAGAAAATTATAGAGGCTTATAAAAATTAATTGGGTGAACCGCACACGGAAATTTATAAAAAATAGAGTAAAGTATATTTAATTAAAAAATAAAAATGCCTGCAAGCAGTAATTTTCAACAAGCTATTCGCGAAGCTCAAACTAGGGCAATTGTTGGACCAAATGTAGTTAACAAAGCCTTGCCATATGTTGGTGGTGGAATGGTTCTAACATCTTTTGGTGTATTAGGTGGACTCTCTATAATGAATAGTCCGATTTTTAATCCTCTATTTTTTATTGCGATCATAGGTCAGCTAGTGCTCTTTTTTGTTGCTCAAAGCGCTGCTAATAATGCTAATAATGCAAAAGCACTGCCTCTCCTAGCTACATATAGTCTGCTTACGGGATTTACCTTAAGTGGAATAATAGCTTATGCAGCTTTTACTATTGGAGTTGGCTCAATTGCAACTGCTGCTCTAGCAACAGGCATCACATTTGTGATTGCATCATATACTGGCCAAAGAATGAGCGATAATGTTGGACAAGCTCTTCAAGGTGTTGTAGGACTTGGTCTCCTAGGCTTAATAATAGCAATGGTAGTTCAATTTATTGGAGGTTTATTTTCTCCAGCTTTTGGAGGTAGTGGTTTTGAATTACTTATTGCTGGATTCGGAACAGTACTATTTGTGGCAATGTCCTTCGTAGATTTTTATACTATGCCAAGAAGATATAGTGATGACCAGTATCTTGCTGGTGCATTAGGTATGTACTTGACTTACATAAATCTTTTTGTATTCATCTTAAGATTAATGATTGCTTTGCAAGGTGGTGGTAGAAGAGATTAAATTGATAAGTTATTAATCTCTTATTTTATAAAGGGGCTTCTATTAGCCCTTTTATTTTGCTATTTCGTTTACTTTCTCTCTTATAAAATTTTTTTGTTCTGCACTATATCTTACTGCTTTATCAAAACTGTTTCCCATATTATCAATTTCTGAAAGCAATTTATTGATTTTTTTTGTTACTAATTTAGTATCCAATGCCTTTAAAATATTTATGCATCTATCAGAAATATTATTTGACTTTTCAGCATATTCAAAATTCTTATCTTTTTGATGATTAAGTATTTGGGCAGAACTCATAAATAAATTTTTAACTGTGATATCTACAATATGATCCCCTCTCTCTCGCAATATAAAAATTAGAGGAGAAGGTAATTTATCTAATAAAGTACATTTACTGTCTGATAAAGCATAAGCAAAAAAACCCCTTGTGCCATTTTTAGTCTTGATAAGTTCGTAAATACGATCAGCTAAAACCTCATCACTTAAAAGATCATCATCCCAATCTTTGCACCAATCCTTAGCGATGTTAATTGATTGTATAAAAGATGGTTCTTGACTAATTGTGGTTTTTTTCTTCATTTGTGATCAGAATTTTATTATGGATACATTAAGTACTTGTGAGTAAGTATAAATCTGGTTTTGTGACTTTGCTAGGGAGACCAAATGTTGGCAAGTCAACTTTGATTAATAAACTTGTTGGAAAAAAGATAACTATTACATCACCTATTGCCCAAACAACGCGCAATAAATTAAGAGGAATACTTACTACAGATGATACACAAATGATTTTTATAGATACTCCAGGTGTACATAAACCTCATCATTTGTTAGGGGAAAAATTAGTTAAGAATGCTATTTCGGCTATTAATGGAGTTGATCTTATATTGTTAATATTTGATTCTTACTATAAACCTGGGAGGGGAGATGAGTATATAAGAGATTTATTAATTACTACAAAATCAAAATGTATAGTAGTTTTGAATAAATGGGATTTATTAGAAAACAGAGATAAATTTATAAGAATGGATCAATATAAAGAACTTTTAAATGATAATTTAATTAGCTTTCAAAAAGTTAGTGCTTTCAGCGGTTATGGATGTAATCAATTAACAAAAAAAATTAGGGAGTTTCTTCCTGAGGGTAAACCTCTTTACCCAAAAGATACTATTGTTGACCAACCTATAAAGGTATTATTATCTGAATTAATTAGAGAGCAAGTATTACTCAATACAAGAGAGGAAATCCCTCATAGCGTAGCAGTCCAAATAGAGAAAATTGAATATAAAAAAAATAAGGGAAAAGAAATTACCGCTATTTTGGCGACAATTATTGTTGAGAGAAAAAGTCAAAAAGGGATTCTTATAGGAAAAGGAGGATCTATGTTAAAGGTTATTGGAAAATCTGCAAGAATTAATATGAGAAATCTAATTGAGGGTTCGATTTATCTCGAGCTATTTGTAAAAGTAATACCAAATTGGAGAAAAAAAGAATCGAAGTTAATTGAATTTGGTTATGAGGAAGATTTCTAAATGTCTAATATTTGTTTTGATGTAATCAGCTTATTTCCAAAGTCTTTTCAAGTATTGAATGATATGGGCGTTATTTCGAGAGCTATCAAAAAGAAATTAATTTCAATTAATACATGTGACTTACGAAACTACGGGGAGGGCTCTTATAAGCAAGTCGATGACCTCCCTTATGGAGGTGGTGCAGGAATGGTTTTAAAACCAGAGCCAATATATAAAGCATATGAATCAATCAAAAAATCAAAAAATAAACGTACACTTTTAATGTCCCCGCAGGGGCAAGTAATAAATCAAAAGGATTTTGTACGATGGTCATCATATGATCAATTAATCATTATTTGCGGTCAATACGAAGGTTTTGATGAGAGAGTAAGACTATTAGCGGACGAAGAAGTTTCAATTGGAGATTACGTTTTGACTGGAGGTGAAATTCCAGCGTTAACTATAATTAATGGGATTTCACGTTTAATCCCCGGAACTCTTGGAGATCCAGATTCTTTAATTGATGAGAGTCATAATTCTTGCTATCTAGAATATCCCCATTACACAAGGCCTTCAAGCTTTAGGGGCATGAATGTTCCAAGTATTTTATTGAGCGGTGATCATATACAAATTAAAAAGTGGCGAAATGAGCAAAAGATTCGAAGGACTTTGGAAAGGAGAAAAGACTTAATTTCTGCTGAAGACTTCAAAAATTTACCAGGAAGTAAGAGAATAAATAAAGAGCACAATAACCTTATGAGATTTCGCATCGGTAATGGATATGATATTCATCGATTAAAAAAGGGGAGAGATCTAATTATTGGAGGAGTCAAATTAGAACATCCTAATAATTTAGGACTCGATGGACATAGTGATGCAGATGTTCTTAGTCATTCAATTATGGATGCACTCTTGGGCGCACTTTCATTAGGTGATATTGGTAAATATTTCCCGCCCAATGATGACAAATGGAAAAATGCAGATAGTTTAATATTACTCTCAAAAGTAGTTGAATTGATTAAAGATAAAGGATGGTTAATTAATAATATTGATAGTGTTATTGTCGCTGAAAGGCCGAAATTTCTTCCCCATATAGATTCAATGAAAGACAATATTTCTAAAGTAATAGGTTTAGAAAAAGATTTAATTGGTATAAAAGCTACAACTAATGAAACCTTAGGTCCAGAAGGCCGTGAAGAGGGGATAAGTTGCCATTCAGTAGTTTTATTAGAGAAAGAATAATGAAAGTAATTTTTCTCTTAAAAAATTTAATAAAAAATTTTTTTATATTAATAATAATAACGTTTATTGTAAATTCAAATTTAACAAATGCCTTTGCTCTTCCAATGGATAATCTTAATGGAAATATTGTAGAAGAATTGCGACTTAGTGTGCCCTTCAAATACAAAGAAACTTGGCTTAAAGCAGAGGAAGAGGTTTGGGAACCATGGCTTTCAAAACAAGATGGTTTTTTAGGCAGACAAATTTTTTATAATAAGAAAAAGGGGGAGGCTTTATTACTTGTTAAATGGGAAAATAGAAAATTATGGAAAAGTATTTCTGATGAAGAAGTGAACAAAATGCAGGAAATTTATGAGGAAACTGTTACTAGCACTTTAGGTATAGAAACTAATCCTTTTAAATTTATTTATGAAGGAGAATTATTTGAGCAAAAATGATCTTAGATATTAGATTCGATTTTGATAGACAAAATCGACTTGGATTAATTGAAGCAATTTGGGGAGAACATAAAAGTGTTGAGCAATTAAAAAAAATTGCTCAAGAAGTTTTAAATAAAGGTGAATTTGTTTTTATAACAAGAATTAATGAAAGCAAAGCGAGATGCCTACAAGATATTTATTCAAATGCAATATTTATTAAAGATGCAAATTGTTTAGTAATTGGAGAAAATGTAAATAAAATTAAAACTGAGAAAACTGTCGCAATCGTTTCTGGAGGATCTAGCGACTTGAAAGTATCTCTAGAAGTTAAAACAGCTTTAGAGATTTATGGGATCACTTGTGAAACTTTTATTGATGTTGGAGTCGCTGGAGTTCATAGACTTTTTAGTCAACTAGATAAGATTAATGAACATGATTTAATAATAGTTTGTGCCGGAATGGAAGGCGCTTTGGCCACTTTAATAGGAGGACTATTACCTCAGCCAATAATAGGAGTTCCAGTCTCTGTAGGATATGGAGTTAGTAAAGATGGAATGGTTGCCTTGAATAGTATGCTAGCAAGTTGCTCTCCAGGAATATTAGTAATGAATATAGATAATGGATACGGTGCTGCAATGGCGGCACTAAGAATAATTAAAAGTTAAAATTCAATACTGACTATTCCTTATGGTTAATCTCTAAGAGATTTTCTATCCACATATTTAATCTTTCAGATAATATACCCTCTTCTCGCATCTTTATAGCTTTCATAATGACTTCCGTGTTTATCCATTCTGGGTATCTTTTATGCATTTTTATTTTTAATTATTTTTTATTTGAAACAGATATATTTATAACAATCAATAGAGGAGTAACAAATTTAATCAATATTGTCAGAATTATTACTTAGTCTTGATAATTCTGAAGAGTTGCATTCATTCTCAACATTTTTTAATCTATCGATTAAATCAGAAAGATCTTTATGAGCTAATTGGCCATTTTGCTCCCATTTTAAAGATCTAGTAGATTGCTTTAATTCTTCTTTCATTTGAACTTTTATAGTATTAAGAATATAAAATGAAAAAATGAAAATTAGATCAAATGTTTCGTTGATTAGGTTAAAAAATTATGAAGATATTTTTAGTTATTCGTACTTGGGTACAAATGCCTGACTAATGATCAAATATGGACTTTTGGAAGTAGTTAACCTCCTCCAACTATTGATACAATTTCAAGTTTGTCACCATCTTTTATAAATTTATTCTTCCATTCATCTGAATTAATAATAAGTTTATTTAGTTCAACAATAACTTTATTTGAAGAATATCCTAGTAATTTCATAGTCTCAATCAAAGAAATGCTTTTATTACAATGAATAATTCTTTCTTCACCATTGACTTTAATTTTCATCAGTTAAGGAATTTATTATCATAATAGCTTTATCTTTAGGTTTTTTTGAGTTAATAAGATCCGTAATTATTGCTACTTTGCGAATATTATTTTCTTTTAAAAGATGAATATTTTCATGCTTAATTCCTCCAATCGCAAACCATGGGATTGAAATATCTTTTGTAAGAGATTTTAAAGTATCTATTCCTAAAGGAACTTTTCCCTTTTTTGTTGTGGAGGCAAAAACTGGACCTATTCCTAAGTAATCGCAACCATGTTGTATCGCGTTTTTAATATCCAACTCATTACTAGCTGAGATACCTATTATTTTAGAAAAACCTAATACTCTCCTAGCAGATTCTATATCCATATCATCTTGACCAAGATGAACTCCATCTGCTCTGCAAGCCAAGGCAATATCTACTCTGTCATTTATTAAAAAAAGAGCACCAAAATCATTGCATAATTTTCTTACTTTTATTGCAAATTTAAGATTATCAGAATCTTTCCCTTGTTTAAATCTGCATTGAATAATTTTTACACCTCCCTCTAAAATGTGTTTTATTTTTTCAAATAAATTTTCGGTATCAATAGTAATGAAATATAAATCATTCTCATTCAGAATTTTTCGAAATGAGTAGTTTGACTGTGCTTCTAATAAAACAATTTCAAGATTATAAATTTCATATCTTATTTCAGATGAAATTTTATAAAGATTTTTATTATGGTCTCTTGTGAATTCTTCTATTACTCTTAAAGCTTCTTGAACTCTTGCGGAATTAGAACTAATAATAGAGCTCGTATTATTTCTTTTAAATTGTTCAGGATGACTTAAACCAGCACATTTATCAGTAATGAAATTTCTAGACTCTTTATAAATTCTAAGATGATGCTTACCTAAAATTTGCCTGAAATTTTTAAAAATCTTGACTAAATCTTCTCTCCCTAATGCAAATCTTGCCCAGTCTTCTAAAACTCTTATTCCTTCTCTGGATCTATCTAGATTTGCATCTATAA
>CACNWH010000024.1 GCA_902624105.1 uncultured Prochlorococcus sp. | reverse complement strand
GTTAATATCTAATAATAAAATTGTTAATGAAACTTAGGTTAATTATCTAATAAGAAATAGTATACTTTATTATAAATAAGATATTAGAAAAAGCAAACCATAAAAGAATCAAAAAAACGAATTAGTCTTTGTTTATAGAATATTTAACATTGTCAATATAGATATTATCTAGTACATTTATTAATAACAAATATATATAAATGATAAATATTTTTAAGAATATAAAAAATAATTTATTTATCAATAAAAAGAAGAGGGATTTTATTGCTGCTTCAAATCTAGAGAAAAAGGCTATGAAACTAAATCTTAGATCAGAAGAATACCTTGAATTAGCAAAGAAAAGTTCACAAGATTGGAAAAAAAAATGGTTAGATAAAATATAGTAAGTTTTGATAATTTTTAGAAATAAATTTTGATAAAAATGTTTAAAGATAATTTTTAAATATATTAATTTTCTTCAAAACATGTAATCTTGCTCAACTAGTGAAAAGAAGAGAATATAAAATAAGCAAAAAATAAAATATGCCTTTATTTAATTCAAAACTCCAAAATGTTATTGGTCCCGGAATAATTTTTGCAGGCGCTGCAATTGGAGGCTCCCATCTTATGTCATCAACTACCGCTGGTGCCAGATTTGGATTTTCTTTAGTTTGTCTAATACTAATTATAAATTTTCTAAAATATCCATTTTTACTTGTTGGGACACGCTTTACAGCATCGACAGGGATGTCACTATTAGAAGGTTTTAAGAAGAGAAATTCTTCATACCTTCCTATCTTTCTGATCATTAGTTTAATAACGGGGACTTTCACAATTGCTGCTGTTAGCTTTGTCTCGGGGGTTCTATTGACAAATATTCCATTATTTTCGAATTTCCCACCAATGGATTTATCAATTATGGTTTTAGTTTTAAGTGGATTTATATTATTAATTGGTAAATACAAAGCCTTAGACAGATTATCAAAAATATTGGTTTCTTTATTAACAATATTAACTTTTTTCGCGGTCATTTCTCTCATAACAAAAGGTAGTTTAGAAAAAGAGCTAATTACAACTTTTTATAAATCAGAGACGAGCCCTTGGAGACTTTCTAATTTATCTTTTCTCATCCCATTAATGGGATGGATGCCTTGTCCCGTTGAACTATGCGTATGGCCTTCACTTTGGATGTTTTCAAAAAATAAGGTTACCAAATATAAACCCACAATTAAAGAAGCAGAATTTGACTTTAACCTTGGATATTTCTTAACTATCGTTACTGCAATTTTCTTCGTAACTTTAGGAGCAATAACTATGTATGGTACAGGCGGAGGGATGTTATCTGGAAGTGGAGTTGCATTTGCTCAGAATTTAATCAAACTTTACACTGAATCAATAGGGGAATGGTCAAAATGGGTAATAATTCCAGCTTCGTTTGCAGCAATGTTTAGTACAACATTGACGTGCCTAGATGCTTATCCAAGAAGTATTTCATCAATTCAAGGATTGATTAAAGGAACTGATTTAGGAAGAATGGAGTCTTCTTTAGAACAAACAAGATTTCAGAACTGGATGATTATTCATATTTTTGCTTCATTAATTGCACTACTTCTTGCTAAATCCGGAGGCATTGGTGTTAAAGATTTTGTTTTTGGAGCGATGACAGGAAGTTTCCTATCAGCACCTGTATTTGCATGGATGGCAATGGATACAATAAATAGTAATTTAGTGCCAGATAAACATAAGTATGGAAAATTTTTAAAATTACTTTCTTGGATTGGATTAGTTTTTTTATTATTTTTCAGTTTTTTATTCATATCAAATTCATTCTTTGGTTTTGGCATCTCTTAAATATTGTTCATTGGGCAAATAAATTTAAATTAAAAAAATTCATAAATTTATCATATAAATATTTGTTATCACATAGAACAATTCTTATTGACTGCTTTCGCAATGAACATAATATTTATTACATAAAAGTAGTAAAATTTTAAAATATAATTTTCCATCTAAATTTATGAAGATAAAGAATATTAATATTTATTCTTTCGTAAAATTTTTTTTGTTAACAGGAGTTTTAATTTTATTTTTAGGTTCCTTTTTCAAACTATATATTTCTGTTCCTAATAATTTATTTCTTAAAATTGTTTTTACAATATTATATTTTTGGTTTACTGTGGGGATCAATGTAAACTTTATAATGCCATTAATTGGAATAATAGATAAAGAAATTAATCAAAGAAAGGGATAACTTGATCAAATTAAATAAAATTTAGATTTTAAATTTATAAATATTAGAATTAATCTATCTAATATATTTAGAAACAATATATTAAAATTATTGAAAAAATTTTAATAAATGTTATAAAGAATTAATAAACTAAATTTCAAATGAAATATCCTATAGGCATATTGATTTTATTATTTAGCATATATTCAATTACCGATTTAGCTATTAAAGCAAGATATACTAGAAAAAGACTTACAAGTGAAAAGCATAAGAGAAAACTACATAGTTAGTTTTAGATATTATTAATTTTAATTAAATTATTTTTCTATAATTAATTCTTTTAATTTATATTGTTTATTAATATATCATTTTGCAAATTTGACAAATTTTTGTATCAAGTATTCTTGATAAAGTTTAGTCGTTATTTTAATCTTATTAACAAATTAAAAATTCAAGATGTTTTCTTCAAATCAAAGTAAAGAAGCTGAAATTACTAACTTAGATAACATAAAAATAATTGATCCATTTACAAAATGGCTTATTAGAATTGCTTGTATATTTATAATTATATTTTTCAGTGGAATACTTTTAGGAATTCCAATTATTATTTCTTTTGGAAAATCTCAATTGGATAATTCTTTACTTTCTTTTAAAGAAGTTTTAAAGACTTTCATTGAAACATTTTTAATATAGTTAAATTTATAAAATCGTAAAAATTTTTTTATTTTTTATTTGGGTAAATCAATGCTATTTAGCAATCCAAATAGATTTAATAGTGCTGGTATTAAAAGTAGAACTGTTATGAGACGTACTGCATGAAGAGCAGCTACAGCAGCTCCTACTCCATATTCAGCTCCAATCAAACTCATTCCAATAGTCCCACCAGGCGCAGAGCCAAGAATAGCTACTATAGGATCTATTCCAAGAATTTTACTTATTGCTAAGGCAACTAATAATCCTGTTAGTAAAAGGAAAAATGTTATTAGCAATGCTGGTTTCCAAAGAACTTGTAATTCTCCTAATGTCTCCCTATTAATCCCTGTTCCAATTACGGTGCCAATACCAATACCTAATATAGTTTTAGTACCTAAAGGCCAATTAGCTATTTCAATCTTTCCAGTTATACTCAACAGACCTGCCCCGATAATCGCTCCTAAAAGAGGTGCTGCAGGTATGCCTGTAAAAAGCATTAAACAACCGAGTGCAGAACCAGCTGTAATATACAAAACTAGATTTAGATAAGGAGGCATTTTATTTTGATATTCCTATTTATAAGTTTTACGTTTTAACGAATAATTTACAACCCTAAGAAAAATTTAATTTATTAACCTAAATAGAATAATAATATTGAATTTTAAAAAAATTAAATTAGAGTCTTAGTAGTAAATTTTTAAAAATGGAAAATAAGAATATAAATATAATTATCACACTGCTATCACTATTCATATCTGCTTTAATTATTGTTTTCAGCTTAATTGCAATAAATTTAAGACCAATGAAACTTTGGGCTGATTATCAAAATATATGTATAGAGGAGGAAAGCATTAATAAAACAATACCTTGGGCTGTTAGAAAATGTAACGGTAGATCTAAAGTTTATCAAGTCAAATAATTTAACCATTCACTTTTAGTCTATAAAATTTATTTATTTTTTAAAAAGCTTTTTAAGCTTATTTAAAAATGAATTTTCTTTGGGATCAGCAATTTTTTTCTTATTTTCAGCACTTTTTTTATACCAACTACCGTATTGAGATTTTTTATAATCTTGACTACTTTTCTCTAGATTGTTTTCACTAGACATGGTTTTTTAAATTATATAATTTACAATTATAGGATAAAGTAAGAATTTATCTTTTAGCTAATATATATAGAAAAAATACATGGACAATACTCAAATATCTATTTTTGTTTTAATATTCATTATTTATGCATTAATTGCGCCACCACTTATTAAAAACTTCATCAGTAAATTAGATAGAAAGAACAAATAATTTGCAAGGATTATTGTATGGTTTATAAAATTAAAAAATTATTTTTAAAAATAGCGTCAATATTTAAACTAATCGTTATAAATATACTATTCATAACGATTCTTTTTTTATTTAGCGAATCTGCAATTTCAAGTAATACTGATGTAGAAAGAAATTTAGCTTACAAGTATTGCAAATCAATAGAGAGTAATATGTTTAAAGGTCTTGATAATGAAAGAATATTAAGATATGAATATTTTTTTAATTCGATCAAAAAAGAGGATATAAGTGATATTAGAGAAAATATTGCCAATTTTACTTCAGAAGTTGAAAATACTTGCTCATATAAACTGGGTATGGAAGAAAAAGAAGATTTTAGAAAAATAATTCAGAAATATTTCTCTGCCAATTAAAAATTAATATTGTTTATTTGACTTATAAAACTTTTAATTAAAAAAATTTAATTATTTATTATCTTTGCCGTGCCCATGAGCTATTCCCAATTCATGCATCCTCGCATGTTCCTTAATTGGATCTCTGAGTTCTTTAGACTTAGGACCAGCTGTAGTATATATCCCATATCCGATAGCACCAAATAGAAGGACACCAATACTTCCAAGAACTATTAGTAGAGTTGGATCGCTAGAAGTTGTAACCATTGTTTTTAATTAATCCTTATTACTTTAGGGTAATTTTTAAAGCAGAAGGCTAAAATTGTCTAAAGATTACAAATAATTGTTACATTTTATACTCGCATATCCTTTCTGATAATGTTCGTTTCAATATTCAAACTAAATTAAAATAAAAATTCTAAGTTTGCTTATAAAACATAATATACAAAATAAAAAATATTAAATTACAAAATTATTAAAATTCAAAAGATTAGTATTTATTCTGATGGGCAGAAAGCAAAAAAACATTAAATTAACTGTAAATATTAAATTTTGGTATGGAAGAGCAAATTAAAGCTGCTAAAAAGACACTCTCATGGAGTGGCCTAAGTTGCAAGGTTCTTGCAAGTATAGGCGTATTTGGAACATTAATTTATGCCTTTGGATTTAATTCAAAAGATACGAATAAGAGCTTATATTTGGGAATTATTGCTACTTCTTTAAGCACAAGTGCATCACTAGGAGCTTTAGGTAGCATTGCTGAAAGTTCTAAAAAAAACAAGGCTCTAACTGAGTTATTAGTAGAATCTACAAATAGTGCCTCACAATTACCAATATCAAAAGAAATAGAGTACTCTGATCTTAAAGAAGACAACTAGTTTATTCATTCTTTAAATAGAAATAAAATTATCTTTTTTCAGTGTAAAGACTATAAAATCTACCTAGGAAAAAATTTACTATTTTATTTACTCACTTAAGAGAAATAAATAACTAATTAAAGTAAAATAATACAAAATCTTTATTTACATGTTTATAAAGATTGAAAACTTTTATTTTTTTAGTTATTTATAAATTAATAACGTAAAAATCATGGACTTTAAAAGATTTTATTCACTTAATTTTCTTGGCAGATTATTTTTAAGTGCAATATTCATAAACGCTATCCCAAGTAAAATTCTAGATTTTGGAGGTAAAACAGAATATATTGCAGCTCAAGGCTTTCCAGAGTTTTTATCAGCAATATTTTTAGTCGCAGCCATTTTAGTATTAGTATTTGGATCATTCCTTCTGATATTTACAAAAAAAATTAAATTGGGTAGTTCCCTTTTACTTATTTTTTTAATACCAACTACTGTAATTTTTCACCTAGTAAATTTTGATCCTATTCATTTGATCATGAATATCTCATTAATAGGAGGTCTATTACTTGCTATTGATAAATCAAGTACCTAAAACTTTTATATAAATTAAATAGTTTTTGCTTTTTATTTGATATTTCAGTTTAATTCTCAATAGTGTATTTCCAAATTTTTCTTATAAAAATTACTTATTAATTTAAATATTAAAAAAAATGAGCAAATTTGATTTTGATGATACAAATAGTACTGGTATTTGGTGGTCAACTAATGTTGCTATAAAAGATGAATTAATTGGACTAAAGGAAGATACTAATTGCGATGATTCTGAATTAGTAGAGCTTTTGAGGAGTATTGCTCAAAATATTGAAGATTATGGTCTATAAATATTTTATATGTATTAAAATTATATTATTTAGACTTAACTTATAATATATTTTTAGACTAATTTACTTTGATTAAAAAGATAGTACTATGCGGCAGTTTTATATTCAGACATAGACTTTAATTTAGCAGCTTTTTTTAAAAGACTTACGACTTCTTTTCTTCCATTAGCATTTTCAGCAAGATTAATTAATTCAACATATTTTTTATAAATTCTTTTCATATTTTTAAATAATATTTAATTCAAAGTTACATTAAACAAATAATATGTCAACTTAAAATATAAATTTATTTGATTAATTACTTACTTTAAATAGAATTATTAATCTATGTAGAGCAACTATAGTGAGATATTCCTCCAACATTAAAGTATTTATATGGTCTTAAACGATCATATTTTTTATTTAATTCAGATGAATTCTTTCCATAAGGATCTTTGAATAGATTTTGCAACTCATTAAATTCTCTATAATCGCCTTTTTCAGCTTTCTCATAAGCAGATACAACCAACCATTCCCTCCAAGTATATTTTGGATTTATTTGTAACATAGAATTTGAAATATCCTTAAGTTCACAACTTTTATCTAAACAACTTTTCCAAGATTCTAACCAAATATTCCAACTTGATTCAAGCTCGTTTGTAGTTGGTTTATAGAAACTATCTTTTAGATCATCTACATTATTAGGAATTTTAGATAAATTTCTAAAAAATTTGGTGTAGTCGACTTGCGTGATAATCATCAAATTAAAAAGGGTTTTTATAAGATTTTCATCATATATTTTGATACCTAATTTCTTACTCCACATTATTTGAATTTCTTCGTCCATGCACTTAGAAAATCCATTCATTATTTCATCAAGTTTATTTGTTGAACTCTTATTTTTTTCAACTAAAAGTTTTAAAGAAGAACAGAACATCTTAAAGTTTAATTCAGCAGCTAAAGGCTGATTAAAAAATGAGAAGTGTTGTCCTCCTCCTGTCCATGGTTGAAATTGAGGATCAAATAATTCGCAAAAGCCGAATGGGCCGTAATCAAGCGTATATCCTCCAAGTGCACAATTATCACTGTTAAAATTCCCTTGACAATATCCGACTCGAATCCAATTTGATACTAAAGAAATAAGTCTCTTTCTATATAAATAGGCTAATTGAATAACTTTTTCTGAAAAAGGCTTATTGTTAACTATCTCATCATTATAATTTCTATCAATTAAGTGCTCTACAATCATTTTAAGTTCAATAAAAGATTCATCATGGGATTTATTTTTAACTCGCCTTGCAAATAACTCAATTTGACCAATGCGCAAAAAAGAAGGTGCAACTCTAGTGGCTATCGCAATATAATTATCAACCATAATGTCAGGGTCAAATGATTCAGAATCTTTTTGATACCATGGCCTTTTAACCATATCTTTTTCTGAGACAAAAAGAGTTAGTGATCTTGTTGTAGGAACACCCAAAGAATGCATTAACTCCTGAGCAAGAAATTCTCTAATGCTAGAACGAAGAACAGTTCTTCCATCTCCACCACGACAATATGGAGTAGGACCTGATCCTTTTAATTGCATTTCCCATCTTTGGCCTTTAAAAACTCCTTCAAAAATTGATATTGCTCTTCCATCTCCATAACCATTACCCGTACGAAATGGACACTGACTATTATATTCTGTTCCATAAATTGATAGGGCATAACCAGTCGCCCAGCCAAAATTATTAAAGTCTTTTGTTTTAACTTTATGGTTACCAGAAAAGAAATGAGTGAAATTTTCGTCTTCAATTAATTTATCACCTAAACCTAATTCCTTAAAAAATTGTCCACTATGTGCTACGTATTTTGGAGAAGTTAATGCTATTGGTTTAACAGGTACATAATGACCAGAGTAAACTTGTCGAGGACTGTGATCATTTCCATCAATTGTAGATTGAGGATCTGCATGAAGAGTTTTAATTAATGAAAAATCTGCCTGATTTAGAAAATCATTAAAATTATCAATTCTTGAGAAATTATCATGGTTGTTTTTTTCATTCATATTAAATACTAAATTTATCCATTATTCATTTTAGACATTTAAATAAATTTTTAGATATTACTTAATTCTTGGAGGTATTAATAAATAATTCTTTCAATAAAAAATTTCTTTGTTTCTACAAAAATTCCTTTAGAGAATTACTCATATCTAACATTGTTTTATAAAAAGGTGTAGGTTCCCAATTATAAATTTCACTTGTATGAGATAAATCTAAGGAAAAATCTCCTCTCTTTATCATTGATGCTGAAGTTCTCATATCTTTATTAAATATTGCTAATAATTTTATTATTTTATCAGGAACCGTTTTAAGTGTTGATTTTTTATGCCCTATTTTTCTCAGAATCTTTGAAATCTCTAAGAATGAAATTGCTTTAGGTGATGAGGTAATTATCCGTTTAAAATCACTCTTACTATTAGTTAATGATTCCACATGTAATTTTGCGACATCTCTAACATCTACAACTGAAAAATAAATATTTGGTAAGGCTGGGAATTCCCCTTTAATCATTTTTATAATAAGACTTGCAGAAGTTGAATTAATTTGATTACTAATTACTGGACCAAATATCATGCCAGGATGTAATGATGTCATTTTAAAAGAATTTTCTTTTAAATTATCAACATAATTCCAAGCTGCTTTTTCAGCTAATGTTTTACTCTTTATATATGCTCCAACAGGAAAAGAAATATCAGTCCAGTCACTTGTATCGCATATTTTTTTATTATGTCCAAAAACTATTGAACCTATTGAAGATGTCAATATCACTTTTTTCACACTTGATTTATGAGCCGCCTTTAATGCTCTCAGTGTCCCTTTCACCGCTGGATCAATAATTTCCTTTTCATCATTTGGTTCTTTAACAATACATGGAGATGCAATATGCATTAAATAATCACAATTAGAGGTAGAAATTTCCCACCCGTAATCATCAAGTAAATTTAATTTGCAAACTTCAAAATTATCACCTTTAATTTTTTTTCCTAAAGCGCGTCTAACTTCTCTTTCTTTTCTTATATCTCTTAAAGAACCTCTCACAAAAAAACCATTTTCTAAAAGTTCAGAGATACAATGAAGAGCTAAATAACCTGAAGCACCTGTTACTAAAACCTTTTTTTGTTTTTTTATCATCTTATGGAATTAAATCTGTATAGAAGTAATCACTAAAACTAATTTATATACTAAATCCTTAATATCTAATAAGTAATTAAAAGTATTCATAAAATATCTAAAAGTCATTGCAACAAAGAACTTCTTGAATTGATTGTTTTAAACTTTCTGAAACAGATGAATCTTCAAAATTCCATTCAACCCAAGTAATGCATTCTTCTAAAGTAGGCTTTTCTCCATATGTATTTTTCCAATTCTTAATCCACGTTGTAAGTGCAATAACTTTTTCTGTTGTAAGCATTAAGTTAATCTATTTTTATATTATTCTAAACATTAAATAGCTTAATTTAATTTAACCCAAAATAACCATCACAATAATAATTTGCTAATGATCTATCTTCATAATTACTTAATTTATTTAGCTTTAACTTTTTCAAAGCCTCCTCACCTGTAATCTGAAAACTAGAGTTTAACTTACCACAAGTATCTCTAACATTAAAATCATTCGCAGATGGATTCCTAACATACACGGCAAATAAAGCCAAAAAAACAGCTAAAGTTACAAATCTTCTATGATTACGCCACCATTGATAAGAGTTTAAATTAAGTTTTTTCTTCAGATTTAGCCCCATAATAAACTTTTA
>CACNWH010000023.1 GCA_902624105.1 uncultured Prochlorococcus sp. | reverse complement strand
CACGAGATTAATGAATCCAACCACGGATGTTTTTGAAAAGAGAATGGCCGCTTTAGAAGGAGGTATGGCTGCATTAGCCACATCATCAGGTCAAGCTGCTCAATTTATTGCTATCGCAAACTGCATGAGAGCTGGGGACAATTTTATATCTACTTCATTTTTGTATGGTGGCACATATAACCAATTTAAAGTGCAATTTCCAAGGTTAGGAATTGAGGTTAAATTCGCAGATGGCGATAATGTAGAAAGTTTTAAATCTCAAATTAATGAAAGGACTAAAGCAATATATGTTGAATCAATGGGTAATCCAAGATTCAATATCCCTGATTTTGAAGGACTTTCTAAATTGGCTAGCGATAATGGTATTCCTCTAATTGTAGATAATACCCTGGGTGCTGGAGGTGCCTTAATAAAACCCATAGAACATGGAGCAGACATAGTCGTTGAAAGTGCCACTAAGTGGATTGGTGGTCATGGTACAAGTATCGGGGGAGTAATAGTAGATGCGGGTACTTTTGATTGGGGTAATGGTAAGTTCCCATTATTGAGTGAACCAAGCGATGCATATCATGGCCTTATCCATTGGGATGCTTTTGGTTTTGGGAGTGATATTTGTAAATCATTGGGTGTCCCTGACAATAGAAATATTGCATTTGCACTACGAGCGAGGCTTGAATGTCTAAGAGATTGGGGACCTGCTCAAAGTCCATTCAATTCTTTTTTATTAATTCAAGGCTTAGAAACTTTAAGTTTGAGGATTGAAAGACAGGCTTCAAATGCAATGGAATTAGCTAAATGGCTCGATGATCATAGTTTGGTTTCAAATGTTAATTATCCTGGATTAGAAAATGATCCTTATCATGAAAGAGCAAAAAAATACACCACCGGGAGGGGGCTCGGATGTATGCTTATGTTTTCTCTAAATGGTGGTTATGAAGATGCCGTTAAATTTATAGATTCTCTTAAATTAGCTAGTCATCTAGCAAATGTAGGAGATTCTAAAACTTTAGTTATTCATCCCGCTTCGACTACTCATCAGCAGTTATCTGAAGAGGAGCAAATCTCAGCTGGAGTAACACCAACTATGGTTAGAGTTTCAGTTGGTATTGAGCATATTGATGACATAAAGGAAGATTTTGAACAAGCAATGAAAAATATTGGTTAGTTAAAAAAATTTAGTGGCATTAATAATACCTAGTAATTATCACAAGATTCGTGACGTTGAAAAAAATCACATCTCTTGGATTGAACCAGAATTAGCCGAACGACAAGATATTCGGCCTTTGAGAATTGGTATTTTAAATATAATGCCACTTGGTAAACAGTATGAATTTAATCTCTTACATCCTTTAGGCCTATCGCCTTTGCAGATTGAACCTATTTGGATAAGGTTAAAAACTCATTCATATAAAACCTGGGATATTGATCATTTGAATAATCATTATTTGAGCTGGGAAGAAGCAAATGAGAAGCAGTCTTTAGATGGACTTATTATTACTGGTGCACCTGTTGAACATCTTGATTTTGAAGAGGTAAATTATTGGAAAGAATTAGTAATCATCGTAAAGCAGGCTAGGAAAATATGTGCGAGTACTCTCGGGCTGTGTTGGGCAGGTTTTGCATTGGCCTACTTAGAAGGTGTGAATAAGAAGGTTTTTGACAAAAAATTATTTGGAGTTTACTCATTAAAAAGTTTAGTCCCAGGACACCCTCTAATGGGGACACAAGATGATGAATTTATTTGTCCTCAAAGTAGATTCGCAGGCTTACCTGATTTCGAAATGGAAAAAGCACAAAAGGAAGGGAAATTAAATTTGTTGGCTTATGGAGATAAGGTTGGATATACTATTTTTGAAACGACTGATCAAAAACAGCTTATTCATCTTGGACATCCTGAATATACAGTTCACAGAATTATTAGTGAAATTAATAGAGATAAAGAAAAAGGTGATGTTCCACCTCCAGAAAACTTTGACGTGAGTTTATCAAAAACTTCTTGGAGATCTCATCGGAATTTGTTGTTTCAGCAATGGCTTTGGTTCTGTTATCAAAAAGTAAGTTTAAAAGGTAAAAAACTTAATGATTAGTTTCCATGCCTCCTAATCTTTCAAATAAATTTAAGCTCTCTTTATTTAATCCTATTATCTCAACCTTTGATCCACCATTTTTAAATTTTCTTATGATTTGATCGAGTGCCACTACACCACTTTGATCCCAAATGTGCGCAGAGGTCATATCAATAATAATTTCTTTGGGATGTTCATATACATCAAAACCCTGCAAAAAGTACATTTTACTAACAAAAAATAGCTGACCTTTAACCCTGTATATAATTTTATTCTCTTCTTTTTTATTCCTTTTTACGGATATAACTTTTGCTACTTTTCTACTGAAAAGAATTGCCGCCAAAGCGACACCTGCAATCACTCCTAATGCTAAATTATGTGGCTTAGTAAGCATAGTAACTGAGAATGTTGTGAACATAACAGCAATATCACTTTTTGGTATTTTCCGAATATTTTTTAAACCATTTATATCTGCAGTGCTTATTGAGATAGTAATCATTACAGCTACCAAGGCTGCCATTGGAATTGATCCTATCCATGACTTGAAAATTAAAATCATTAACAATAAAGATAAACCGGAAGATAGCGTGGATAGTCTCGTTTTACCTCCATTCTCAGAATTCATAACGGATTGGCCAACTAGCGCGCATCCTGCCATCCCTCCAAACATAGAAGCTACAATATTTGCTATTCCTTGACCTCTTGCCTCTTTATTTTTGTTAGAACTACTATCATTAGCATCATCTAAAATATCTTGCGTTAAAAAAGTTTCCATCAATCCTACTAATGAAATAGCGAGCGAAGTCGGAAGAATAATACCCAGAGTGGCCATGTTAAATGGTACTTTACCGTTCTCTAATAAACCAAAAGGTAAGGAAATAGAAGGGAAGCCATTTGGTAATGTGCCCAAGTCGCTGACTTTTGGGATATCAAGTTTAAAAAACAGACTTAAAAGAGTAATTACAATAATTGCAATTAATTGAGAAGGTATAACTTTAGTTATCTTTGGAACTCCATAAATGATTATTAATCCTAAAATTACAAGTATCCAAACAGTTGGTATCTGCTCAGCGACTGGATACCTTGAAATAGTCTCAATTCCTAAATCATTCGCTTCTTTAACACCAATACCAAGTTGAGGTAATTGAGCCTGAAAAATTAGTAATGCTAGAGCATTTACAAAACCACTTAATACACCTGATGGTACAAATCTCATTTGATATGCCAACCTTAAGTATCCCCATATAATCTGAAATATTCCTGTTAATAATCCAGCTGCTATTAAATAGGATAATCCTGCACCAGGAGCTTGAGATTCTCCATAAGCTACCAGCCCTGTCATTAACAAAGCTGTCGATCCTGTGACAGATGTTATCATACCTCGCCTTCCACCAAATAAAGCGATTGTTATTGATAAGCAAAATGCTCCATATAACCCAACTTTTGGATCAACACCTGCAATTCCAGAAAAAGCTATAGCTTCAGGAATCATTGCAAAAGCGACAACAATACCTGATAGAATATTTGACTTTGGATCTCCAAACCAATTTCTTGATAAATAATTTTTTAAATCTGCCATATTAAATTAATCTATTAGAAAAATTTACCCTATAAAGGTGGTAAATTGTTTGCAGGATCATAAAACTTCTTTAAAAGTTTTAAATTTTTTAATTTATTACCAAAAGCGAGATTAATTTCTTCTTTGTGAGAATGAAGATGATTATGTAGTTGAGCCAGATGTATATATGGGAAAAATCTTTTTAATTTATCCCATGATTGATTCATCCAAGTTAATGCCAGATTCTTATCTTCGTAACTATCCTTTTCCCATGAGGCATATATCCAGGGCTTCCATGAACATTCCCTATGTATAAAAAGGCTTGAAGAATTATTTTTGTTTTTTGACTTACAACCTAATTGTTGTGATGCAACGTAACATGATTTGTTTGGTTTTGAGAAATTAATTTCTGAGAGTGCTGCTGTAAAATCCTTTGCACTATTTTTTAAATCATTTCCCAATAAACTAATTACTTCAGAATGGTGATTTGAATTAAATTCAAAAAGATTTAATTCTTTTGGAAAAAATCTTACACTATTAAAACTTTCATAGTTTCTTATTTTTAATGATGAGTATCTATCAAAATAAGATGTATATTTTTCGGCTAATATTTTATCTTTTTCTGTTTTTTATTTCTGCAACAATATAAATATAGATTTGATCAGAGAAAATCCATTGTGTACTCATATTATTAGGAAATTCTTCTGACTTTATAATTAATTCCGCTAATTCATTTTTATTTATAAATCCCTCAAAAATTCTTATCGGGTAAGATTTAAAAGTATTAAGGCCAATTTCAGTTATTATTGAAAAAAATGGAGCTGCTCCTTTAATACCCTCCATAATTTTAAGTTCTTTTTCTTCAATAATTTTTTCTTCATTTAGTGAGAAATATTCGCCATTACCGAAAAATCCTTTCACAGAAATAATATTATCAATTGCTAAACCATATCGCCTGCTTAAAGGACTTATTCCTCCTGTAAGAATATATCCTATACCTGGAAGAGTTGATAATCCAATTGGAAAGGTTCTATTAAATTTATCTAAAAATTTTATTAACTCATCCATCAAAACACCACCGCCAATATTAATAATGCCCGTTTTTTTATCAAACTTAATTTGGTTATAGTTTTTCCTAAGATCAAAAGTAATTAAATTATCCTTTGCGCAACTAGAAGTTGTTCCACCACTACAAATACATAGATATTCTTTATTCATTAAATTTTTCTTAAACTTTTCAAAAAAACTTTTGTCTATTTCATAAACTACCCTTTTAATTTTTGCATCATTAGAGTTTGAGTTTGGTACTTTAAATAAATCTATTTTATCTATCATTATTTAACGTAATTGTTAATATAATAGTATTATCATCAATAATAATTTGGATATCCTAAATTCAAAATTAAATAATAATATAGGTATTCTAATTTGTGGTCATGGGAGTAGGAATAAACTTGCACTTGAAGAATTTAAATATCTGACAAAATGCATACAAAAAAGATTTCCTTTATTAAATGTAGAGTATGGTTTTTTGGAGTTTGCAAAACCCTCACTAACTGACGGGTTAGAAAAACTAAAAAAAAAATCTGTAAAAAGAATAATCGCAATTCCTGCAATGTTATTTGCAGCTGGACATGTTAAAAATGATATTCCAAGTGTTTTAATGTCTTACGCTAACAAAAATGATATTGAAATTAATTATGGTAGAGAACTAGGGATTAACAATTTAATGATAAGTGCAGCTTGTGAGAGAGTTAGAGAAGTATTCAAAAAAAATACTAATCTTGAGCCTGCTGAATCTGTTTTAGTTGTTGTTGGAAGAGGCTCTTCTGATCCAGATGCTAATTCAAACGTTGCAAAGATAACAAGAATGATTGTGGAAGGCGTAGGACTAGGATGGGGTGAAACAGTCTTCTCTGGAGTTACTTTCCCATTGGTAGAACCAGGTCTCAATCATGTTGTAAAGCTCGGATATAAAAATGTAATTTTGTTCCCATATTTTCTTTTTACTGGAGTTTTAGTAAGCAGAATAAAAAGGCAAAAAGATGCAGTCGCTGTAGTAAATCCTAATATTTCATTTTTTGATGCTAAATATTTGTCATCCCATCCTAGAGTTATTGATACCTTTGTTGAAAGAATCGATGAAGTATTGAAAAATGAAGATAATTTCTCTCCAAACTGCTCTTTATGTAAATACAGGTCAAATCTTTATGGTTTTGAAAAAGAAGTTGGTCTCAGGCAAGAGAGTCACCATCATCATGTTGAGGGATTAGGAATTAGTTGCGATCTTTGTGAGGAGGAGTGCAGTGGAGCTTGTGAGATTGAAATATTATCTTCTTATTCAACTAAAAGAGATATATCGAAAAAAAATATTTCTGAAGAAAGTGATACCTCTCATCATCATCATCATGAAGGCTATCCAAATGCTCATCATCCTTTAGGACCCATAACTCTTCAAACAGCAGATAAAGTTAAACATTAAGAAATTCAGTTGAAAATTACTGAATCACCTGTCTCTTTCTTACCCGTGTCTTAATAGACTTATAGATTATAAGTATTACTTATCAGTTAGGATGAATTGTTTATTCTTCCTTTTTCCACAAAAAAGATTTATTTTTCCACGTCCATATCCACAGCGATCTCGTAGGGGATTGATTTTTACAAAGATAACTTCACTTCCTAATTATTATTGACATTTCAAAATTATCCTATCTAAAAATAAAGATTTCATGATTAAAATTTAAGATCCTTCATACCACATGAGTCTCATTTAATAATGAGTCCTTGTTACGTTTTGACAGTATTTGAAAAATATATGATTATTGTTTTTGTAGTTAGAAATTTACTTCAATGGATCTAAAGACTTTTGAAAAAAATGTAGAAAATACTTATTCCTGTGATCCTCAATTATCTGTTTCCTTAGAAACTGAGTTATCTGAGAGTCTTTATAGAAATATGAAGGATTTTGTTATCAAAAATCCTAAATGGGATCAATATCAACTTATTAATTCAGCAATAGCAGCTTTTTTAGTTCAAAATGGATGTGGGGATAGCCAAGTGACAGAAATGTATCTAAATCAGCTTTTTAATCCCTAAACAAGCTCTTCTACTTATAGCCATCATTGTCAAAGTTGGACTTTGCCATGAAGAGGTTGGCCAACAAGCTCCATCTAAGACAAAAACATTCCTACATCTCCATAGTCTGTTCCATTTATCTAGTACGCTCTCATCTTCCTTTAAACCCATAGGAGCTCCTCCAACTTCGTGTATATAGTATCCTGGAGGAGGTATATCTCCAGAAAGAGCGATAGAATTATTCTCAAGTAAATGTATAAGTGGAATTTTTAGAATGCTTTGTAAATCCTTAACTTTCCCTCCCGAATAATTAATTGCTTTTTCCATAGTATTTGTCATATGTTTAATCATTTTGAACTCATTATCACTCCATTCAAATTCAATGTTAGGTATAGGAATATCCCATTCATCTTTTTGATTTGAAAGCTTAACCCTATTCTCTTTGCGAGCTAACACTTCGCCATGAGATATTAGAAAGCCAATAGATTCATTTTCCTCTTTTTTTAAAAAAGCGGGTATACCTAATCTATCAATAGCACCCCAAATTCCGTAGCCCCTCAGAAAGTCAGTATCATTTGGTAATTGTGTTCCAAATGGGATAAAAAAGCTACCTGCTCCAGAAAGAGGAGCCTGATCAAATGATTTCTCAGAGAATTTACCTGTATGCGGAATAGCAAAAAATTTACTTATAGAGACATGATCCATAAGATAACTTCCAAGTTTCCCTGAAGTTTCAATAAATCCAGAATCACAGGATTCTTTTTCTGAATTCAAAAGAATTCGAAGAGTTGAAATTGTAGATGCACATAATAAGATTAATTCGCAATTTAACTCCTTTTTTAATCCATTATTAGTATTAATTATTTTAATTGAAGTAGCCATTTCAGTTGCTCTATTCGTCTTAAATGACTCAACCAGATGATTAGGAAGTATTTGTACGTTGCCTGTTTTAAGAGCTTTTTTAAGTGAACTTCCTAAGCTTGAAGATTTTGGCCAATCTTTTTCCTTAACGGAAGCATTTTTATCAAATCCTCTGGACTGAACAAAGGGATACTTTAATTTTGATTTTATTTGGTCACCAAAAATTTGTTCACTTTTTGTGAGTGGTACTTCACCAACGTAGTTCCCATTAGGAATTTGTTCTAAATTATCTTTTCTGCCATATATTTTGGAAGATTTTTCTACATAATCGTAATGAGAAGATAATTCATCATATGAGATTGGCCAATTTGCTCCAAACCCATCTTTATCAGCGGGATTAAAATCGCTGGGAGAAAGTCTTAATGTAATTCCGCCCCAAGTAAGAGATCTTCCACCAACTTGTTTTCCTTGTGTCCAAAGAAAAGGTTTATCTTTTGGATAAGTATAGGGATATTTTTTTTCATCGCCATATAAATCTGGACTATTTTTCCAATAACCTGGATGTTGAATTTGATTTTTGTGTTTTTTTGATATGAATCCAGAAGCTCTTTTTAAAGTATCAAATGGCTCATTGGAATAAGCTTCTTCTCTTCTTAAAAGTGGTCCAGCCTCTATCATTAAAACTTTTATTCCCTGTTCGGCTAATGTAAGAGCAGCTATTCCTCCAGTCGCACCTGTTCCAACAATAATTGCATCGTATGGATTTAAATCCAAAATTTGGCTGAAATTCTTTTATTGATACAATATAGCATTCCTTAAAATACAAACTTCAAGAATAGTTCATTAGAAGTTAGAATTACTTAATCCCTTTTTAAGATTAAAATGAGATTCGTTGTTTTGTTATATTTATTATTAAGTCTTTTCTTCCCAAAAGCCTCATTCGCCGCGTTGGATTACGGAAAACAATCACTATTAGGCGTAGATTTCTCAGGATCTGATTTGCAAGGAGCTACTTTTTATTTAACTGATTTGCAAGATGCAAATCTCTCAGATTGCAACTTGGAGGGTGCTAGTTTATATGGCGCTAAACTTAAAAATACGGATTTAAGTAATTCAAACTTAAGGGAAGTTACTTTAGACTCAGCAAATCTTGAAGGAACAGACTTAACTAACACAAATTTAGAAGACTCCTTTGCTTTCAGCGCTCAGTTTAAAGATGTCAAAATATATGGAGCTGATTTTTCAAATGTTTATCTTACAAAAGATGTTCTAAGAGAATTTTGTAAAAAAGCAGAAGGAATAAATTCTTTTACGAATAGAAAAACAATAGATACTTTAGATTGCGGTTGATTTTAATTTATTGCATAATGAATCTTCTTTTTTATAACTCTTTGTTTATAAATAGATCTGCCTACTGGCCAACCAAGAGTATGCAAGTGCCTTATTAGTAATTCTGTATATTTATAGTATTTATTATTTAAAATAAAAAGTCCTAGTTCCTCTAGCGTTCTTTTTAAGGTTCTTAATTCCCTTAAAGAACCTTTTTTTTTGTCGAGCAAAATGAATTTTTCATGAATTAATTTATTTTCTAGCTTTTTATTGCTATAAGTGAATCCAACTTCTATAAGATTTGAATTATCAGAATATAGTGTATAAATAAAACCATCTTTTAAATTATTTCTGTTAAATATAAATTTTTCAATAAGCGAGCAATTTTCGAAAATTTTATATTTTTTTGATGAAAAATGTTTTAACATAAATTTAACTTTTATTTTGAGCTGACTCATATTTATCAAGTAAATTATTAACTTCTGCCAAAGCAATTCTCTTTGTACAAGCGGAATCATATCTACTAGTAGCAATTGCAGGTATGCTACCTTTACTTTTCATTTCTCTGAGCCCCGTCTCAAGGCATTGAAATGCAACGCTTGACAAGTCTCTGCCCTCTGCCGCTGCCCATACTTTTAAAAGATAATTAATATTCGATGGAACAGAGATTTGTAACTTATTTGAGTTTGAAGCATTTAAAGAAATATTATCTAGACTTATTTCCTTTGAAGAAAGATTTTCTCTTACTTTCTTCTTTAGAACTTTTACTTTCCCAAAGATATCTTCCTTATTTTGTAGTCCTCTTTCTATCTCAAATAATTCATTTTCTGTATCAATAAGGGCTTCCAAAGCCCACTTGGCATCCTCCTCTTGAAGAGAGGTATTTTTGAGCCATTCTTCTCTGTAATAAGACCAATTCTTGGACATAAATTTGTTTCTATGATTTTATCATAATAGTATCTATATGGATTGTCTACAGATTGTAAACAGATTGGATATAGAGTTATTAAATATACTTGGTTTCTTGTTTATCCAAAGAATAGAATGGAATTTAAAAAATTTATAATTAGATAAATTTAATCTGTAAATATCTAAATTAAACGGTTAATATTAATAAAAGACTACAAAATTAATTGATTTCAATCTTACAAAGAATTTCCTCTATACTCATTTACACTATTCCTTTAAAGGCTGTTTTACCTTTCGGATCCATTTTATTTTATAAATTTACTTATTTAAAAATAATCTTCTATCTGACCTTGCCAATCGCACTAATTGAAAATAGTTTACCTTTTGGAAGTTTATTATTATTTTTAATCTTATTTGCTGGAGTTGTGAGAAATCCAAATGTACCCTATTTTGTCAGATTCAACAGCTGCCAAGCCTTACTTTTAGATATAGCATTAATTTTATTTTCATATTTATTAAGGATTTTCCCTATTGTAGAATTTGGTTTATTTTTATTTATTTTAACTTTAGCAATATTTATATTTTGTCTAATACAGTGCATATCTGGTATTGAACCAGAAATACCACTAATTAGTAAATCAGCAAGAATGCAAATATATTAATTATTGCTCCTTTAGATAATGAAATATAAATTATATTTCTTGTAATCTTTTTCTTGATCTATTTAATACAAAATAAAAGGCTAAAACACTTATTGTCCCTGAGGGACCGATAAAAATATGCCAAATTTGATTAGCACTTAATGAAAGTTTTATACCCAAAAAAGTTGTTAGAAATATTCCAAAAATTGGGTAAGCGATAAATATCCAGTCTTTGAACTTTTTTTGCCAATTTATAATCAGAAAAATACTTATTAAAACTTGAAAAACTAGTGTTGCAGATTTTCCAAAAACCCAGTAAGAAACTATTGCTAACATACAAATAAGTAGATTTATAAATATTAAATATTTATGTTTTATTGTT
>CACNWH010000022.1 GCA_902624105.1 uncultured Prochlorococcus sp. | reverse complement strand
CTCAAAAGAAACTTTAATAGTTTTGAGAAAAGATCTAAACCTTTTTCAATCCTTTTTGTTCCTAAAATAACTAATATAATTACTAGTAATAAAAATATCTCAGGAGAATTTAATCCAAAAATTGTCATCAATTCTGCATAATTAAATCCAGTTTAGTACAAGTTAAAAGATTAAACTAATTGTTTTCGAAAGAAGGCAAATACAAATCTCTATTAGAAGCGATTATTCCTTCCTCTTTAAAGAAAATCTCCAATTCTTTTAATTCGTCAATATCAACAACCTCACCACAAGTTTCATTTATACTTTTAGAAGTAAAAGACCATAAGTCATCTAAATATTGTTCATCATCTGGAAATGCAACAAATTTCAAATAAGTATTATTAAGAGCATATTCACTTGCTGTTTCTGAATTTACTCCTCCTTTCTTAGCTTCACAAAAAACCTTAGCAAATCTTTGTCCAACAGAAGATTGTGCATTGGTTAAATCAATATTACCTTGTAATGCATTTAACTTAGCTGGAACAATTAAAAGGTAAAAAGAAATTAAGAATGATAGGAATTGATTAAACAAATCTAATGAGGTTTGTATACCTAAACTAGCAAAAAGTAATACACGATTACGTACAATTTATAAAAATTTTTCTATATCTAAATTTTTTTTAATCATTCCTTCATACTCCCATAGACTTAAGATCTTTAAGTTAATCTGTAGTTAAAAACCATATGTCTAAGTATACAATTAAATTTAGATATTTAATATTCAAGAAGAACACTAAATATTAAAGTGATAGATCAATTTTATAGAATAAACTATAAATACTTTCATATTAATAAATGCCTAATTCATTATTAATAAAGGGAAAAGGAATATCTAGACAAATAAAAAGTAGTGTAATACAGTCTCCACTAGCAGGAGTAACAGATAAAATATTCAGAAAATTTATAAGAAGATGGGCTCCTGAATCACTTCTTTTTACAGAGATGATAAATGCTACGAGTTTAAATCTTGGATATGGAGTAGAAAAAATTAACCAAATAAGTAAGGAAGAAGGGCCAGTGGGTATTCAGCTGTTTGATAATAGGCCTTATTCTGTTGCTGATGCCGCAAAAGAATCAGAATCCTCTGGTGCTTACTTAATTGATATAAATATGGGTTGCCCAGCCAAAAAAATTGCTAAAAAAGGTGGGGGCAGTGCCCTTCTAAAGGATCCTTCTTTGGCGGTTGAACTTGTAAAGAGGATTTCTAATGCTGTGAAAATTCCTGTTTCTGTCAAAACAAGAATAGGTTGGTCAGAAAAAGATAAAGATAAAAATATAAAAGAGTTTTTATTGCGCCTACAAGATGCTGGAGCAAATATGTTTACAATTCACGGCCGAACACGAGAGCAAGGTTTTAATGGCAAAGCAGATTGGAATGTTATTAGAGAATTAAAGGAACAATTAGAAATCCCAGTTATTGCGAATGGAGATATTTACAATATTAATGATGCAATTGAGTGTTTAAAAATAACAAAAGCTGATGGAATAATGATTGGGAGAGGGGTTCTAGGCGCCCCTTGGATAATAGGAGAAATTGATTCTGCACTTAAAGGATTAGAAAACTTTAAAAAACCCTCGACTGAGGAAAAATTACATTTAATAATGGAACATATTGATGAACTGATATTTGAGAAAGGAGAACATGGACTACTTTTAGCCAGAAAACACATGGCATGGACTTGTAAAGATTTTGATGGTGCTCAGAACTTAAGAAAAAATTTAATTAAGGCCAAAAGTTCTAAAGAAGCTAAAGATGAAATTCTATTAATGATTTCTAAACTTAAAAATAAAAGTTAAAAAATTTTTTATAAAATGTGGATATAAACTACTTCTAAATTTTTTGCTTATTCTCATATGAAATTTATTACTGAAAAAACTAGTAAAAGAGTTTGCGATCATATGAATAAAGATCATATGGATTCTGTGCATAAATATTTAAAGTTTTATGCCAAAATTGAAGAATTTAAAGATGCAAAAATGGAGGAAATAAATAGTAGCTCAATGAAAATTAAGTATGATAATAATTTAGCAGTAATAAATTTCAAGGAGGAAATTTCAGAAGATGAAATTCATAAGACATTAGTTTCAATGATTAAAAACATTGAATAGATATCATTAAGAAAATTATTTATTTTTTATTATTACTCTCGTAATAATCTGTGATTTTTTTGCAATCCTCAAAGGAAAGAGTACTTAATCTAGTAGTAGCAGTTAAATTTAGGATTGCACAGATAGCGAGAATATCTGAATAATCAGCTTCTAAAGCTTCTGCTAGTTCTAGGACTCTTAAACCTTTCAAAATTTATAAAATAAATATTTATATTTTAAAGTAAGAGAAAGCACCAAATAGTTAATGTGCTGCATTTTTTCCTAAACCAGCAACGAAAGGAAATGTTTGTTCATCACCAAAGATATCTCCTTCACTTCTTTTTATTTTTGGGGATTTTTCATTATTCTCTACATTTTCTATATTGTCCAAAGAATCCTTATCCAATTGATTAGAGTTATCAATTTGTCCCGCAATAGCTAT
The DNA here is from genome assembly GCA_902624105.1 of uncultured Prochlorococcus sp. Classification (GTDB taxonomy): domain Bacteria; phylum Cyanobacteriota; class Cyanobacteriia; order PCC-6307; family Cyanobiaceae; genus Prochlorococcus_A. The sequence continues at coordinate 8,956 of CACNWH010000022.1, read as the reverse complement.
TTGAAAATTTAATAAAAAAGAGAAAAGAAATGCGATTATTGTAGTAAAAATAAATTTCATATATGAAATAAATAATTTTTATTCTATTTGCTTTCAATAAAAAAGTAAAACTTTTAGTAAAAATTATTTTCTAAGAGAATTTCTTATTTCAAATTATTTTCTAATTAATTTAGACCTGAGGGAAGCCACTGTGAAGTCCATATGTAATTATTGTAAATGTTGCGAACACTACACCCAGAGATACTGAAGTATAAAGAGGATCTAACTTTAAGTTATTTAATTTCCCAAAATCTGCCACAACAAGTGATTTCATAGAATATTTCTTTCTATCTGGTATTTCAGGTAAGTTGTCACTATTTAATAGTGAACCAAGTATGGGTTGTGTTTCTAATTCATCTGAATTTACATTTAAGTTTGTTGGGGCAACATAATCTTTCTTAAAAATTCTTGGAAACATATAAACATGCCATAGAGCTATTAGTGCGACCCATATGATAAGACTAACTCCAGCAATACCAAAAATAAAGAACTTTAAAAATTCCATATAACTCAAAATTTTCTTTATTATAAGGCTTGTGATTTATGTAGATGGCATTTCTTAATACATTAGTTGCATAAAAATATAATAAAATAATAAAACAATCTATTATCTCAATAAATAATATAAATAATTAATAATTAAAATATATTCCAAATAATGCATTTTAAATTTTCTATAAGTAGTTTTATAAGGGATAATAAAAGAAATTATCTATAACTTTAAATTAGATTACTAGATATATATATTCTTTATTTTGAAATTCTTCTTCTGTTTCTATATCTTATAAGTAGATAAATAAATATTAATAATAAAATTGCATATGTAAAATCAGAAAGAAAATTATAAACAATTAAAGCAAAAAAAGGAAATAAAAGTGCTCTTTTTAAATTAATTTTTTGCTGAGCAGACATTTTACGCCAATTTAAATAATCTTCCCACTGAAAGATTTTTTTTAAATTTCTATCTTTATCATTTTTTCGAAACATAATAAGATTAGTAATTAAATTTGTATTTTTTGAATGATATGTATGATTGAATAATTAACAATAGCTTATCATTCTTCTATGCTAAATGTATAAATAAAATAAATTTGATGAACACCGTTAAGCCATGGGAATTAAAAAAAAAGGTACTACCACAACATACAGACCATGCAGGAGTTATGTGGCATGGCACATACTTAAATTGGCTTGAAGAATCTAGAATTGACTCTATTGAAAAGACAGGAATAACATATACTCAGCTTCTTGATAGAGGCTTTGAGATGCCAGTTTATAAAATCGAAATAAAATATCTTTTACCAATAATGATTGGGGAGGAAATTATTGTTAAAACCTATTTTATTACTAATAAAGGTCCTAGAATACATGTGAATTCAACATTTACAAACATAAATAACAAAATCCATACAGTAGCAAGTATTGATATTGTTTTGATAAATAAAGAAACTTTTAAAGTTGTTAGAAGAATTCCAGATTTTCTTGAAAATTTTCTGAAAAATTTAAGAAAAGGTCCTTAAAAATCAAATAATATGATTATCTTATTTAATTTTCTAAAAAAATTTTTTATTCAAGTAATTGATTCATATCAGTATGAGATGGAATCAAACTATCAAGAAAAATCTATGCTTACAAATTTATTTATCGAGAATAAATTTTTAGGATGGTTAGGGTTATTTATTATTTTCTTTTCAATATTCGCTATTTTTGTTTTTCAATTTCTTGATTGGGAGAGTAAAGATAAAAATAATAAATAAACTGTTTTATAATTTATAAACCTAGTAAAATTTAATGGCTATTTATCTTAAGATAACAAATTCAACTGAAGTCGTTCAAAAAAAGACTTCTAAATGGTTAACAGATATAACACCTGAAAGAATTGATAGAAAATTAGTAGAAGATGAAGTAATTAAAGGAATAATAGAACAATTAACATTAGAGGGAATAAAGGGAGAAATATCAGCAATTAGTGGATTTGATGTTAAAGAATCAACTATTATTACAAAAAATAATTTTCTTGTAAGGAAAACGAAAATTTTTTAATTTAGATTAAATATTCCTTTTAATGAAATCAACCTTAGCAATAACAATACCAATTCTCTGTCTTATTGTTTATTGGTTAATGGCTGAATATATAAAAAATAGAAAAAAAGAAAAGCTTTTAATTAATCTAGGTTCAAATTTTTTTATAAATGAAATTAATCGGATTATTGAAGAAAATAAATATAATCTTTTAGAAGAACGAAGAAAACTTAAAGATATTGATCCATATGGGAACGAAAATCTAGATAAATGGTTTGGGAATCCCCCCTTAGATGAGAATTTAGTATACAAAAATATATTAGAGGGTTCAAATAAATTTAAAGAGGGTATTCCTTATTTTTGGCTTAAAGTTATTATTAGAAATTTTGATGGTGTTGAATTATTTTTTCAAAAATGGAATTACTACAAATTAAAGAATCCATTAATAGAAGATGAAATTCTTGGTATAAAAAGGAAACTAAATACTAATGACTGGTATCTTTTTATTGCAAGTTTAGTTGAGAAATCTTGTTATAAATTATCAAATGAAATTCAAGTTAATTCAAATAATAATCATGACAAAGGATTAAAATTCGAAAATTTATGCTTTCAAAAGTTGCGATCACAAGGATGGCTACTTAAACAGACGCCAGTCTCAGGTGATCAAGGCGTTGATATTATCGCATCAATAGATAATCTAAGACTTTGTATTCAATGTAAAGATCATCAAAAAGCGATCGGAAATAAAGCAGTGCAAGAAGTTTATGCTGGAAAGAAATACTGGTCAGGAACTCATGCTATATTGATTTCTAGATCTGGATTTACTAAATCCGCTAAAAAGCTAGCTTTGTCGAACAATGTAATATTGATAAGTGAAATGGAGATTGAAAATATTAAAAATATAATTTATTAAGTAATCTGAGAAATACCTTCCTTATACAAAATTAAAGTTGATAAAAGTCCTATGGCCCAACATAAGCCCCTTGCGGCAGGAATATTAAGGACATAAGAAATAATATACAGTAATCTGACGAAAGGATGTGTCCAGGCAGCAATTATGGCTAAATTTGAATCTGGCAATATTAATAAACAAAATAAACAAGCTGGTGCATGTAATGAGATACTTTCCCAACAGTTTTGATGGCACCAAACAGCTCTCTTACCAAAGTCAGGTAAATCATTGAATAAAGCCCTTGGTGCAGACATGTTCTCTACAGAATAGCCAGCTTTAATCCTCCCTAAAGTAAGAGGTATTATTGAAGCCAAAACAACTAGTACAGATAGACATAAACTCCAGGCATAAGAAAATTGCATAGAAAAAAATTTTTATAAAGCCTAATAAGAATAGTTATTTAATGTGAGAAAAAATTATGAACAAATAAATTTAATTAATTTAATATTTTTATTTTAAGAACAATTCAGTTTAATAAATTATCAATTAAAAATATCAGAGATTTAGAATTGCATTGCTATTATTGCGCCAAGAAAAAATACTGTAGGAATTCCCAATGCATTTACAGCAAGTGTTCTTACTGTAAAAACAGGGTATCCTTCTTCAGGTCTTCCGCTTTCAGGAACAAGTGCAGAATCCTCCCAAACTTGATAATTTTTAAAAGGTGCTACATCTTTTTTAGGTAGACCAAGAGGGGTTAAACGGAATACATCCCATTTACCTAGCCAATAAACAGTTGATATCCAAGCAATTACAAGTGGTGCGATAACTAAAACGACTCTGAAATCCATTTTAAGGAACATTATTTACGTAGACCTATTCTCATATATTCCTCTTTTTATTTAGGACAATGTAAATTAATAGTTATTATTTTTAATATTTAAACAAATTAATTAGACATTTTATACATAATTATGTATTAAATTATATACCATTTAAAATGCTTATATTAATTTATTTTCTCAAAAAACTACAAGATAATGTTTTAGATAGATTTTTTAAATTTTTTTGATAATTTAATTTAATGCAATAAATTTTTAAAATGAAAAAAATTTTTAAATTTATTAAAACTTTTTTATTTGTATTAACTTGGCTCATCTTTTGTTCTTATCTAGAAAAATATTGGAGAATATTTCACTGGGAATATATATTTCTAAGAATAAGATTTGTATTTGATCACATATTTTGGTTTACTTTAAAAAATTTGGTTTTTAATTTTGATATTGGTTTCTACTTAGAAGAATTAGTTAGTTATGCTTCATATGAATTACCTAAAGAGGTTTTTAAATTTATACCAATCATTTTTGTTTTAAAAAAAATTTGGAGAAAGAAATGATTTAGGAAGTTTTATGCAGAATGAAAAATTTAATTTATAGTTTGACAAATTTTCAAATAATATTATCAACCTTAATTTTTGAAAGATTGTTGAATATTTAAATAATTTTAATAAAGATAAGAAAATCTTCTTTCGTAAAACTTTAATTAATTTAACTGATTAAAATCGAGAAAGGTTTTAACTAAAATTTAGTATATCCTAATCAAAAATTAAGGTTGAGCAAAAGTACTTAACTTTAATATGCTATATTCTTCAAATAATATCAATAACTAATGAAGAAAAGCTACTGGTTGAAAAAGATTTCTATCGCAAATTCGGATTTATTTCTTGAATATATTCGTACAGTAATTCCATGGTTAAAGTCAGTTGGAGGAATTGTTATCAAAAAAGATATTTCTCAAGACTCTAATTCATCTAATTGGGATGGTGGGAATGTTGGTATGGTAATTGAATTTGACTCAAAAATTACAGCCAAAAAAGCCTTTTACTCTGATGTTTTTCAAAATTATCTCATTTCAAGAGATTTAACGGACCTTGTAACTATAAGTACTTTATAAAAATGGACAAAATTATTCTTGCTAATTACCATTTACCTTTTCTTTTAGCTTTTACATTTATTAGTATTGGCTGTACATTTAATACTGTCATAAAATTGCCAGTGATAGACCTTAATAAGTTTTTTAAAAGTTAATAAATTAATTAAAATTTTTATTTTTTAATCACTTAATAACCTTTTATGTAATAAATAAATCCCAAAATTAAAGAAAGAACAATAATTGAAAAAATAATTAATGATTTTTTTGATTCCCCCTCAGAAATAACATTAATTTCTGGTTCTAAAGCAAAACCATTTTGCCTACCACCGCTTTCAGTTGTATAACCTTTTTTATCCATGGAATAATAAATTTAAAATATTATTGCATGAAAAAAATTGTTATTATAAAAGCTTTACAAATATAAATTTGAAAGTCATTATATGTAGATAATATTTGATTTAGCGTTTAAACCACCCTCTTTTATTTTCTTTTGTATTAACTTCAATATTCTCTTCAACTTTCTTTTTTCTACCAAATAATCGCCTATTTTCAGTACTAACTGATTTACTAGGCTTAGATAATTTGCTCTTAGTGTTTTTTTTGAGAGTATTACTGGAAGCTTTTTCTGAAAGGAGACTGTAAACAAAAAAAGCAAATACACCAAAAAAACCTACCGTTTGAACAATAGCGGTCCCAAAATTTTCAAACATTTATACATCAACCTTATTAAATTTTTCCTCTAATTTACTCTCATCACAATTATCATCGGATAAAGAACATTCAACTTTTACATTTTTATTTTTATGAGAATTACAACCAGCAGCTTCTAGATTACCACTAACATTAAACATACTTAGAAGTAAAGCAAGTGGGGTGATTAAGATAAATTTTTTCATATTAAAATATAAGTATTATTATTATGGAAAAATTTTTTAACAAATGTGGTAAAAAATTTGATTATTAGCTTAATAATCTTAGTTGAAAAATTTATTGCTTAATTTTTATTAATTTTCCCTTAATATAGTAAGAAGTATAAATGAATAGATTTCCAATAATTTAAATCTATAGATTAATTATAATAATTTATCAAATCTAAAATAAGTATCAGTAATAAGGTAATACCAAAAATATAGGGTAAGAGAGGGTATTTGTTTAAAATCTGATTTAATTTACCTGTTGACTTTATTTCCTTTTTATTTGATTTCATTTCTCTAGGAGGAAGACCTAGTTCTTCTCTTCTCTTGGCTTCACCCATTTATTTAAAAGATTTATTAATCAAATTATATATTTATAAAGTAACCAATTAAATATTTAAAAAACATATTTAAGCGATAAATATGTTACTACTATAGAATTTCACATAAAATGAATGAAATTGTATGGTCAGTTAATTTGTTAATTGGTTTGTTGATAATTGGAGTGGTGTTTATTTTATATTATATTTTTAGATATGACTAAAAAAGATCTTGAAAAATTTATAGATAAAATTGAACAATTAAATAAGATTCTTTTACTTATTGAGCAATCTACTGAAAAAAAGGAAGAGTTAAGTAAATGTTCTAATCACGAAGAAGTTATAAAATTAACAAAAGCATGGGGATTTGAAATTGATAAAAGATGGGGAGAGAGTTAAATGATTTTTGCAATCTGAATCTTTTATTTTGATAATTAGTACTCAAAAAACATACAAAAAATTAGTATTATTGACTAAATGCTTTAAAAACTATGGTAGAAAAAGAAAAATTAAAGCAAGAAATTTATAAATTATCAGCGTTAACAGATCGAGGTCAAAGGCTGAATAAATTAATTTCACCAATATATTTGGAAAAATTAACTGAAATAAATAAACTCATAAATGATTTAAAAGATTATAGTGATCCAATATCAGAAGAGATTATTTGTGGTGAGTGGGAATTAATATTTTCAAATGTAGAGTTATTTAGAAGTTCTCCTTTTTTTTTAGCGATAGAAAATGCTCTAAATGATAAGGTAAAGAGTGATTTATTTTTTAAACTACATCAACTACAGGTAAGTTCATTTGGTCTCTCTACTATTGGAAAAATATCGCAAACGATTGACTTTCAAAAAAAAGAGTTTTTATCAACATTTGATACCATAATATTTGGACTTACAACAATACCTATAATTGGTTGGTTTAAACTCTTTCCAACATTTGGGGGATCGGTAACAACTTTAGCTCATGAATTAGTTTTAGTTGATAATAAACTAAAAATGAGCCTTCAGAAAACAAAAGTTACTGAAGTTGTGGGATTAAACAAGATTCCGATTTTTAGCAAATTTTTAATGAATAAATGGTACCCAGTGAAAGATGTATGGAAAAAATTACCCTGGAATAAAGTCGATCCAAATTGTGAAGTCTCAATAATTTTTATTGATGAAGATCTTAGAATCATGCATGATATTTATGGATCAATTTTCATTTATATAAGACCTAATATTAATAATTAAAAATTAAATGTTTACTATTAATAATTAACTAAAGTTAGCTATATAAAGCTAAATCTATTACTTAATTAATAGTTAAATTAATTATCATTATTTTAATAAATTTATACTTAAATCTAAAAAATAAATTTAAAGTTAATTTATCGCATAATTAGTAATTCTGAGCTAAATTTATAAAGATAATTATTTAAAAAATGTTTAAAGAAAAAGAAAAAAACTCAATCGTTAGAGGTATATTCCTCATTGGTGGATGGGGATTAGGATTAGATAGGTTTTATGAAGGTGATAAAAAAGGTGGAATACTCTCAATAATTGGATGGAGCATTACATTTTTTAGTTTTTTATACTTGAAATGCTCTGGATATGAATATGTTGAAGGTGTTAAGAATTATAATGACTATACACCAAATCCATTAATAATTATTCCTATATTGGCTGGTGCATATGGAATATTTTTAATTATTAAAAAGGCTTTCAGATTAGCTAAACAATTTGAGAATGCTTAATTTATTTTTTAATTTAAGAAAGTAATCCTGCACTTATTAGATATGATTTGAGCAGTAAAATAACTAATATATTGACAATTAATAAAGCTACTATACCATTCCTTTTTTTTACATCTAATTTTTTAATTAATTTAGATAAATAAATTACTGGATTTTCAGGCTCATTTTCCATTTTTGAAATTACAAACAGTTTGAAACTACCACAATTAAAAGGTAATTATTCGAATGTAAACTAAAACTAAAGAAAATATAAAATAATTAATGAACTTTAAATTTTTATCTTAAATATTTAACATCTAAATAAAAAAACAATGTCAAAAAATAATACTTGGATGATGATGACTTACTATTGCCCTACACATGGATCATTAGATCGTAGTGAACCTCTAGAAATAACAAGAAATGATTTAAGGAATGCAAAAATTAAGTTTAATAAAAACAAAAATAATAGACTAACCTAAAATTCCAGAATTTTTAAGGAATGTTTTTCCTAAATTCCCCACTAAAAAAAATAAAGATAAATTAATTAAAAGTATTATTAAAAGCGCTAACAATTTGTAGTTAGGATTTGTTGTTATACCATCAAAACCATTTTCCAATACCCTTTTAAAAACTGAATCATTTTCAGAGTTAGTTTCAGCATTTTTTACCTCCGCATTATTAATAGTTCCTTCACTTGCATTTTCTGCTAATGATTCAACTTTCTCCTGGACATCAGGGTTAATTTCAGATTCTTCCAATTTTTTAGATGTTTTTTTAATCTTACATAAAAAAACCCTTACTGGTAATGAGTAGGGTTGGATAAGGTTAAGGTTCTTAATTTTATTATAGTTATTTAATCAATAATTCGTTTGAATCTTATAAAGTAGAATAAAATTTTCTTGAGATGCTAGATTTACCTACCATTAATGCATGTAAAAGTAATCCTGAAATTAGAGATTTAAAAATTAAAAATATAGAGCATGCTATCCATCAAGCTGAACAGATGATAAAAGAATCAAAAATGAGTGAAGAAGAATTAATTTTCTTAAAGAAAAAAATATCTAACTCTAGACAAGATCTAGAAATTCTCTACTTGATGAAGAGTTGAAGAAATTAT
>CACNWH010000021.1 GCA_902624105.1 uncultured Prochlorococcus sp. | reverse complement strand
AAAGTAGTAATAGTGACAAGTGGAGCTGTTGGATTAGGTTGCAAAAAATTATTCTTAAAAAATAGACCTAATGAACTTAGTCATTTGCAAGCAATAGCAGCGATTGGGCAAGTTAATTTAATGACTTTATATGAAAAAGAAATGAATAAATTTAAACAAAATATTGCACAAATACTTATTACAAAAGCTGATTTTAATACACGCAAATCATTTGAAAATGCATCTAAAACATTAAGGAAATTACTAGATTTAAATGTTATACCAATAGTCAATGAAAACGATACTATCGCAAATGAAGAATTAAAATATGGGGATAATGATACACTGTCAGCATTAGTAGCTTTGGCAATTAATGCTAAGAAATTAATTCTACTCACAGATATTAATAATCTCTATTCCAAAGATCCTAAAGAGAATATTGATGCAACTCCCATAAGAGAGGTGCATGATGATATTCAACTAAATGAAATAAAATCTTCCAATATTAATTCCAATAATATTGGAGACTTAAAAAGAGGATGGGGTACTGGAGGAATAACTACTAAACTTATTGCTGCAGAAATAGCTACGAAAGGAGGTGTAACAGTTCAACTCGCTGATGGTAGGGATAATCAAAACCTAAAAAAAATATTTAAGAATGAGAAAATTGGTACTATTTTTTATCCATGCGATAAACCTATTGGGAATAAAAAAAGTTGGTTATCTCATGCTATTCAATCAGTTGGAGATATAATTATTGATGATGGAGCTTGTTTTGCCATTCAAAATAAAGGTGCTTCTTTATTACTTGTAGGTATTATTAATACCATTGGTAATTTTTCAGCTAATCAACCTATAAGAATTTTGAATAAAGATGAAAAACAAGTTGCTAAAGGAATCACTTCTATGAGTAGTGATTCTATAAACTCTATTTTGCATAATAAAATTAAAAACTCATCTTCACAAATAGTTGTACATAGAGATGTTCTCGTCCTTTCCTAGATTTCAATTAATGAAATGTTACTAAGTAAAATTATTGATTTAATAAAAAAAGGAAATTCAGGTTTCATTTCTTCTGAAAATATTGAAGAGATAGATATAAAAAGTGCAGCTTCACTAGAAAATGCATCAAAAAATGAGATCTCATTTTTAGAAGAGAATAATAAATTGAGAGATTTTATTTCTACAACGGATGTATCCGCCATTATTGTTGGAAAAAATGAACTATTAATTGAAGAAATAAAAAAAAGAAAAACTTCAATTATTATTGTAGAAAATCCAAGAGTTGCATTTGCAGAAATTTTAAATATCTTTGAAACAAAATTTAAACAGAAAAGGGGCATTGATGATTCCGCAAAGATAGCAAGCAGTAGCGTTATTGGAGTAGATTGTTATGTAGGATCAAATGTAATTATTGGGGAAAATGCCATTATTGGATCGAATAATTATATTTTTCCAGGTGTAGTTATTTCTGAGAATGTAGAAATAGGGGACAATAATGTAATTTTTTCAAACTGTGTAATTTATCAAAATACAATAATTAAAAATAATTGTATTTTTAACTCTAATACCGTAATTGGCTCTGAGGGATTTGGCTTTATTCCACAAAATGGGAAGTGGAAAAAAATGCCTCAAACGGGTGGAGTAATAATTAACAATGAAGTAGAAATTGGTACTAATTGTTGCGTTGATAGACCAGCTGTAGGATTTACAGAAATTGGCGAAGGAACAAAAATTGATAATTTAGTCCAAATAGGTCATGGAGTTATTATTGGTAAAAACTGTGCATTTGCTGCTCAGGTTGGCATCGCTGGAGGAGCTATAATTGGAGATGGAGTAATACTTGCTGGACAAGTCGGTGTTAATAATAGAGTTAAAGTTGGAAATAATGTAATCGCAAGCTCAAAATGTGGAATTCACTGTGATATCAATGATGGCGAAGTGATAAGTGGATTCCCAGCGATGCAAAATAAGTCATGGCTAAGGAGCTCAAGTGTTTTTAAAAAATTACCTGAATTAGCTAAAAAACTTAGACAATTAGACAAGAAATAATTTATTCTTTAAAAAAAATTAAACAAAATGCTAACTCATAAAATTGTATTACTTTCAGGCGATGGAATAGGACCTGAGATATCTGAAGTATCAAAAAAAATATTATTAAAATTATCAGATAAATTTAATTTCAATATTGAAATTGAAGAGGAGTTATTTGGAGGCATTGCCTTTGAAAAGTTTGAAGATCCAGCACCAAAAAGTACTTTAGATAAATGCAAATCTTGTGATGCTGTTTTACTAGCTTGTGTTGGAGATAGCAAATATGATCAATTACCAAGAGAATTAAGGCCAGAATCTGGTTTGTTAAAATTGAGATCTGATTTAAATCTTTTTGCAAATATAAGACCTGTAAAAATTAGAAATTCACTAATTGAATCTAGTAGTTTAAAAAAGGAAGTTATTCAAAATGTTGATTTGGTAGTTGTTAGAGAGCTTACAAGTGGTATTTATTTTGGAGAACCAAGAGGAATAATTAAAAATAAAAATAAAGAAAGGGCTTTTAATACTATGGTTTATAACACCGATGAAATTGAAAGGATAACAGAGATAGCCATACAAATAGCAAAAAAAAGAAATAATAGGATTTGTTCAGTAGACAAGGCAAATGTACTTGAAGTAAGTCAGCTCTGGAGAAAAACTGTAGAAAATATGGCAAAAAATTATAAAGAGATTCATTTATCTAACATGTATGTTGATAATGCAGCTATGCAGTTAATTCGAGACCCCTCACAATTTGATGTAATACTTACAAATAATATTTTCGGGGATATACTAAGTGATTTAGCTGCTATGTTAACTGGCTCTATTGGAATGCTGCCCTCAGCATCTTTAAATAATATTGGGCCAGGAGTCTTTGAGCCAGTCCATGGTTCAGCTCCAGACATTGCAGGCAGAAATATTGCGAATCCAATAGCAATGGCTTTATCAACTGCAATGTTATTGAGGATTGGACTTAATCAAATACAAGCGGCGGACAATCTTGAATTAGCAATTGATAAAGTATTATCTAAGAGATTTAGAACTTCTGACTTAGATGATGGTAAAAGCGAAATCATAAGTTGTAGCAAAATGGGAGAAAAAATTCTTGAAGAAATTTAATTTATAAAATTAATAATTTAAAAAAAAATGCATATGACCTGTCAGAATCGTAATATTGTTGTTTTTTAAAAATGTCAAAAATTCATCCAGTTGTAGCCGTAACAGGATCATCAGGTGCAGGTACAAGCACAGTCAAAAGAGCATTTGAGCATATATTTGCTAGAGAAGATATTGTCCCTGCTGTTGTAGAAGGAGATAGTTATCACAGATTTGAAAGATTACCAATGAAAAAAGCTATGGCAGAGGCATTAGCTAAAGGTGAGAATTTCTCGCATTTTGGGCCAGAAGCAAATTTATTCGACGAGTTAGAAGAACTTTTCAAAATTTACGGTGAAACAGGTGGAGGTAAAAAAAGATATTATCTTCATAGTGCTGAGGAAGCCGAGGAGCACAATACAAGGTTAGGAACAAATCTAGAACCTGGTCAATTTACACCTTGGGAAGAGATTCCAAATGGAACTGACGTACTCTTTTATGAAGGTTTACATGGAGGAGTTGTAGGTGATGGTTATGATGTAGCTTCATATGCTGATTTACTTGTAGGAGTAGTTCCAATTACAAATTTAGAATGGATTCAAAAGATACATAGAGATAATGCTGAAAGAGGTTACTCAGCAGAAACAATTGTCGATACTATCTTGAGAAGAATGCCAGATTATATAAATCATATCTGCCCACAGTTCAGTAAAACTGATATTAATTTCCAGAGAATTCCTACAATAGATACTTCAAATCCCTTTATATGCAGAAATATTCCAACACCTGATGAAAGTTTTGTAATTATTCACTTTAGAAAAGGGGCTAGAGAAAAATGGGGCATTGATTTCCAATATTTACTTGGAATGATAAATGACTCATTTATGTCAAGTCCAACAAGTATTGTTGTTAACGGAGGGAAAATGGGCTTTGCTATGGAATTAATTTTAACTCCAATTATCCATAGATTAATTGAAGAAAAGAAATCTTCTTAAGAGATAAATTTAAAATAGTTGAATAAAATTGAACATGTCTTGATTATTGGACCTATTTTCGCTTTAAATAAGATCAATTGAATTAATAATGTGTCATTATTCGACTGGTTTGCAGCAAGAAGAAAAGATCAATTTGTAGGTAAAGTATCTCAAGAAACAGATGATAGTGATGGATTATGGGTTAAATGCTCAGAATGCTCCCAAGTTGTTTATAGGAAAGATTTAATTTCTAATCTAAATGTTTGTGGAAATTGTAATCATCACAACAGGATAAATAGTGATGAGAGAATTGACATCATATCTGATAAGGATTCCTTTAATGAATTAGATAAAGATTTAAGTCCTACTGATCCATTAGGTTTTAAAGATAGGAGATCTTATTCCGATAGGATAAGAGAAAGCCAAGCAGGAACAGGTTTAAAAGATGGTGTGATTACTGGGTTATGTACAATAAATCATTTGCCCCTAGCATTAGCTGTCATGGATTTTCGTTTTATGGGTGGATCAATGGGTTCTGTCGTTGGAGAAAAGATAACAAGAATAATTGAAAGAGCTACCTTAGAGGGTTACCCACTATTAATAGTCTGCGCATCTGGTGGGGCTAGGATGCAAGAAGGAATGTTAAGTCTTATGCAAATGGCAAAAATTTCTGGTGCACTAGAAAAACATCGTTCAAGAAATTTACTTTATATGCCATTATTAACTCACCCTACAACTGGAGGAGTAACTGCAAGTTTTGCAATGCTGGGAGATTTAATACTTGCTGAACCAAAAGCCCTTATTGGTTTTGCAGGAAGAAGAGTTATAGAACAAACTCTCAGAGAAAAATTACCAGATAATTTTCAGACTGCAGAATATCTTCTGGAACATGGTTTTGTCGATATTATAGTAAATAGAAAAAACCTTAAAAATACCTTGACAAAAATACTAAAAATTCACGGTGTTAAAAAATTAGCTAACAAAATATAATTTGATGAGAAAAATCTTAAAATTTACAATATCAATTATTATTATCATCTCATTTAATATAATTAATCCGATTCAAAAAGCTTCTGCTATTGGAGAGGTCGATTGGCTTCTTTTAAAAGAAAATAATGATGGGAAAGAATGGGTAGATATAGGAAGTATTAGAAAAATAAATGATAATGAAATAAGTGTACTTACGAAATATTTTCAAAATCCGAATAAAGAAAAAATTAAAGGGCAAACAAACTTATATGTTATGCGAATTAATTGTGAAACTAAGGAATATAAAGATATCTCTGTTAATGGTATACCAAGTTTTAAAGCACAGTGGAAAACCTCAAATGATGATGAATTAATAGATGTAGTTATTGATAAAAGCTGTAATGAGATTAATACATAGATGAATAAATTAAATATTGCCATTGCTGGAACTGGGTTTGGGGCTTCTGTGCACTTACCAGCATTACGATATTCAGAGAACTTGAATGCATATTCATTTTTTCATCATAAAGAAAGTAAAAAAGAAGAGATAGAAAATAAATATGGACTTAAATGTTATTGCGATTGGGGTAAATTAATTTCAAATAATAATATTGATGGAATAATAATTGCCACTCCACCTGAATCAAGATTTGAATTAGCTAAAGAAGCTCTTAAATATAAAAAACATTTACTTCTAGAAAAACCAGTCGCAATAACAAGTGAAGAGATTGAAATTCTTCAAAGGATTGCATTGAGAGATAATTTAAGTGTTTGTGTAGATTTTGAATATCGTGTGGTACCTCATTTTCTTCAAGCAAAGGAAATTATTGATCAAAATAAACTTGGAAATATTTTTTTAATTAAATTAGATTGGATTATGAGTAGTCGCTCAAATCCAGAAAGAGAATGGAATTGGTATTCATTATCTGAGAAAGGTGGCGGTGTAATTGGTGCATTGGGAACTCATGCCTTTGATATTTTGCATTGGTTTTTTGGAGATCCAATTAATGTATCTGCTCAAATTTCAACCTCAATAACTAAAAGACCAAAATCAAATAAAATGTTAGATGTCACCAGTGAAGATATCTGTTTAGCGAATATGGAGATTGAAAATTATCTCGGGGAATTATTGCCATGCCAGCTTTCATTGTCATCAGTTTCTAGAAACGGGAGCGGATTTAATTTAGAAATTTATGGCAGTGATGGTTCCCTTTTTCTCAAAAGTGATAATCAAAAAGATTATGTTCATGGTTTCAGTTTACATTATTCAGATAAAGAAAATAAGTTGAATAATATTATTCCAAAAGATGAATTTATCTTTAAGAAGACCTGGGCTGATGGAAGAATTGCTCCAGTTAAAGGCATTCACTCCCTTTGGGCGGAAAGTATTATCAGAGGAAGACCTGTAGTTCCAGGATTAAGTGAGGGACTGATAAGTCAAAAAGTTTCCGAAGGAATTAAGCAGTCCGCGTCCTCAGGTTTTAAGGTGAAAATAAGTAAAGGAATTTTCTAATGTAAAAAATTATACTTGACTAAGTATTATATTTATTTTTATAATTCGCCATATTCTGAAAAAATCAATTATTCGTTTTATTCATCGCATGGCATTAAATTATTACGCAAAAGAACTTAAAGAGAACGCACAGTTACTCGCCTCAAAGGGAAAAGGTATTTTAGCTGTTGATGAATCAACAAAGACTGTTGGTAAAAGACTTGCTGGTATAGGCGTTGAAAATACTGAAGAGAATAGAAAAGCTTATAGAGGAATGCTCTTTACCACAAAGGATTTAGGAAAATATATCAGTGGAGCGATTTTATTTGAAGAAACACTCTTCCAAAATCATCCAGATGGTGAACCAATGGTCAAGAAATTAAATGACCTTGGAATTATTCCTGGTATTAAGGTTGACAAAGGTTTAAATCCTCTTCCAGGTGGAAAAGATGTTGAAACTTTTTGTTCAGGTCTTGATGGATTAGTTGAAAGAGCAGCAAAATATTATGAACAAGGTGCAAGATTTGCTAAGTGGAGAGCAGTTTTACAAATAACTGCTGATGGTTGTCCTTCAAACTTATCAATACAAGAAAATGCATGGGGTCTTGCGCGATACGCAAGATCTGTTCAAGAGGCTGGATTAGTACCTATTATTGAGCCTGAAATTCTAATGGATGGTGATCATACAATTGAAAAAACCGCTGAAGTTCAAGAAGAAGTCATTAAACAGGTCTATAAAGCTTGTCAAACAAATGGGGTTTTATTAGAGGGTACATTATTAAAACCATCTATGACTGTAAATGGAGCAGATTGTTCAGAAAAAGCAGACCCACAAAAAGTTGCTGAACTTACCATTAGAACAATGGAAAGATGTGTTCCTGCCTCTGTTCCAGGTATAGTCTTCTTATCTGGTGGATTAAGTGAAGAAGCTGCCTCTGTTTATCTAAATAACATGAATAACCTTTACCGAAAGGCTATGTGGAATGTGTCATTCTCATATGGAAGAGCACTTCAACATTCATGTCTAAAAGCTTGGAAGGGATCTGACACCGAGGCTGGTCAGAAAGCTTTAATTGCCCGTGCTCAAGCTAATTCAGAAGCTTCAAAGGGAGCATATATCCCAGGCTCACAACCTTCATCAGATGAACAGTTATTTGTAGCTGGATACAAATACTAATAATTAAGATTTTAATTTTCTATTAAAAAAATCGCCTTTTGACAGGCGATTTTTTTATGAAAACTCTAGTAATGATTTCAAAGTAAATAACCCATCATTTCCACCAAGACTACTATCACATGCTCGTTCTGGATGTGGCATTAAACCAAGAACATTGCCTTTCTTATTTATAACTCCTGCAATATCATAAGAGGAACCATTTGGATTATTTAGATAACGAAGTGCTATTAAATCATTATCTGATAATTCTTTAAAAGTATCTTCATCGCAAAAATATCTACCCTCGCCGTGAGCTATTGGTAACTTTAGTTTATTATTGGAGCTATTAAACCAATTACCTTTAGAAGTAATAATTTCCAATTCAGTATCATTGCAAATAAAGTCTAAATTCTTATTAGTAGTTAATACACCTGGTAAAAATCCAGATTCAGTTAAAATTTGAAATCCATTACAAATTCCTATCACCCTTCTACCTGTTTTCACAAAGTCATTTAAAGAATTTATTAAAGGAGAGAATCTTGCAACAGCACCACACCTCAGATAATCTCCGAAGCTAAAGCCTCCTGGCAATACAATTGAATCAACTCCTGTTATATCAGATGATTCATGCCAAATGAATTTAGTTTTGATCCCAAGACAACCCTCTAATGCCCAAACCATATCACGATCGCAATTAGAGCCAGGGAAAACGACTATACCAACAATAAAATCACTCATTTACATCTTTTAAATCGTAATCAAAATCTTCAATTACCTTATTTGCAAATAATCTATCGCATAATAATTCAATTTTTTCTTTAGCTTCTTTTTCTTCTTTAGCTTCTAAATTGACTTCTATCAATTTTCCAATTCTCAAAGAATTAATTCCCTCTACTCCTAGTTTGCTTGCTGCTGATTTGATTGCTTCACCTGCCGGGTCAAGAACAGAGGGTCTCAGCCTTATTGAAACTTTTGCTTCAAATTGATTCAATTTAAAAAATTAGTTCTTATTGAAGATTAATTCACAATAGAGAAAAAGGAACATTTAATTAATAAACAAATATTTATTTTTTTTTTAAAAATCATTTTTATATTTATATCCTTTTCCAAAACATGATAAACATGTTCTACGTGAATTTTCTGGAGTCTTAACATTACCGCTGCCCCCACATTTTTCACAAGAAATCCTAGTTTGATTAATGAGATCGGAGAAAACTCGTGACACAGGCAAGACTTCTGAATCTTTCATTAAATGTGTTGAAATTTTGATCTATTTCGATAAAGTACTATAAAATTTTTTTCTCATTTTGGATCACTCAAAATCTTAAATTTCTCTTTAATTTTATTCTTTATAAAAATAAAGTTTTCTTTTTCAAAGCCAATCATAATTAATTCCATTCCACCATTCTCAGGTGGTGATAAGGATTTTAAATCAACCTTTTCGTACCAAGTATTAATCTTTCTACCAACAATCTGTACTTGAAGAGGCAAATCCTTTTGAGGAATCCAAACTCTTCCTTTAATTCTTAGTATATTAACTTTCTCTAAAATATTACTCATTTCATATTCAAATTGATTTTTTTCTAGGAAAAAATCATTTTTTATAAAATCTGAATAAATATTGGCATGGGAATGATCATGTTCATCAGTTAAAACTTCTGTATAGTTAGTCCTTTTAATACTTGAATCAAAGACAAATCCTAAATTTGCTTCACCATTAAAGGATTTAATAATAGGAACATTGGGTTTTACTTTTCTTTGTACATCTTCTTTTATAAGATTAAATTCTTTTTCAGAAATAAGATCAGATCTAGAAATTAGAACAATATCAGAAACTTCTAGTTGCTCTTTAAATAATTCTTCTATTGAGGAAAAATGATCGATCTTTTTTACATCTTTATATTGAGTATTAATTGAACATAAATCATTAATTGGTGATCCATTAATCATTGATTCTCCATTTACAGTAGTAATAACAAAATCTAAATAAATTGACGTTCTTATTTCAGGCCAACTTAAAGCTTTCAGTAGTGGAGCAGGGAGAGCAAGGCCGCTTGTCTCAATAATTATGGCATCAAGATCTATATTTTTTTTCAATAAGGTTTGTATAGAGGGGATAAAATCATCTTGAACTGTGCAACATAAACATCCATTGTTTAATTCAATAATTGATTCTGAAGAATCATCATTACAACTACTACAGCTTTTTAAAAGTTCGCCATCTATACCAATATCTCCAAATTCGTTAATAAGTAAACCAAATTTTTTATTAGTATTTTCTATTAAATATTTTAAAAATGTAGTTTTACCAGAGCCTAAGAATCCAGATACTACTATTACAGGTATTCGAGATGACATCTAAATATTTAACAACCTAAGCTATATTCTGTACTTTCACCTGTAGCACTATTTGTTCCATTTGCCTTTTTACATAATTCTTTTTGCTGAATCCTACTAAGTACAGCGTCCGTAAAATCGGCTCCATCTATCTTTGCGCCCTCAAAGTTACTCTCCATTAATAGTGCATTTGTAAAATTAACATCTGAAAGATCGGCATTTGTGAAGTCAGTAGCATACGCAAGAGCATCAGTTAAATCTGCACCACTTAATGTTGCATTATTAAGCTTACTATTGTTAAAAACCGCACCTTGAAGATTACTCTCACTAAAGTTAAAACCATTTAAATCAAATTTTACAAATTCATTTCCGCTTAAATCTTGACCATGCATATCTTGTTCAAGATCAAGATCTTGTTGATTTCTTATCTCAGGTGGTCTCTTAGCCCAGGCCGTGTTAACAAAATTGAAAAATAATATACCAAATATCATTAAATAAATTAATGTATTTTTGATTAATGAAAAACGAATTGATTTAATCATCAGAAAAATGTAATTTAATTACTAAGTTATAGTTTTACTACACTACTACTTTAGAGGAAAATATATGGCTATGTCATTAAAGGTAATAGTACCTCCACATCCTTTATTAAAACATTGGCTTTCAATTTTAAGAGATAAAAACACACCAGATATCCTTTACTCAACAGGTTATGAACAGATTGGGAAATGGTTAACTTATGAGGCCTTAAGAGATTGGTTACCTTATAAACAGGACATAATTGAAACATTTTGCGGACCCAAAGAATCTTTTTTTATAAATTCAAATTATCCAATAAGAGTGATAGCTCAAATCCCAGAAGGTCTTACCCTTTGGTCTGGAGCAAAAGAAATAATCCCCAACTCAATTCTTTCATTAGGAGAATTGCCAAAAGTGATAGAAAATAATGAAGGAATTCTTCTTTATACAAGTCAAATTAAAAAAGATAATAATTCTCTAGATTTACTAAAAGGATTAAATAACTTAGGAGTCAGCTCTAATCGAATTTTAATGATTAGCTGTTTATGTAGTAAACAGGGTTTAAATGAAATAGCAAAATTTTTTCCTGAACAAAAAATATATACTTCTTGTATTGATATTGAAAATGATCAGTCAAGTTATTTAAATCCAGGCATTGGTGATCCAATGTTGCGTTTGAGCACTAAGTTTCAAGAAAAGAACTAATATATATATAGGATATTTATATAAATGACTGAATACAGAGATTCTTCCTCAAATAACCTTTTATCTCTAATTAGTGGTGCCTTCATAGGAGCCGCTGGATTAGCATGGTGGCTAATTTCAGAAGCGGATAAAAGAAAAGAAACCAAAAAGCAAAGAGCGATGATGTATTCCTCAAGAATTCAAGACGGATCAGAGGCAATTGATTCAAATAAAAAAATTAATAATGTTCAAGGTGAAAAACTAGAAGAAAAAGTTGAACAGTTAAATTCTGCAATTGCTGATGTAAGAAGACAATTAGAGGAGTTAGGTCAATAATATAAAAGGTTATCAAAAATAATGAGTAAATTAAGATCATCTGCAATTACTCAAGGCATTCAAAGATCTCCTAATAGATCAATGTTAAGAGCCGTAGGATTTAGAGATGAAGACTTTATTAAGCCAATAATTGGGGTAGCAAATGGATATAGCACCATAACACCATGCAATATAGGTTTAAATAAATTATCAAAAAGAGCTGAAGATGCCATAAGAGCATCAGGAGCCATGCCTCAAATGTTTGGAACGATAACGGTAAGTGACGGAATCTCAATGGGAACAAAAGGTATGCATTACTCTTTAGTTTCTCGAGAAGTAATTGCTGATTCTATTGAGACTGCTTGCAATGCACAAAGTATGGATGGGGTTTGTGCTATTGGGGGGTGCGATAAAAATATGCCTGGTGCCATGCTTGCCATCGCAAGAATGAATATACCCTCAATTTTTATATATGGAGGCACTATTAAACCAGGGAAATTAGACGGGGAAGATTTAACAGTGGTAAGTGCTTTTGAAGCTGTAGGACAATTAACATCAGGAAAAATCAGTAAAAAAAGGTTAAATGATGTTGAAAAAAATTGTATCCCAGGGGCAGGAAGTTGCGGTGGAATGTTTACAGCTAATACAATGTCTGCTGTCATAGAAGTTTTAGGATTAAGTCTCCCCCACAGCTCTACGATGGCTGCCGAGGATTTTGAAAAAGAACTTAGTTCAGAAAAAAGTGCTAGAACTTTAGTAAAAGCAATTGAAAAAGATATTAGGCCACTAGATTTAATGACAAGAAAGGCATTTGAGAATGCCATTTCAGTTATCATGGCAGTTGGAGGATCAACGAATGCTGTCCTTCATTTGCTCGCGATAGCGAAGACTGCAGGAGTTGAATTAAATATTGATGATTTTGAGAAGATCAGGCAAAAAGTACCAGTGATTTGTGATTTAAAACCAAGTGGTAAATATGTTACCGTTGATCTTCACAATGCCGGAGGTATTCCTCAAGTAATGAAGATTCTTCTTAATGCAGGATTAATTCATGGTGAGTGTAAAAATATTGAAGGCAAAACTATTACAGAATTATTAAAGGATATACCTGATAATCCCCCTAATAATCAAAAAGTTATTAGGACTATGGATAATCCTCTCTATAAAAAAGGTCATTTGGCAATACTAAAAGGTAATCTAGCTATAGAGGGAAGTGTTGCAAAAATAAGTGGCGTGAAGAATCCTGTTTTATCAGGTCCTGCAAGAATTTTTGAAAGTGAAGAATCCTGTTTAGAATCCATACTTAAAAATAAAATCAAAGCTGGAGATGTAGTTGTTATTAGAAATGAAGGACCAGTAGGTGGTCCTGGGATGAGAGAAATGTTAGCTCCAACATCAGCCATTGTTGGCCAAGGATTAGGAGAAAAGGTTGCTTTAATCACAGATGGTAGATTTAGTGGTGGAACATATGGTTTAGTAGTTGGCCATATTGCACCAGAGGCTGCAGTCGGAGGGAATATAGCATTAATTAAAGAAGGTGATATTATAACTGTCGATGCATTAAATCAAATCATAGAGGTGTCATTAACTGAGCAAGAATTAGAAATTAGAAGAAAAAGCTGGAAAAGACCTCTTCCCAAACATAAAAAGGGTGTGCTTGCTAAATACTCAAGAATTGTGAGCACCTCAAGCTTGGGTGCCGTAACTGATTTAGAAAAATAAAATTTTTTAATTTATAAATTTTTTTATTCTTGTCGCTAAATTTTCTATCCTGAAATTATAATTTGGTGGTGCGCATTTTTTCCCAGATTTACTATCCATCCACAAATTTTTATTACCACTCCATAAAATCGGTTCATCTGGATAATTTAATTTTGAGACTAATAAAACTAATTCATATTTAGAATTAAATATTTCTATTTCCAAGTCATCTCTCTCTATTCTATTACCTTCAGAATCTCTACATAAAACATTTAAAGTTATATCTAAATCATCTTCTTTTGATATATCACAATCACTTGAAATTCTTACAACAGAATGAATATAGGGTTTATTTATAATGTTCGCTGACTTTGCAACAATAATTTCTAAATTATCTGATGAATTTTTAAAAAACACTTATAGATTTTAATAAAATTTTTATGTTACCAGGTTTAAAATTATCATTTAATTGTCCTTCATCTCCAAATTTAGAATGCAACAACTGTAGACGCTTTATTTTTGAAGGTTTAAATTTGAATGGGAAACTTACTTTATTAGCTCTAATTGAGGGGGTTAAGTCGTTAAATGAAATATTTACAGTAGTATTACCAAATTTATTTGTAGGGAAGGTTTTTATCCACCTTAAACCTCCAGGGATAAATTCAGTCAATCCAAAAACATCATCTTGGCAGGCTATTGCGAATTTAAATTTTCTTCCTTCTCCAGATATATTGATCTCAAAAGTATCAAATTCAGATAAATCTAAAGGTGGCTTATATGTAGATGAGCGACAACTTACGAATCCACCTCCTTTTTCAACTATGTTACCTTTAAAAATTAGTCCAGAATTTGTATTCTCACAAATGGCAACACTTTTACCTCCCATAATTGTGTCATTTAATGATTTCCATTCATGAAAACCATTTTTTTCAAATAAGACTTTTTTCTTTGACATATTTATTTAAAATTAACTATAAAAATAATAACTAAATAGGTAATTCATTTGAAGCATCTGAATCACAAAAAATAAGGATTTCTGAATCAGGGTTTATTAATTTTGCTGGCGTTCTTCTCGGTGATTCATTTTTATCAATTAACCTTTTAAGAGCTAAATTTTTTGATGCTCCAGTAACTAAAAAAGCTATTTCAGAAGAAGCAGAAATTATTTTGGGTGTAAGTGATATCCTTTTTAAATCTTTACCAAAACTAGTTATTATCAAATCATTTTTATTAATATCTTTATAAGGGAATAAAGAGGCAGTGTGGCCATCATCACCAAGCCCAAGTATGGTCAAATCAAATATAGGAGGATTACCAACAACTTTTTCTTTAAGTATCTTTAGATATTGTTGCTTTGCTAAATCATCATTTAAATCTTTACTCTTAAAAATTTCACAAAAAAAATGCTTTTGAAGCATAATTTTTAAGAAGAGAATTTTTTAGCATATTTGTATTACTTAAATCCGATAGAGGATCAACACATCTTTCATCCCCTAAAAAAATATCAACATCTTTCCAAGATAAATCAACATTAGATAATT
>CACNWH010000020.1 GCA_902624105.1 uncultured Prochlorococcus sp. | reverse complement strand
ATTAATATCAGTTAGACTTTGGGAAATTTTTTTTTCAATAAGAGAATCTATGATTTTGAAAATATTTGATTGTTGCTCAAAAAATAATAATTCAATATCTTTAACTGTAAGTAAATTTAGCTTTTTTGCTGATAAGTAAAGGCAAGCTTTTCTTAATTCATTATCTAAATTAGTGCTCTCAGTTCCGATAGTTTCGATTAAAGCTTTTGTTGCATTTTCATCTATCTTGATACTATAAGCTCTTGAGAATTCTTTAACATATTTAAGTTGACTTTCATAATCCCAAATGTCAGGGAGAATATAGGATGATTCAAATGCTTTTTTAGATTTAATAAGTTTCTTCAAAAATTTGGTTGTATTGATTCTTGCATCAGGTTTATTTCTGCAAAATAATATTAAAATTGTAGATTCATGAATATTAAGTGAAGAGGACTCAAATTTAGTCGCAAATTTTTCATTTTTGATACTAAATATTGGATTATTTTTTAATAATATAATTCTTGATCCATCTCCAAAAGGAGCATTTTGCACCTCTTCCAAGGCATTAAAAACCTGATTTTCATCATTACCGTCAAATTTACTTAGATTAAAAGCTTCCCATTCTTTTGAAATATTTGACTTAATAATTTTTTCTATTTCATTTTCACAGGATTTTGTGTCGTTACCCCATATAATTTGTATTGGCATATAATTTCCCTTAATATTGTAATTTTATGTGAATGATTAATGATCATCCTATTTTCTTGGAGAGTATTAAGTTTATTAAATCTAAATTAACTGATAATAATTTTAATTGCATAGAATCAAAGGTTTTAGAAAGACTAATTCATACTTCTGGTGATTTCCAGATTCAAGGTCTTTTGAAATTCAGCAAAAGTGTATGTGAAAGAACTATAGAATCTTTAAAATTAGGAGCTCCAATATTAACAGATACCGATATGGCTGCTGCTGCTATTAAAACGATGGCAAATAAATGTCGTGCTAATAAAGTCTTTTCAGCTAAAAATTGGGTAGTGGATAATTTAGAAATTACTTCTACTAAAACTGCTTATGGGATAGAGAAAGCTTGGTTAGACCTCTCAAAGAAATATCATGGCAACGTATCACCTATTGTGGTTTTTGGAAGTTCCCCAACAGCTTTAGAAAGATTATTAGATATTTTGGAAGGTAGTGATAATAAACCAACTTTAATTATTGGTATGCCAGTAGGTTTTATTGGTGTTGAGAAAAGTAAAAAAAGACTTTTAGAATCTGATTTTCCATTTATCGTTATGGGATCAACAAGAGGTGGCGCAGCAATGGCGGGCGCAACAATTAATGCACTTTTAAGAGAAACAATCTAATAAAGTTCTAAGCCGCTTTATCGTTAATTGATTCAATATTTATTTCATCTTTGAATTTATTACTTGCTTCTAAGTGATTCAAGATTAAGTTAGCCTTTTTGATGACTTTATGGGGAACACCTGCTAATCTGGCCGCTTCAATCCCATAGCTTTTGTTCGATCCACCTTTTTTGATCCTATGACAAAAATCAAGTTGATTCTTGAGATTTTTTACGATTACCTGAAAATTTTCAACATTTTTTTGTGTATTCTTCAAGTAATTTAATTCATGATAATGTGTAGCAAAAATACATTTGCATATAATTTCTGAAGCAATATATTCACTTACAGACCACGCTATTGATAAGCCATCAAAAGTTGAAGTCCCTCTCCCTATCTCATCTAGTAATACTAATGAATTTTTGGTGGCTTGATTTAAGATTGAAGCCGTTTCAGCCATCTCTACCATGAATGTTGATTGTCCTGTTGATTGATCATCAACAGCTCCAACTCTCGTAAATATTCTATCTACAACTTTTATAATTGCATTACTTGCAGGAACAAAACTTCCTATTTGAGCTAAAATTTGGATCAGACCAATTTGTCTAATAAAGCAGCTTTTGCCACTAGCATTTGGACCAGTTAGTATAATTAAACTCTGATTATCATTAAAGACAATATCATTCGGAATAAATTTATTTTTATCCAATAATTGCTCAACTATTGGGTTTCTTCCATCTTGAACTTGAGTTAAGTTTGAATCTATATTTTCTATCGGAATCATTTTGGGTTGAACAAAATTATTTTCGATTGCTGCCAATGATAAGCCCAATAATGCATCTAAGCTTGCAATTGATTTTGCTATTGATCTTATTTCCTTAGTCTTTTCTGCTACTAATATTCTTAATTCACAAAAAATCTCATATTCTTTTGAAGCTGCTCGGTTTTTGACTTCAAAAATTTTACTTTCTTGCGATTTTATTGCTGTAGTCACATATCTTTCTTCATTTGTAAGTGTTTGTCTTTTAATCCAATGATTTGGAGCAAGATTAACTTTTGATTTATTGATAGAAATATAGTAACCAAAGTTCCTGTGAAATTGAATTTTTAAATTTGCAATTTTACTTAACTTTCTTTCTTTTATTTCTTCATTGTCTAGCCAGTTACTATAATCATCAATAACATTTCTCAAGCCGTCAAGTATATTATCAACCCCATCATGAATTATGCCTCCTTCACTAATATTTAATGGGGGATAATTAACAAGAGTATTAGAAATCTTATCTGCTAACTTAACAATTTCAATATTAGGTTTTCTTAATTGTTCTACCCAATCTGGTAATTCATACTTAAAAGATTCTATGGTTGATTTTAGCCTTGGTAATCTTTTTAATCCCTCAGCTATAGCTATGAGATCTCTTGCGCTTGCTTGGCCTGCCCATACTCTGCCTGCAAGCCTTTCAAGGTCCCCCATCGCTCTAAGAAGATTCTGCGCATCGCTTCGGATTTTCTTTGATTCTATAAAATTTCGTATAATATTCTGTCTCTTTGAGATTTCTTGAATACTGATTAAAGGGAAATCTATCCAACTTCTTAAACATCTTGCACCCATGCATGTATAGGTTCTGTCAATGCTCCAAAGTAATGAACCAACATATTGATTTTCTCTTTGAGTATTTATGATCTCGAGATTTTTTTTTGTTTGATAATCAATGATTAGATGATCCTTGGGAAAGTGTATCTGAGGAAAATCTAGTGAAAGCTTAACTGAAGACTCATGTTCGTATTCTGATGGATTTACTGTCAAAAGGTAAGTTAATAAACCACCTAAAGATTTTGTAGCGTTATTTAAATGTTTTAATCCTAATCCTTCTAAGGTATTAACTTTAAAATATGTTTTTATCGCTTTTGAAGCTTCATTAAGACTGAAATCGGTTTTTTGAGTAATAGTAAATTTTAATAATTTACCTTGAATTGCAATAAGATTCTTTTCTTCCTCACTACCTAAGATAATTTCTGACGCATCTAGTTTTGTTATTTCATCACAAAGCTTATTTAAAGAATTACCTTCGAGAGAAATTAGCTCACCAGTACTGACATCTGCTCTAGAAATCCCCCAACATGATTCTTCAATTGATTTTGCTTCTTCAATATAAATAGCTGTTATCCAATTATTTTTTTTTGCGACTAACATCCCCTCTTCAATTACCGTGCCAGGAGTAATAATTCTAGTAATGGCTCTTTTGATGGGTGCGCCATTCTTCCCTAAACTTTTTTCTATTTGATCACAAATTACAATTGAGTGATTTTTTTTGATTAATTCCGAACTATATCTTTCTAAAGCATGATGAGGTATGCCTGCCATTGGAACCCTACCAATAGCTTTACCTCCATCTTTACTTGTAAGAGTTATTTCAAGTGTCTCTGAAATTAAAACAGCATCTTCAAAAAAACACTCATAGAAATCTCCTAGCCTATATAACAATAAATGATTTTCATTCTCTTCCTTTAGTGATACATAATGCTTGAGTACTGGTGCTAAATTTTTTTTGTCGACGGTTTTAAAACTATTTGAAGTATCACTTACTAAATCTTCAGTACTTATCTTCGAAAAGATATTTTTGTTACAATTGCTAATTTTAGAATTTTGTCTAACTCTTGGCCTAATTTTTCCATTATTAGCTAGAGCTTCATTTGTTAAATTTTCACACTCAGAAATATTACACTGTGCAGTTACTGTCTTCGTTTCGTCGCCGAATAAGCTTCTTTGAATTAAATTATCTTCACTCATCTTTTTTTAAATACTAAATAGATATTAGAGACATTTTTTAATTTTGCATTTTACAACTCACTAAGACTATGTAAATTTTTTCCAAAAAATACTTTTTTATGAGAATATAATAGCCATATAACATTAATAATTAAATCATGCAGGCTGTAAATTTCTTTTTTGTAAATGCTCTCCTTTTCTCCTCTTTAATTGCAGTAATTGGAGTTCCTGTTTTGTATGTAACTCAACCTTCAACAGAAGAAGGTCAAAAAGAAAATAGACGAAAAATTTATTCAATTGCAGCTGTTTGGGTGGTTTTAGTATTCGTAACAGGAATTGTTTCTTCTTTAGTTTGATATAAAACACTTTACGTGAGAATCTAGATTATATACGCAAAATTTAAATGACAATTTATGAAGGTTCTTTTACTAATGCTTCATCTTTAAAAGTTGGCATAGTAATTGCAAGATTTAATGATCTAATTACTAATAAAATTCTAACTGGATGTCTTGATTGTCTTAAAAGACATGGTCTGGACATCTCAGAAGATAGTGATAGTTTAGACTTGGTTTGGGTACCAGGATCATTTGAATTACCCATAGCTGCAAAAACTCTTATTCAGAAATCAGACTATGATGTCATTATTTCACTTGGAGCAGTAATAAAAGGTGAAACATCCCATTATGATGTTGTTGTTAATGAAGCTAGTAAAGGTATAGCGAAAATTGCACATGAGAATAATGTTCCAATTATTTTTGGTGTCTTAACAACTGATACTATGCAACAGGCATTAGAGCGAGCAGGAATAAAAAATAATTTAGGCTGGAATTATGCACTTCAGGCCATTGAGATGGGATCTTTAATAAAAACCTTAAAATAGATTTGTAATTTTTTTTAATTTTTAACTTTAGTAAGATAAGATAATTAATATGCGGATGTAGCTCAGTGGTAGAGCATCTCCTTGCCAAGGAGAATGTCGAGAGTTCGAATCTCTTCATCCGCTTCCCTAACTCTTTATAAAAAATAGATTTTTTGATTAGAGATATTTTTAAATAAAGCTTTAAGTGCATAATATAGATTATGAACAAATAGTACTTGTTTAAATTGCAAGCATTAACACAGATTTATGGTGAAAGACTTAAGAAAATTTATCTAAATTCTGATGTTTTAGATTATTATTGTTTTTTTTCGAAAATTACCTCTGGCCTACGCGGAATAGATTAACAAATTTTATGTTAGTTCTTGAGAGATGGTTAAACACTTGTGGGAAAAGTTTATTTCTACATCTTTAGCTTTGTTTCAGAACCCAAAATCATATTAATTTGAAAAAGATATATATTGGAATTACAAAGAGCATCCTTTTGTAGAAAGTTTATTTGAGAAAATTAAGTGGGATTAATTCAAGATTTTTTATACATGTAATCGCAATCGATTTTTATTAATCAACTTTGGTAAGAGGTTTGGAGATATTCTTGTTTTTTTAATTAATTTTTAATCTATTTTCATCCTTTTAATTTATTGAAAAACATGATAGCTCAGTGTTAGAAAAATAAATCAAAAAATTACTAGTTGTTTTATTAAAAAACAAAATAAGAAGTCACTTTTAATACTTTAAATATTAGAGAAGTGTTAACTTTAAAGAGGTGATTCTTAAATTTATTTTTCTAAAGTTATGGATGGAAATATTACTGAAGGAGCATTACAAAAATTATTTACTAAACCCTATGGAGGGGAAGCGCCATCAAAAGATGTATGGGCTTCTTACTATGAAGATGATGTTCTGTTTATCGATCCCACACAAGAAAAACATGGATTAGATGCATATATAGAGGCTCAAGAAAATCTTATTAAGCGATGCAAAGATATATATCTAGAAACTCATGCAGTTGCAATTAATCAAAATATTGGTTTTGTTGAGTGGACAATGGGTTTAAAAATACTTAATAAAGAATTTATATACCCAGGAACCACGAGATTAACTTTCGGTGAAAGTGGGAAAATCAAAGAACATAGAGATTATTTTGATTTTTGTGGACCAACTTTTACGCCAGTTCCAGTCTTAGGTAATTTTATTAGATGGCTGTATAGCATGTTTGTAAGTTAATTTATTTTAGAATTTGATAAGGTTTCTCAAAAAAAATAAAATTCAAATATTGAAATTTGGTCTTGTTGGACTCGGATCGACTTTTTTAAATTTTTGTATTTATTCTATCGTTTATCATTTAACACTAATAATAAATCTGGCAAGCTTTCTTGGCTATTGCGTTGGGTTTTTTACTACTTTCTATTTTTCATATAATTGGACATTTTCTAAGTCTAGATACAAAAATCTCAGTTATACGATATTCCTTTTTATATTAATTTATGGGATGGGAGGTATTGAGATGACTTTAATTATAAATATTGTTGATAATTTAACTCATAATCACAGAATTGCATGGATATGCGGAGTATTTGTCGCAGCAGTGAATAATTATATTTGTTCTAAATATTTTTTATTTCACGATTAATTATCAGTTTTTTTTATTAATAGATTTTGGGAGAAAACTTCGTTGAATCCAAGTTGATAATAAAAATCTTTTTGATTTGTTGTCATCAAATAAATTTTGTCAGATTCTTTTATCCTTTTTGACTCTAATAGTGAATTAACAATTAACTTGCCATAACCTTTCCCTTGATGATTATGATCAATCACAATATCCCAAAGAACACTTCTGTAGACTCCATCACTTAATGCTCTCCCAAAGCCAAGAATTTTATTATTTGACCAGAGACTTACTATTACATCACTATTAGCGAGACAATTTTTTAAGTCTTTTATTTTTCTATTTTTAGCCCAACTAGTATTTTGATCTAATAAAACTTTTAATTTACATAATCCATTGCATGGTAAAAAGTTAGGGCCTATTCCAAAAAATCGTAAGCCAGGAGCCCCTTTGAAATGCTTTGTTAGAATTATTTCTCTATTCAAAAGAAAATTTTTATTCAATATTTAATTCTTAAAATTCAAATAATAATTTAAGATATTTTGGATTATTTGTCGAAAAACTTTTCTTGTTCTTACTGGTTCTGACTAAATTGCATTTATAATATTGAGTAAATCATGTTTTCCGTCAAGAAAAATTATGCTTAAGCTATTGTTGGGAGATCCAAATACTCGAAAATTAAAGCGATATCAACCATTAGTTGAAGAGATAAATCTGCTAGAGGCTGAAATAATTAATTTAACTGATGAACAATTACGTAATGAGACTAGTAACCTTAGATCTGTTATTACAGAAGAAACCAACTTAATAAAACAAAAAGATTTAATTAATGATGTCCTTCCAAAAGCTTTCGCAATTGTGAGAGAGGCAAGTAAGCGAGTTTTAGGAATGAGACATTTTGACGTTCAACTAATTGGAGGAATGGTTTTGCATGAATGTCAAATTGCTGAGATGAAAACTGGTGAGGGTAAAACTCTTGTTGCTACATTGCCTTGTTATTTAAATGCGCTTTCTGGCAAAGGAGTGCATGTCGTTACTGTTAATGATTATCTCGCAAGAAGAGATGCCGAGTGGATGGGGCAAGTTCATAAATTTTTAGGTTTGAGTGTTGGTTTAATTCAGCAAGATATGAGCCCCGCACAAAGGAAGAAAAACTATGCATGTGATATTACCTACGCTACAAATTCTGAATTAGGTTTTGATTATTTAAGAGATAATATGGCAACTGATATTGAAGAAGTTGTTTTAAGAGAATTTAACTATTGTGTGATTGATGAAGTTGATTCAATATTAATTGATGAAGCTAGAACTCCTTTGATAATTTCTGGTCAAATTGAGCGTCCACAAGAGAAATATCAAAAAGCAGCTGAAATAACACTGAAATTACAGCGAGCAAAAGAGATGAGTAAGGATGGAATTGATCCAGAAGGTGATTATGAAGTAGATGAAAAACAAAGAAGTTGTATATTGACTGATCAAGGCTTTGCAAAATGTGAAGAATCTCTCAAGGTAAATGATTTATATGATCCACAGGATCCTTGGGCTCATTACATTACAAATGCTTTAAAAGCAAAAGAATTATTTGTTAAAGATGTAAATTATATTTTAAGAAATGGCGAGGCAGTCATAGTTGATGAATTTACTGGTAGGGTAATGCCTGGTAGAAGATGGAGTGATGGACAGCACCAGGCTATAGAAGCTAAAGAAGGTTTAAAAATTCAACCTGAAACTCAAACACTTGCATCGATTACTTATCAAAACTTTTTTTTACTTTATCCAGGTCTTGCAGGAATGACAGGAACTGCAAAAACAGAAGAAGTTGAATTTGAGAAAACATATAAATTACAATCAACAGTTGTTCCCACAAATATGTCAAGACAAAGACAGGATTGGCCAGATCAGGTCTTTAAAACAGAAATTGGAAAATGGAAAGCAGTAGCGAATGAAACAGCTGATATACATAAACAAGGTAGACCAGTATTAGTTGGAACGACAAGTGTTGAAAAGAGTGAACTTCTTAGCTCCTTATTACATGAGCAACAAATACCCCATAATTTACTAAATGCTAAACCAGAAAATGTAGAGAGAGAAGCAGAAATAGTCGCTCAGGCAGGAAGATCAGGAGCAGTTACAATAGCCACAAATATGGCTGGAAGAGGTACAGATATTATATTAGGTGGTAATAGTGATTATATGGCGAGACTGAAGTTGAAAGAAACTTTATTACCTCTTTTAGTAAAACCAGACAACGAACATAAACCACCAATCCCAAAACAGAGAGATTTGAAGTCTAAAAGTGGTTTCTCATCATCAAAAATTAAATTAAAAAAATCTAATTATAATGCATCAAATAATGACAAAAGTCTTTTCCCTTGCAAGCTTGGTGAAAATATAGAAAAAGAACTCAATTCCTTGTCAAAAAAACTTGTGGATGAATGGGGAGAGCGCAAACTCTCTTTAATTGAATTAGAGGATAGAATAGCTACTGCTGCAGAAAAAGCACCCACAAAAGATTCTTTTATAAAGTCACTAAGAGAAGTGCTAGCATCAATTAAAGATGAATATGAAACTGTCCTTAAAACAGAAGAAGAAAATGTTAGAGAGGCTGGTGGCTTACACGTAATTGGTACTGAGAGACATGAGTCTAGGAGGGTAGATAATCAACTAAGAGGAAGAGCTGGCAGACAAGGTGATTTAGGAAGTACAAGATTTTTCTTGTCTTTAGAAGATAATTTATTAAGAATCTTTGGAGGTGATAGAGTCGCTAACTTGATGAATGCATTCAGAGTTGATGAAGACATGCCGATTGAATCTGGCATGCTTACAAGGTCTTTGGAGAGTGCCCAGAAAAAAGTTGAAACTTATTATTACGATATTAGAAAACAAGTTTTTGAATATGATGAAGTTATGAATAATCAAAGAAAAGCTGTTTATTCAGAAAGGTTAAGAGTTTTAAGAGGAGTGGATTTGAAAAAACAAGTTATTGGATATGGAGAAATAACTATGGAGGAAATAGTTGAAGCTTATGTTAACCAAGATCTGCCTCCTGAAGAATGGGATTTAAAACAATTGGTATCTAAAGTTAAAGAATTTATTTACTTGTTGAATGATTTAGAAGTTAAAGATATTTTTTCATTATCAATGCAAGAATTAAAAAATTACCTGAAAGAGCAATTAAGAGCAGCTTATGATTTAAAAGAATCTCAGATAGAAAATAATCGACCTGGTTTAATGAGAGAAGCTGAGAGGTTTTTTATCCTTCAACAAATTGATAATCTTTGGAGAGAACATTTACAATCTATGGATTCTTTAAGAGAATCTGTAGGATTAAGAGGGTATGGGCAGAAAGATCCTCTAATTGAGTATAAAAACGAGGGTTATGATATGTTCCTTGAAATGATGACAAATATGAGGAGAAATGTTATTTATTCAATGTTTATGTTTCAACCGAAAATAGAAAAAGAGGAAGATAGCAAAAGGAAAAATTAATTTCTATCATCTCCCAAAAATTCGATAATCTCTTTATCTTTCAAATTTTGAGCATCTCCCAATTTTGAAATATCAATTACTTCATCATTAACTAAATTTTGGAGTGCTTTTTGTAGTATGTTTAGCTGATTTTCTAGTGTATCTATTCTATCCATAAGATTTCTTATGACATTTGCTTCTGCATCTGGCAAGGCTGAATGAGCTAGTGGATTAATTTTAACCCCACTTTGATGCACTACTCTTCCAGGAATTCCTACTACAGTGCTATTCCCTTGAACGCTACGCACGACAACGGATCCAGCCCCAATTCTTGTATTTGCTCCAACAATTATTGAACCTAATACTTTTGCACCTGCTCCTACAACGACATTTTCTCTTAATGTTGGATGCCTTTTCCCGTGATTTTTTCCAGTACCACCTAAAGTTACTCCTTGGTATAGCAAGCAATTATCTCCTATTTCAGCTGTTTCCCCTATAACAACGCCCATTCCATGATCAATAAAAACTTTTCTACCTATTTTAGCTCCTGGATGAATTTCAATACCTGTTAAAGACCTATTAATTTGACTCAAGACCCTTGGAATTAATGGTAATTTTAGATTCCATAATTTATGAGTGAATCTATGAAGGAAGATTGCTTGAAACCCAGGGTAACAAAGAAAGATTTCAATGATACCCCTTGCTGCAGGATCTCTTTCTTTAATTATTGCTATGTCTGACTTTATTGTATTAATCATTTTAATTAATTTGATATCCCAATTTCTTTTTTTAGTTGATTAATGGTTTCTTTTGTTAGATAGTTTGCAGCACAATGTATTTGTGGCATCTTCATTAACTGAGAACGATTTTTAGTAAGAGTGTTTTCAACAGCTGATAAGCTAGGGCTATCACACAGCACGTGATTAGTAGTTCTTAATAGAGCTAAAAGTCTACTGCTATTCTCGGGATTGGCTGTCATAAGAAGTATATCATTGCCTCTAATACTATGTAAGATTACCTCTGCCGCTCGAAGTAGTCCCGGACTAATACTTACAATACCTACACAACTACCTGGTTTTAACTCTGTCAATATTTTTAATTCTTTTTGAAAATCACTTAAATCTACTGCTATAGCTCGAATCCCATATTTCTTGGCAAGTTTTTCTAATGGTTGTAAAAAATATCGGCTAGTTACAAGTGTACCATTATTTGAATTACAAAGAACTTTTTCTAACTCTTCCATAGGTATAACTTCTACTGGTACATTGATTCTTGGAGCTAAATCTTCTGCAATTAACATTGAAGCACCAATGTCCTCCCTAGGTGTGCTAACTAATACTCTCGCACCGCATTTTATTCTCCAATCAACTTCATTGATTAATATTTCTCTCGCTTCTTGTAAAGTGCATCCGATATTAATTAACTTGTCAATAGCTTTCTTGGCTTCAAGGGAGGGATGTTCTCCTTGTTTTTGAGACTGAATTGATTCCTTTATATCTTTCTTTTTTACTTGATCTCTTACGTAAATGCCTGAACCAGCAATTGCTTCAACAACGCCATCTGTTTCTAGCTGTCGATAAACTTTACTTATTGTGTTTCTATGTAGCCCTGTCTGCATGGCCAGTTGCCTTGTGCTTGGTAATCTATGGCCAGGGGGATAATGCCTTGAGGCTATTGCGAAGCAAATTTGATTATAAAGTTGACTTGAAGCTGAAATATCACTTTCTGACTGGATATGGAATCTCACGCTATTTTAAACTTATGATCTTAAGATTTATAGTGACACTTTAACATTTGTCATAGACTTAACAAAATAAATATTATGAAATTTAAAAAAAAATTATTTTTCTTCTTTTTTAATTAATGGTGTTTTCCTTGGGCTTAGGAACATAATCATATTTCTCCCCTCTCTTTTGGGAGATTGTTGGACCTCAGATTGCTCTTCCAAGTCATTTGCCATTCTCTTGAGAAGTGTTTCGGCTAAATTGGTATGTTGAATTTCTCGACCCCTAAAAATTACAGTACATTTGACTTTGTCACCTGCTTTAAGGAATCTTAATGCTTGACCTATTCTGACATCGTAGTCATGCTTATCAATTTTATATCTCATCTTAACTTCTTTGATTTCTGTTTGATGTGATTTTTTTCTAGCTTCTTTTGCTTTTTTTTCTTGCTCAAATTTATATTTCCCATAATTCATTATTCTGCAAACCGGGGGGTTGGCCTTTTCACTAACTAAGACTAAGTCTAATTCTCTTTTAGAAGCAATTTCTAGGGCTTTCAATCTATCTATTACACCTAGTTGTTGTCCGTCTGAATCAACTACCCTAAGTTCTGGATAATTTATCCTTTCATTAATATTTGGAAGCTCTCTAACTGGAGCGCGGCGATCAAAGCGTGGACGTGGTGGCATTCAGTTTTTTTCGAAAATAAATTTAAATTTAATACTAAATTTAATCTTAATCTAGCAAATATTAGATTGTATTTTAATTATTGCATCTTTTAGAGGGTTTTTGTTATCAAGCCAGTAGGGATTATTTTTATTACGAAACCAAGTTCTTTGTCTTTTGGCAAAATTAATTGTCTTTTTTGAAGTTATTTCTATTGCATCATTTATTTTATGATTATTTTTAATCACATTTATTGCCTCTTGATAACCAATAGTTTTGAGTAAAGGTAAATCTATCCCATATTTGTTAATGAGGTTTTTTGTCTCGTCAATAATGCCATTTTTAAACATTATTTTTGTCCTTCTGATAATTCTCTCATTAAGGTCATCACAATCAAGTCCCATTTCTAAAACTTTCCAGGGTGGAGGATTGGTTGACTGTTGAATAGATATGGGTTTGCCAGTTGTATAAAAAACCTCAAGAGCTCTTATAGTTCTAATCTGATCTTCAGCATTTATTTTTTGAGCGGTAACAGGATCACAGATTTGTAGTAGTTCCCAACATTCTTTTTGACCTAATTTTGATAATTTATTTCTGAATAATTCCTTAGGAGGAACATCTGGAGTGATAAATCCATTAATAATAGAATTCATATAAAGTCCACTACCTCCAACAAGAAAAGGATGTATTCCTTCCAATATTTGATTATTAATTGAGTTTGTCGCAATTTCTTGAAATTCTTTTACATTGATTGTTTGGTCTGGATTAGTAAGATCTATTAAATAATGTTTTATTGCTTTTTGTTGTGTTTTGGTAGGCTTAGCTGTTCCAATATCCATTTCTTTATAAATTTGTCTTGAATCAACATTATGAATACTTATATTGAAATGTTTTGCAATTTCAATTGCTAATTCAGTTTTGCCACTTGCAGTAGGTCCTATAAGAACTATTACTAATGGTTTTGAAGAATTCATAAATAAAATTTTTACCAATTTATTCTAAATAATATTAAATAAGTAATTAAATTATTTATTATATTTAATGCCTTTCTTGTGTACCAGTGGTAAGTTTAAGTCGATACCTTACTAAATGAAAATTTTGAAAAGGATTTATTTATTAATTTTTGGTTTAAATGGGTGAGGAAACAAGGCTGAATAAAGTCTCTAACGATTATGGTGCAGAGCAAATCCAAGTTTTAGAGGGCTTAGAGCCTGTTAGGAAGCGTCCTGGGATGTATATTGGTTCGACTGGCCCGAGAGGACTGCATCATTTAGTATATGAAGTTGTTGATAATTCTGTAGATGAGGCTCTGGCAGGGCATTGTGATCATATTGAAATTATTCTTAAGGCTGATGGGTCTGCATTGATCTCTGATAACGGAAGAGGCATTCCCACTGATATACATCCAAGAACTGGTAAAAGCGCTTTAGAGACGGTCTTAACTGTTCTTCATGCTGGAGGGAAATTTGGAAGTGGCGGATATAAGGTCTCTGGGGGATTACATGGAGTAGGTATATCAGTTGTTAATGCTTTAAGTGAGTGGGTTGAAGTTACTGTTTATCGTGATGGTAAGCAGTTTAATCAAAGGTTTGAGAAAGGTATTTCTAAGGGTGAATTAGCGGTTGAAAATCAAAGTGAACAAAGAAAAAAAACTGGCACAACTATAAGCTTTAAACCTGATCCCTTAATTTTTACGACCGTAACAGAGTTTGAATATTCTGTCTTATCCTCAAGATTAAGAGAATTGGCGTATCTGAATGGTGGGGTAAAAATTGTTTTTCGTGATGAAAGACAATTTTTAAAAGATGATACTTTTAGGGAGGAAATATATTTTTATCAAGGTGGTATTAAAGAATATGTGCAATATATGAATTCTGAGAAAGAATCATTGCATCCTGAAATAATATATGTTGATTCTCAAAAAGAAAATGTATATGTTGAAGCTGCTCTTCAATGGTGCTCAGATGTTTATTCTGATAATATTTTAGGATTTGCAAATAACATAAGAACTATTGATGGTGGAACTCATATAGAGGGACTGAAAACAGTTTTAACACGAACTTTTAATAATTTTGCTAAGAAAAGATCTAAGCGTAAGGATGGAGATAAAAATCTAGCAGGTGAGAATATTAGAGAAGGATTAACTGTAGTCCTATCAGTAAAAGTACCTGATCCTGAATTTGAGGGGCAAACAAAAACAAAACTTGGAAATACTGAGGTAAGGGGTATTGTTGATTCTCTTATAGGTGAAGCTCTATCAAAGTATATGGAATTTAATCCAGCTGTTTTGGATCTAATTTTAGAGAAAGCCATACAGTCTTTTAATGCTGCTGAAGCGGCGAGGAGAGCTAGGGAACTTGTGCGAAGAAAAAGTGTTCTTGAAAGTTCAACTTTGCCAGGTAAATTGGCAGATTGTAGCTCTAGGGATCCATCAGAATCAGAAATTTATATTGTAGAGGGAGATTCGGCGGGCGGTTCTGCTAAGCAAGGTAGAGATAGAAAGTTTCAAGCTATCTTACCTTTAAGAGGAAAAATCTTGAATATAGAAAAAACTGATGATTCAAAAATTTATAAAAATACAGAAATTCAATCTTTAATTACTGCTCTAGGTTTAGGCATCAAAGGAGAAGAATTTGAGATTAAATCATTGAGATATCATAGGGTAGTTATTATGACTGATGCTGATGTAGATGGAGCACATATTAGAACTCTATTATTAACATTTTTTTATAGATATCAAAAAGAGCTTGTTGAAAAGGGTTACATATATATTGCATGTCCACCACTATATAAAGTCGAAAGAGGAAAAAATCATAAATACTGTTACAACGAAAATCAATTGAAATCAACTATTTCTGAATTTGGTGAAAAGGCAAATTATAATATTCAGAGATTTAAGGGTTTAGGAGAAATGATGCCAAAGCAATTATGGGAAACTACTATGAATCCAAAAACTAGAATGATGAAAAGAGTAGAAATTGAGGATGCTCTAGAGGCAGATAGAATATTTAATATCCTTATGGGTGATAAAGTGGCACCTAGAAGGGAATTTATTGAAACCCATAGCCTAGATTTAGATTTAGCGACTCTTGATATATGATTACTAATTATATTAAAAATATTTGTTTAATTTTCTTTGCATTATTTGCACCTATTTATTTACCTTCGGGCGGTATTCAAAAAGATTTAAATAATCTTTCTTCCTTTAACAAAACAAAAGAAATAGTTCTAGACTCAAACCGTTCTATTTATACAATGCCAAATTTGTATTCAAAGAAATTGAGAGACTTAAAGACAGGATCAACTCTTTTAATATTAAGGCATTGGATAACATCAAATAATGATAGATGGTTTAGAGTTCAAATATCAAATAATATTTTTGCAGATAATTCAAATAATCCATCGAGGGGTTGGATTAAAATTTAATTTTAGTATTTAAAAACAG
>CACNWH010000019.1 GCA_902624105.1 uncultured Prochlorococcus sp. | reverse complement strand
AGGCAATGAAAATAAAATTAAAATTTTTCAAAAGGATAAGAAATTATTTAAAGAACAAAATTCTTGTATCAATAATTCATTATGCAGGGGGTAATAATTTTTTATGATTACTTTTTAAGTAATTTGTATATGCAAAGTTTTCTTTTTGGTCTTTATTTGTTTTAATTATTGAGGAAAATATAAAGATCAAAGGGAAGGAAAACGAAAAAACCAATAATAAAGCTATTAATTGCTTGATTTGAATTATTGGTTTTTTAATCAAATCCTCACCACATAATCCACAGACCAATTTCCCATAATTCTCTAGAGGAAATTGATATTTAGGATTGCAATATGGGCAATAATATTTATTCATGAACTATACATTAAATAAAAATTCCATAACATCCCCTTCACAAACTACATATTCTTTACCTTCACTTCTTATAAGCCCCTTGTTTTTCGCATTTACTATTGATCCAGAATTTATTAAATTTTTATATGAAATTGTTTGGGCTCTTATAAATCCTCTTTCAAAATCAGTATGAATTACTCCTGCAGCTTGGGGAGCAGTCATACCACTTCTTATCGTCCATGCCTTCGTCTCTTTTTCTCCAGTTGTAAAATATGTTTTTAATCCTAGTAGTTTATAAGTCGCTTTAATCAATGAAGATAATCCACCTTCTTTAACACCAAGATCATTTAGATAATCCATCTTTTCTTCAATATCTAGATCTGCCAACTCAGATTCAACTTGAGCAGAAATTTTTACACATTCAGCTTTCTCATCACTTGCAAATTTAATTACCTTTTCAGAATGCTCATTCCCTTTGTCTAAGTCACTCTCACTTAAATTTGTAGCATAGATAATTGGTTTAGCAGTTAAAAAACCTAATTGTTTAATTATCATTGTTTCTTCATTACTTAAATCAATTGATCTAACTGGAATTCCTTTCTCGAGACTTAATTCTATTTTTTCAAGTATCAAGTCCTCAGTGGCTGCATCCTTATTTGTCTTTATTTGTTTTTTTATCCTTTCTCGCCTTTTTTGTAGCTGACTTAAATCCGCTAAGTTAAGTTCTAAATTTATTATTTCTATATCGTCTAGCGGATTAACTTTGCCTGATACATGAATAACCTCATTATCCTCAAAACACCGAACGACATGGACAATTGCGTCGACTTCTCTAATATTTGAAAGAAATTTATTTCCAAGACCCTCTCCCTTGCTAGCACCCTTTACTAATCCAGCAATATCAACAAATTCGATTTTTGTTGGAATAATATTTTGACTTGAACTAAATTTACCAAGTTCTTCTAACCTTTCATCGGGGACTGAAACTATTCCTTTATTAGGTTCTATTGTACAAAAAGGGAAATTAGCAGCTTGTGCTTTTGAATTCTCAACAAGTGCATTAAATAAAGTTGATTTACCAACATTTGGTAATCCTACAATTCCTGCTTTCAACATATAAATAAATTTCCTCAGAAATTAATCAAAGAGTATTTATAAGTAATATAATAAAAACTATCTAATCTCTATTTCAAAAAGTAATATTTTGTTGATTAGTTTTCAAAGAATTTTTATTTCAGAATAAATCTTAAATCAAACATGCTTGAGCTTATTAAAAAAAATCTTAATTTCAAATCAGGAATATTGATTTTTATAATTGCAAGTTTTGTCATCTTTTTATCAAACAATATAAAAAAAAATAAACCTAAAGATATTTCTAATTATGTAGTCGATGTAAAAAAAGGATTACTTTCGGAGAGTATAAATAGTAGTGGAGAAATAAAAGCAATAAAAACGGTAAAGATAAGTCCTCGTAAACCTGGATTTATTCAAACTCTTCTTGTTGAAGAAGGGGATAAAGTAAAAGAAGAACAGCTTTTAGGAACTCTTGATGATAAAGAATTTAAATTTAAATTAAAAGAATTAAAGATTAGGAATGAAAAACAAAAATCTGATTTTTTAAGAAGAGAATACCTATACAATGAAGGTGCTATAAGTAAAGAAAATTTCGAAGACTTCAAAACTAAATACAATACTTCAAGTGCAAAACTTAATGATGCAATATCTGAAGAAAGCTTTTATCTCATAAAATCTCCTTTTTCAGGAACTATTACTTCTAAATACGCAGAAATTGGATCTTATGTAGCACCTATTGCAAATGTGAGCTCAAATTCGGCAGCAAAGAATTTTATTTTCGAATTATCAGATGGGATTGAAATAATTGCAAAGGTACCTGAAAGTGATATAGGTCGAATAAAAATTGGACAAGAAGCCTCTGTAAGAATTGAATCATATCCCTCTAAAAAATATCAAGCAAAAATCATAAAGATTGCACCAAGAGCAATCAAGGACAATAATGTAACTTCTTTCGAGGTGACATTAAGAT
Organism: uncultured Prochlorococcus sp.; assembly: GCA_902624105.1. Lineage (GTDB taxonomy): Bacteria > Cyanobacteriota > Cyanobacteriia > PCC-6307 > Cyanobiaceae > Prochlorococcus_A. The sequence continues at coordinate 15,083 of CACNWH010000019.1, read as the reverse complement.
TTAAAGAAATTTCTGATGATATAAAAATTGGGATGACGGCTGATTTAGAATTTAAAGTAGAAAACGATATCAAAAAAATCTTAGTTCCAACAGTTTCTATAGTCACTGAAAAGGGAAAAAAAGGGATATTAAAACTAGATAAAAATAACTTTCCAAAATTTGAAGAGGTAGAATTTGGAATAAGCAGTGGAAGTCAAACTTCTGTAATTAATGGGCTAAAACCAGGAGAAAAAATATTCATTGATATTCCTCCATGGTCTAAGAGAAAATAACTCCATGTCTGAAAATAATTCATCAAAGCCAATATTACTATTAGTTGATGGACATTCACTTGCTTTTAGGAGTTTTTATGCATTTAGCAAAAGCAGGGACGGAGGTTTAACAACAAAAGAGGGATTTCCAACTAGTGTGACATATGGTTTTCTAAAAAGTCTTCTTGATAATTGTAAGAATATAAGTCCTGAAGGTATTTGTATTGCCTTTGATACAGAGCAACCAACTTTTCGTCATGAATTAGATCCGAATTATAAGGCTAATAGAGATGTGGCTCCTGATATTTTTTTTCAAGATATTGAACAATTAGAAATCATTTTAAAAGAAAGTCTTAACTTACCAATTTTCAAATCTCCAGGTTTTGAAGCTGATGATCTCTTAGGCACAATCGCAAATGATGCTTCATCGAAAGGATGGTGTGTAAATATTCTTTCTGGAGATCGAGATTTATTTCAATTAGTTGATGACCAAAAAGATATTTATGTTCTTTATATGGGTGGAGGTCCATATGCAAAAAGTGGTAATCCAACCTTAATGAAAGAAAGTGGAGTCAAAGAAAAATTAGGTGTTTCACCAGATAGAGTAGTAGATCTTAAAGCTTTAACAGGAGACAGCTCTGATAATATTCCTGGAATAAAAGGAGTTGGTCCAAAAACCGCAATCAATCTTCTAAAAGAGAATGATACGCTTGATGGAATATATACAGCTTTGGATAAGGTCCTTCAAAATAATGATAAAAATTATAGGGGTTTTATTAAAGGCTCAGTTATAGAAAAACTGAACAGTGACAAGTTTAATGCATTTCTTTCAAGAGATTTAGCAAAAATAAATACTAAAGTTCCATTAATATTAAATAATGGTTATGAATTAAAAAATATAAATCAAGAATCCCTTTCTGAATCACTTCTCAGATTAGAGTTATCAACTTTACATAGACAGATTGATATTTTTAATTCTACTTTTAGTAAAGGAGGTTTTAATAAAAATACTATTAATAAAGAGCAGTCAAAAGAATCAAAAATCTTAATTAAAAATAATTTGCAAAGCGGAAGTGAACTTCCAAAAATAAATGTAAAAGTAATTAATAATCTTGAGTTACTAGATAAATTATCTAAAAAATTAGATGTCAATGATGATATTGTTGCTTTAGATACGGAAACGAATAGTTTAAATCCCATTGAGGCTGAACTTGTTGGAATAGGATTTTGTTTAGGAGAAGAAGCTGAAGAACTCTTTTACATACCTATTGCTCATCAATCAAAAAAAGAGACTCTAAGACAACTATCAATTGAAGATGTATTTTCAAGAATAAGACATTGGATCGAGAATCCAACAAAAGAAAAAGCTTTACAAAATTGTAAATTTGATAGACAAATTTTTTATAATCATGGTCTCGATCTTAAAGGAGTTACTTTTGATACCCTGCTTGCAGACTATCTTCTCAATAATCAGGAAAAGCATGGTCTAAGTGAAATTAGTTTTAGAGAATTTGGGTTTAGACCGCCATCCTTTAAAGAAACTGTAGGAAAGAATAAAGACTTTTCATTTGTAGGCATAAATGAAGCTAGTATTTACTGTGGTTATGACGTATTTCTAACTTATAAGATCGTCAAAAATTTTAAAGAAAGATTTGCAAAGGAAAAAGCAAAATTACATAATTTATTTAATAAGGTTGAATTACCTCTTGAGCCAGTACTATCCCAAATGGAGATGAATGGGATTTTAATTGATGTACCTTATTTAGTTGAACTTTCAAGAGAATTGAAGAGTACATTGGAGGATATTGAATGTAAAGTTTTTGAACTCGCTAAAGAAAATTTTAATTTATCTTCCCCAAAGCAACTCGGTGAAATTTTATTCGAAAAATTAAATCTAGACAAAAAGAAATCAAGAAAAACAAAAACAGGATGGAGTACAGATGCAGTGGTACTTGAGAGATTAGTTGATGAACATGAAATAATTCCTCATTTAATAAAACATAGAACTCTTAGCAAACTATTAAGTACATATATTGATGCCCTTCCAAACCTAATTAGCGAAAAGACAGGAAGAGTGCATACAAACTTTAATCAAGCTGCCACTGCCACTGGAAGACTTAGCAGTAGCAATCCCAATCTTCAAAATATACCTATTAGAACTGAATTTAGTAGAAGGATAAGAAAAGCATTCTTACCTGCAAAAGATTGGAAACTACTATCAGCAGATTACTCACAAATTGAATTAAGAATTCTCGCTCACTTAGCGAATGAAGAAATACTTATAAATGCATTCCATAAAAATGAAGATATTCATTCATTAACAGCAAGGTTAATTTTTGAGAAAGAAGAAATAAATTCTGATGAGAGAAGAGTTGGTAAAACAATAAATTTTGGTGTTATCTATGGAATGGGGATTAAAAAGTTTGCCCGATCTACAGGAGTAAGTACGCCTGAAGCGAAAGAGTTTTTAATTAAATATAAAGAAAGATATTCTAAAATTTTCAAATATCTCGAACTTCAAGAAAGGCTTGCCTTATCTAAAGGATATGTAGAGACAATTTTTGGTAGAAAGAGAGAATTTAAATTTGATAAAAATGGTCTTGGAAGACTAAAAGGAAAAGATCCTTATGACATTGATTTACAATCTGCAAGACGAGCAGGAATGGAAGCTCAGTCATTAAGAGCTGCTGCTAATGCTCCTATTCAAGGTTCTAGTGCAGATATTATTAAAGTAGCAATGATTCAACTAAACAAAAAATTTATAGAAATGAATATTCAAGCCAAAATGCTCTTACAAGTACATGATGAATTATTATTTGAAGTTGAACCAGATGCCTTGCAAGTGACTACAAAATTAATAAAAGATACTATGGAGAATTGTGTAAAATTAAAAGTCCCTCTTTTAGTTGATATTGGAATTGGAGACAATTGGATGGAAACAAAATAAATCTTATGTAATATTCTCAAAAATATGATTAAACTATTTAATACTTTAAGTAAAAAGATCGAGGCATTTAAACCTATTGATGATGTTGTAAAAATATATTGTTGTGGAGTAACGGTTTATGATTTGTGTCATCTTGGCCATGCAAGAAGTTATATTGCATGGGACATTTTAAGAAGATTTTTAATTTACAGGAACTATAAAGTGAGGTATGTGCAAAATTTTACTGACATAGATGACAAAATCTTAAAACGAGCAAAAGAGGAGAATAGTTCAATGAAAGAGGTTTCTGAAAAAAATATTACTGAATTTCATAAAGACATGGATGCTTTAGGAATTTTGCGACCTGATAGCATGCCAAGAGCAACTAATCATATATGTAATATCTGTTCTTTTATAACTATTCTTGAAAAGAAAGGATATGCATACACTACCAACGGAGATGTTTATTATTCTGTTTTAAAAAATAAAGACTACGGCAAATTAAGCAACCAAAATATTCAAGAACAAAATATAAATCAGCAAGGCAGGATGACGAATGATGAACATAATAAAAAAGTTAATCCACAAGATTTTGCTCTATGGAAAAAAGCGAAAGATGATGAACCATTTTTTAATTCTCCTTGGGGGAAAGGAAGACCAGGATGGCATATTGAATGCTCAGCAATGGTCAAAGATGAGCTTGGAGATACAATTGATATTCATTTAGGAGGATCAGACTTAATTTTCCCGCATCATGAAAATGAAATTGCTCAATCTGAAGCGGCAAATGGAAAGAAGCTTGCAAATTATTGGCTTCATAATGGGATGGTAAATGTCAATGGACAGAAAATGAGTAAGTCCTTGAAGAACTTCAAAACTATAAGAGAACTGATTAAAGCTGGAATAAGTCCAATGACTTTGAGATATTTTGTTCTAACTGTCAACTACAGAAAACCATTAGACTTCACAGAGGATGCTTTAAAAAGTGCTTCAGAAGCATGGAAAAATATAAATGTAGCTCTCTCTTATGAAGATATTGAAAATTATAAATTTAACTCTTTTGACAAAACCCTAACGAATGAATCAATTGAGGCAAACTTTGCAGAGTCTCTAAATTTTGAAATTATTCAGAAAAAACAAAAATTTATTGATGCTTTAAATAATGACCTTAATACAGCAGGTGCTATTGCTGTAATTTATGAACTAGCAAAACCAATTAAAAACTTCATAAATCAGTCTCAAAGGATTAAAGATATGGAAATAAACTCCAAAGAGATTTTTTCATTAAGTAAGAGATTTGAAATGCTGAAAGAACTTACCGAAGTTCTTGGATTACAAAAAGAAACACTCATTAAAGAAAGCAGCATTGATGAAGAAGAAATTAAACTTCTTATAGATAAAAGATTAAAAGCTAAAAAGGAAAAAAATTTTGTAGAAGCTGATAAAATCAGAAGCCGTCTTAAAGAAAAAGGAATTGAACTTATTGATCAATCTCGCGAATTGACAACTTGGATAAGAATTTAAATTTTAAGAAAAAAACCAATTTTAAAAAATTTTTTTTTAAATCACCCCAGAGGTGGGAAAATAATAGAAATATAAAAGGAAATTGAAATACATCTCAATACTTGGTTCAACAGGTTCAATAGGAACTCAAACACTTGAAATAGTAAAAGAACTTCCGTCTAAATTTAAAGTTGTAGCTCTCTCTGCTGGAAAGAATATAGATTTATTAACAATACAAGTAAAAGTTCATCAACCAGAAGTTATTGCAATCGAAGATGAAAATCTTTTATTAGATTTAAAAAACAATATTTCAGATCTAAGGCTAGAAAATCCTCCAATAATTTTAAGTGGGACAAACGGGATAAATTCTGTTGCTAGTTGGGATAGCGCAGATACTGTAGTTACTGGAATAGTAGGATGCGCTGGCTTAATTCCTACTATGACAGCAATTAATGCAGGCAAAAATATTGCACTAGCAAATAAAGAAACTTTAATTGCAGCAGGTTCTGTTGTTATTCCAGCCCTGAAAAAAAATAAAAGTAGGCTTTTACCTGCAGATTCAGAACACTCAGCTATTTTTCAATGTTTGCAAGGATTACCCAATTATGAAACTGCAGACTTTTTAACTGGCCAGATCCCAAAGGGTTTAAAAGCAATACATTTAACAGCTTCTGGAGGGGCTTTTAGAGATTGGGCAATCGAGGATTTAAAAAATGTAACTGTTAAAGATGCGACTTCACATCCAAATTGGGATATGGGTAAAAAAATAACTGTAGATTCTGCAACTCTTATGAATAAAGGCCTAGAAGTTATTGAGGCGCATTATCTATTCGGAACATCATACGAAAATATAGAAATTGTTATTCACCCTCAAAGTATTATCCATTCAATGATTGAATTAGATGATTCTTCATTATTAGCTCAATTAGGATGGCCTGATATGAAATTACCAATCTTATATGCTTTGAGTTGGCCTGAAAGATTTAATACAAATTGGAAAAGATTAAATTTAACTGAAATTGGTGAACTTACCTTTAGAAAGCCTGATAATTTAAAATATCCTTGCATGAAACTTGCTTACTCAGCCGGAATACAATCAGGCACTATGCCTGCAGTATTAAATGCTGCGAATGAAATATCTGTAGAACAATTTCTAAAAGAAAAAATATCTTTCCAGGAAATTCCCAAGTTTATAGAAAAAACTTGCGAAATGCATTTAAAAGATCATAATAAATCTCCGATTTTAGAGGATATTTTGAGTGTAGATAACTGGGCAAGAAATTTTGTTATTGAAGAGATAAGAAAAGGAGCAAAATATATAAAAGTTTAATAACTAGGAAGTTCATTCTTTTTCAATATAGAAATTCATAAAGTATTCAATTATTTAAAATTTTCATGAAGAGTATTACAAGCATATTTTACCCATTTACTAACAACATCATCTGACCAACAACCATTTGGCGAGTGAAACCCATTATGTCCTCCTTTATCAGTTATCAGAATTGAAAATCTTTTTTTATTTTTATTCAATAATTCACTTAGTTCATTGGTTGCTTTATATGGAACCCATGGATCATCCTTTGCATGTATGAAAAGAGAAAGAGGTAATTTTTCAGAACTTGTTTTTAATTTAATTAACGGAGATGCTTTTAAATAATAATCATCAACTGATTTATATCCCCAACTAGGTGCTGTTAATTGTGCATCAAATTCCCTTATGGTTTTTATTTTTTTTAGTTTATCTTTAATGATTTTTTGAGAAGAAATATCTTTATTAATTAATTCACTATCAAGAACCTGTTTTTTTAGACGTCTTATTAACCATTTTTGATAAAAAAGATTTCTTGGCTTATCAATACATTCACTACATGATAATAAATCTATGGGACTACTAATACATGCAAGACCATCAAATAAATTATTATTATGATCACAATCATAATCAAGGCACGCATTAAGAAAAATAGTACCGCCAAGAGATAAGCCAATCCCAAATATTGGAAAATAACTATTATTTAAATTAAAATCATTTATCTCTCTTTTAAACTTATTTTTCAGGAAATCAACTACAGAAAATATATCTTTAGAACATCTTGCTGAATAATTACTATTAGTTAAATATCTTCCTGATCCAGCTCCTCTCAAATTTAATTTACAGATTAGAAATCCATTATTTAAAAGTTTCTTAGATATTCTTTTTAAACCAAATCTTTTGGTTGAACCACCTAATCCATGAGTAACCACTACGAGACCCCTAATTTTATTATTTTCAGGAAATTCTAAAAAACCTAAAAGATAATCTTTCTTAGATTTATCTGATAATAAATTATCTACCGGGATAAAAACCTTTTCTACTTTATTAGTTATTTTATAGTCCAAACAAAATGTATCTCTAATAGTTTGAAGATCTCCACCTATCCAAGGGAACCTCTGCCTAAAGTTTTCTTGTTCTAAAATATTGAATTCTATTAATTTACTTTTTCTACTTTGCACCTACTCCTAATTCCTTTAATTCAGTCATCAATTCACTAAGGACTTGTTTTGCATCTCCAAAGACCATTGAAGTATTTGGTAAATCAAACAAATCATTTTTGATACCAGAGTATCCTGCACTCATTCCTCTTTTTATTACAAAAACAGTTCTTGCCTCCTGAACATCCAAAACAGGCATCCCATATAAAGGTGAATTTTGATCACTTTTTGCCTGAGGATTAACTACGTCATTTGCTCCAAGAACTAAAACAACATCAGTTGCAGGAAAATCTGGATTTATATTATCCATTTCTTTTAACTGTTCATATGGAACATCAGCTTCGGCAAGTAGTACATTCATGTGCCCTGGCATTCTGCCTGCGACAGGATGAATTGCATATGAAACATCAATATCATTTTGCTCTAATATTTTCGCTACCTCTCTAAGAGTATGTTGAGCTTGAGCGACTGCTAAACCATATCCAGGAACAATGATTACTTTATTTGCCGCTTCCAAGGTAAGAGCACATTCCTCGACACTACAAGAAGTTATATTTGTATATTCTCCTCCGCTATCTAACTTCTTACTTTGAGAAGATAAAGTTCCTCCAAATAAAACAGAAACTAGTGAACGATTCATACCTTTACACATTACCTGTGTGAGTATCAAACCTGCAGCGCCAACCATTGCACCAGCAACGATAAGAAGTTGACTCCCAACAACAAAACCTGCTGCTGCTGCTGCAATTCCGGAATAACTATTAAGCAATGAAATAACAACAGGCATATCTGCACCACCAATGGGTAAAGTGACGCCAATTCCTAATATTGTCGAAGAAATAACTAAAAGCCAGATAGTAGAGGTATTAACAGATTGAATTAAATTCAAAAAAGCAACGAGAGAAATTATTGCTATTGATATATTTATAAAATGCCTTATTTTGCTTTGTGTCCATGATGGTGTAGATAGCCATCCTTGCAATTTGGCCATAGCTATAATTGAACCAGAGAAGGTAATTGAACCTACAAATATAGAAATTAGAATTGAAATATCTTGAATAAAAGTTTCATTTCTTTGAAAAAATATAACTCCAATTGCAACCAAAAGAGATGACATTCCTCCACAACCATTAAATAATGCAACAGTTTCAGGCATAGATGTCATGGGAACTCTTTTTGCGAGAATTGCTCCAAATAAACTACCTACGAAAGTACCTATTATTATCCATAACCATGATTGTTGAGTGATCCCCTCACCAGGTTTTCCCAGATAATAAGTAAGAAGGCCAATTATTGATAGAAACATTGCAAATGCAGCTAATCTATTGGCTTCTTTAGCTGATCTAACTTTTGATAATCCCTTAATTCCTAAAGCTAAAAGTAATACTGCAATAAGATTAATGAAAGACTGAATTAATGAAATATCCATTTTTTATTTTAATTTTTTTGAGGGTTTACGATTAAACATTGCCAACATCCTATCTGTAACTACAAAACCTCCAACAACATTAAATAGAGCAAATCCAAGTGAAATTGAACCTATTATCAGTAGAGGTAAATTATTTTTAGCTGTAATTATTAAAGTCAATGCTGCAAGCATAGTAATCCCTGATACAGCATTAGCTCCACTCATTAAAGGAGTATGTAAAGTGGGAGGCACTTTGCCTATTAATTCTAAGCCTAAGAGACTACCAAGCAATAAGACCCAAAATGCTTGAGCAAAATCCATTTCTAATTACTTCCTCCGATTTCAAAAACTTTTTCTTGAAGGATAGCTCCTTTATCACTGATTAAACAACCTAATATAATTTCATCACTCTTATTAATATTTAATATTCCATTATTAATAAATGGAGTTATTAAAGAAATTAAATTTTTTGAATACAAACTACTTGCATGATAAGGAACCGAAGAAGGAAGTTCAGAGGCACCAATAAGTTTTACGCCATTTTTAATTACTGTTTCATTTTGCTTAGTGTGAACACAATTACCACCTTGAGCAACTGCTAAGTCTACAACTACTGAACCAGATCTCATGTTTTCCAACATTTTCTCATTAATTAATATTGGAGCCTTCTTACCTAGAACTTGAGCTGTACATATAGCTACATCTGCTTCTGATAAATGTTTAGATAGAATTTCTCTTTGCTCTTCAAGAAATTTTGTTGAAACAGCTTTAGCATATCCCCCTGATTCTGTAGGCTTTTCATCGATTTCTGGTAGATTAATAAATTTTGCACCAAGTGACTCGACTTGCTCTTTTACCGCTGGTCTAATATCAGAAACGAAAACCAAAGCACCTAGTCTTTTTGCAGTAGCTACAGCTTGCAAGCCAGCCACTCCTCCACCTAGAACAACTACTTTTGCAGGTTGAACAGTTCCTGCAGCAGTCATAAGCATTGGAAAATATCTATCTAATTCACTTGCAGCTAATAAAACTGATTTATAACCAGCTATATTTGCTTGAGAAGAGAGTACATCTGAGGATTGAGCCCTACTTATTCTAGGCAAGAGTTCCAATGCTATTGCTGATAATTTGAAATCAATTAATAATTTTGCAAGATCTTTATTGCCTATAGGATTTAGCAACCCAATAATTAAGCAACCTTCTTTCAATTTATTTAATTTTTCATAATCTGGACAATGAATACAAAAGATAACATCAACTTCTTTCCAAAGATTAAACTCTTGTTCAGTAAAAATTACACCTCCGCTTTCTTCATAAGAAAAGTCTTTAAACCCTGATAGTTCACCTGCTGATTTTTCAATATATACTTCACACCCAAGGTTTTTTAATTTTTTTACAGTTTCTGGAGTCGCTGAAACTCTTCTTTCTCCAATTGATGTCTCGATTGGTATTAAAATTTTTGTCAATTTAAGATTATTTTTAGACACCCTAAGGATATATTGATTTCAATCAAAAGTCTTAGAAATTTTATTAAAGATATATTTTCTTTTTTTTAAAAATTAGCTATTAAGAAAATATACAGAAAATTTAATCTAATGAGTATAAAAGCTATTGAGTGCCCAGATGGCGTTTGTCATAGTCATCATGGAGGTCATGCCGTTCCAAGACAGGCCATGCAAAAAAATCTTCAGAGTCATGGAAGAGAATGGTGCGAAAAATTAGCCGAGAGAATTTATGAAATGTCCGTAGATACATATTCTCAAACTGTTATGCCAAGTCTTCATTCTTCTGGCTGGCAAAGAAGGCATTTAGATTGGGAATTTAAATTGGCCGAGAATGATTCCGAACCAGATGAAGCACTTGTTGAAGGAATTATTAACGCAACTGAAAGTTTTCTTAGAAGCAGCGAAGTTCATAGATTATTTATACAAGAATTAGTACAAGGTACTTTTGAGGAAGCCAATGATAAAAAATTAATTTCAAAAGCCATTAAGACTATTATTGAAGAAGAAATAATTAACTCATTAAGAGATAGGAAACAAGATTTATTGAAAAAATTATCTTCAAAATTGATATCTGAAGAAAGGATTAGCGAAGAATTAGCATTTAATTCAGCTAATGAAGGTTTTGAAGAAGTTGAGAGATTACTTATGAATCACACGGAAGCAGTATAAATTTTTAATTTAGTAGCAAACAACGTTTCAGCTTGAAATATTAAAAAAACCTAAAATTATTGTTTATTAGTACAAAGTTGTACCTTATTTAACAATAATTCATCAAGAAAATATGCTTTTCTATATTAAACAATCTTTTTAGTATGGAAAATTTCCACAGAAGGAGAATAGATATTGCAACCTGCTGGGCCTCTAACAGGATTACAGTGATGGATAGTTTGGAAAAATATGAAGATAGTTTTGCTATTGCTGAAGAATTTAGAGAATGGATCGTGAACATCGGCCAAGATAGCAGTAACTTTTCAGATTGTGTATTAAATTTCCCAAAAAATTTGAATAAATTGCTCGATAAAAAAATTAGAGAAGAAAATTAAATCTTTTTCGTAAAAATTAATAATTTATATATTTAATAATTAGAATAAAATAATTAATTTAAATATATTAATGGATAAGTTAGAGGTTGATTCCACTATTGAAAATCTCGTTATTATAGGATCTGGTCCTGCTGGCTATACAGCAGCGATTTACGCTTCTAGAGCTAATTTACAACCATTACTTGTGACAGGCTTCTCATCAGGAGGGATTCCAGGAGGCCAGTTAATGACTACTACTTTTGTTGAAAACTATCCTGGCTTCCCAGATGGTGTAATGGGTCCAGAATTAATGGATCTAATGAAAGCTCAAGCTGTAAGATGGGGAACAAAACTGATTGAAAGTGATGTAAGTTCTATTGATGTCACCAAAAGACCTTTTGAAATCAAAACACTTGAAAGGGAAATCAAGGCAAATTCAATTATTATCGCCACCGGCGCTAGTGCTAATAGATTAGGAATTATAAATGAACAGCTTTTTTGGAGCAAAGGGATAAGTGCTTGTGCAATTTGCGATGGAGCAACTCCTCAGTTTAGAGATGCTGAGCTGGCAGTGGTTGGTGGAGGAGATTCGGCGTGTGAAGAAGCTGTTTACCTCACCAAATATGGAAGTAAAGTACATTTGATCGTTAGATCAAATAAATTGAAAGCCAGTGCAGCTATGGCAGATAGAGTTTTGGCTAATTCCAAAATAACTATCCATTGGAATACTTCTGTTATAGAAGCGGTAGGAAATGATTGGTTAGAGAAAATAAAAGTGGATGGTCATAATTCAAAAAATAAAGAAATTGAAGTAAAGGGCCTTTTTTACGCAATCGGACATACACCTAATACAAGTTTTCTAAATAAACAAATATCAATTGACGAAAAAGGCTATATTAAATGCAACCCAGGGAGGCCTGAAACTTCTTTAGAAGGTATTTTCGCAGCTGGAGATGTTGCTGACTCTGAATGGAGACAGGGTGTAACAGCCGCTGGAAGTGGTTGCATGGCTGCTTTAGCTGCAGAAAGATGGCTAACTAAAAAAGATTTATCCCTAAAAATCCATAGAGAAAAAACAGAGCCTGAAAAATCGGAATCTTTAACCGAAAAAGAAGAAGAAACAAATGAAGAAACTTTTGACTTTAATTCTCAATGGCAAAAAGGAAGTTATGCATTAAGGAAACTTTATCATGAAAGTTCAAAACCAATTTTAGTAATCTTTAGTTCACCTAATTGCGGACCTTGCCATGTCCTAAAACCCCAATTAAAAAGAGTGATAAATGAACTAAATGGTAAAGTTCAGGGTATTGAAATAGACATAGATAAAGATCAAGATATTGCTAAACAAGCTGGTATTAATGGAACACCTACTGTTCAACTTTTCAAGGATAAACTCCTGAAAAGAGAATGGAAAGGCGTAAAGCAAAGAAGCGAATTTAAAAACGCTATTAATAGTTTAATTTAAATAAATTATTAAATTTATTTATTCTTTTTTGTATTGCCTTGCTTTGTTCCTGATGGTCTTGAGCTTCCGCCAGCATTCCTTTCCCTATATGTAATCCTACCTCTTGTAAGGTCATAAGGACTGATTTCAACTAAAACTTTATCTCCTGCGAGGAGTTTTATTCTAAATTTTGTTAATTTTCCAGCAGCCCTGCATAAGCATTGATGACCTTCAGGTTGCTCAAGGGTAACTAGATAAAAACCGTTGCCTTGTTCCTTTTCTATTACACCTGAAGTCTCAATCATTAATAAATTAATTACTAATTAATATGATATCAGAAAAAAATTCACATATTTAAATTGAATAATAATACTTAAATCTAAAATCAATTATTTAATGAGAAAATAATTTTATTTCATTTATTGCTTGCAATTGGCCGTAATAAAAATTTGCTTTAGCAATCTTATCTTTAGTATCTAGTTGATCAAAATATACGAAACCTAATGTTTCCCAAAGAGATGACCTACACACTTTATTTAACTCCGAAGTAGCTTCTTCAGCAAGAAGATTCAATCTCCTTTCGAGATTTTTTGATTTAGAAAGTGACAATGCTAGTTTTTATTACTAGTACAAATATACTACACCTTATGTTTAATGCAAGTCTAAAAAGGTAATCTTTTCTTCTCTTCTATTTCTAGGTCAACTTCCATTTCCTTTAATCTCTTCAAAATTTGTTCGTAATATTCTTTTAAATAATTATCGAGAGAAGTCATGTCAGATTTTTTTATTTCAAGCAATTTAAGGGTTTTTGACATATCTGCATTTAATTCTTTACCACTGCTAGTAACTTCAGCGAAGGCAAGTCTTTCTGAAATATTTAAGGAGTCTTCAAAAAAAGAAACTGCAGATTGAGTCGCTTTTAGTATGAAATCTGCCACTCTAAAAACTTTTGCTTTTTTATTACTATATTTTTCACACAAAGAAATTATTTCATTTGCTTCCCAAGCTTTTGGACCCACAAGTGGAAGTGACAACTTATATGTATTTGAATTATCAATAGAAGAAACTATAATATTTGCCATATCCTGAGTATTTATATAAGCAATTTTGGTTGGTGAACCACTTATCCAAACTGCTTGACTATCTAAAATAGGGATTGCAAATTGTCCAATAACTCCCTGCATGAAAGCTGCACATTTAAATATTGTGTAATTAAATTTCGATTTTTCTAGAAGTTTTTCTGTACAAAATTTAACATCCATTAAAGGTACATTTCTAAATTCTTCTGTAAGGAGTATTGATAAAAAAATGATCCTTTCAACCCCCTTTAATTCGCATTCATTGAAAAGATTTAGCTTCCCTTCCCAATCAGTCTCATAAATACTTTTACTATCGTCTGGCCTACATGTGGCAGCGTCTATTACTGCCTCTATATCTTGAAGTGCATAACTAATATCATCTTTAATCAGTAAATCTCCCTTTGTTAACTCACACCCCCATTCTTGCAAGAAAGATGCCTTCCTTGGGTTTCTGACTATACATCTAACTTCATGACCTTTTTCTACAGCCTTTTTAGCTATTTGTCTCCCAAGAGTACCAGTTGCTCCAACTAAAAGAATCTTCATATTAATTAAATTTACTTAACCATCAGACATTAACTTACTTTAAAGCAATTTCGCGAGAATTAATCACCTTGATATTTTAAGAGAAGAGCTCCACCTATTAAACCAACTGGTATTAAAACCCAGAATATAGCAGCTATGCTGAAAATTTCTTTTGCCATTAATAACAAAATTTCTATATTTTATTATTGCATTTTTTTTATTAAAAGATAGATAATATGTATATCTTTTAAATTAATTAATTTATTAAAATTTTAGTTGCGAAATGATCTTAAAAATATCTTCAAAGAATAATAGCTATAACTATTGGAATTGGAATGGATTTAAAATCGCATGGCTTGTAGAAAATGAGAAAGATAATAAACCTTTACTTTTTTTGCATGGTTTTGGAGCAAATAGCAATCATTGGCGGAAAAACATACAAAGTTTTGCAAAAAATGGTTATACAGTTTATTCAATTGATCTCTTAGGTTTTGGAAATTCTGATCAACCAGGTATAAAAGAAATTGGCAAATTAGATAATGGGATATGGTGTGATCAAGTCACAGATTTTATAACTGATATCATAAGACCAATAAATTCAGACAAAATTGTAATAGTGGGCAATTCTCTTGGAGGATTAGTTGCACTAACCTGCGCAGTTTCCATCCCAGAAGAAATTTCTGGAATTATTGGATCTCCATTGCCTGACCCGATAGGTCTCAAAATTAATTACTCCGAAAACAAATCAAGATTTAAATCTCTGAAAAATAATTTAATAAGATTATTTATATATTTACTCCCAATAGAATTTATTTTGTTTGTGATAAATAGATTTAAATTAATTTATTATTTCTTAAATTTTGCTTATGAAAAAAAAGAGTTTATCGATAAAGAATTATTTAATCTGATAAGCATCCCATCTAAAAGACCATCCGCTGCAAGAGCACT
>CACNWH010000018.1 GCA_902624105.1 uncultured Prochlorococcus sp. | reverse complement strand
ATATTAAATTTTGGTGAAATGAAAATTTCTGTTTTTTTAAAATATATCTTTAGTTTTATATGTTCAATCTTGCTTATTTCAGCACCAGCGTTTGCAGGAGCTAATGTGGCAGTTAAAGGAGAAGGTGATGAAGTACCAAGTTATGTTCGCTCTAATATTACAGGATTCGATTTTCACGGAGAAGATTTACATTTGTCTTCAATAGCTGGAGCAGTTGCCAGAGATGCAGATTTTAGTGATGTTGATTTACATGGAACAACTTTAACTTTATCTGACTTAAAAGGTTCCAATCTAAATGGTATAGATTTAACTGATACTTTATCTGATAGAGTTAATTTTCAGAAAACTGACCTGAGAAATGCTGTTTTAGTAAATATGATTGCTTCTGGAAGTAGTTTTGCAGGCGCACAAATAGATGGAGCAGATTTTACATTTGCAATTCTAGATAGTGAAGATCAAAGAAATTTATGCAAAATTGCCGATGGAGTTAATCCAACAACAGGGGTTGCTACTAGAGATAGTTTGGAATGCAGTTAGCTTTTAAATATATTCTTTCTTTTTATTTATAATTTTATAAATATTACCTTTTAAATCCTGATAAATAAATTCCCCATTCAATTTAGACTTTTTAAATGTAGCGAGTCTTGCTCTATGGATATTAGTTTTTAGTGCTAATTCACTTTCTTTTTCGTATAACCCTATTATTAAATCAATATTTGGATCTTTCATTAGTCTTTCATTATTTCTTAAAAAAATCTTTTCTATTTTTGCTTCTTTATTAGTGAATTTGTTTTTAAATTTTTTTACTTTATTAATTTTTTTATTCGAAAAAAATTTATTTTTAAAAATAAAATAAAGTATTATCAATATTAATAAGGTAATAGATATTTTGATCATATTATTTCATTTTTATTTTTAGATCAAAACCAATATTACTCTCTTCGGTTAAAATTTCTTTTTTTAAAACTCCATAAGAGAAAACTTCTAGAATAACTCTTACAGATTTATAAAATAAAATTATTAAAAAAATAACTGTAAATATATAAATATCTACAACCTTATTAAATTCCTTATTATTTTTCATTTAGATTTTTATAAGAAGATTTTAAGCAATTATTTTTTTCATATTAGGATATGGTCCAAAATGTTCAATGCAATTTCTTCCTAATACTGTACCTAATTTTAGTGCTTTTTCAATAGGCCAACTTTCAGTTAAACCATAAAGTATTCCTGCAGCAAATGAGTCACCACACCCATATGAATCAATCTTTTGAGATTTATTATTAATCGCGTTAAATCCTCCTCCTGGTATACATATTCCACCCTTTTCACCTTCTGTTTTAATTACATATCTGTGCTTTTCGTTCAAGTCAGATAATAAAAAAGATTCATCAGGATCTAAATTACTTCCAATTATGGCGTCTAAAATTACTTTTGATTGATTAATTAAATCAATTCCAACTCTTGGTGTTGTGCATAGTACATTTGCTTCCCTAGCTTTTTTGAACAAATTATTATCTCCAGCCGTTATAAAAATTCCATCCATATCACGAAGAATCTCCCAATCCAAATCATCATTAAATGAAGGAGCTAATCTTTTACCAATTATAGTTATTGATCTTTCTCCCTTTTTATCAATTAAACTAAATCCTTTTCTTGTTGGTTCAGATCTCCAAGCCACATGAAGGTTTATACCGATTTTTTTAAAGAAATCAAAACTTTTTTCCCCATAATAATCTTTACCTAATGAAGTGAAGAAATGAATTTCATTATTTGAGAGTTCATAAAGTGTTTTGGCTATTAATGCACCACCTCCTGCAGGAAGTTCTAATGAAGTATTTGCGTGAGTTATAATCCCTGGTTCTGGTAATAAATCAACCTTAAGAAAATTTATCCACTCTATATGACCGATAACTGCAAATTTTAAATTTCCTTTGATGTATTTATTTTTACTAAATAAATTATTTTTGTTTTCTAGCATTAAAATATTAATTACTATTTATAAGTTAAATCTTATTAAGTCATGAATTCCTTCAGTTTATTAAAAGATAATAAATATATTCTTAGTTATCTATATCTATTGTTATCAATTTTAGGAGCTATTCTCCCGATGATATCAAATTTTAATTTTGCTATGGAGTATGGAACAAGTTTTGATATTCATCAATTTATTCAATTGGCAAATGCAAATCCAGCAGCAGAATCAATCTCTAGAGATTTATTAATTGGAGCTAGTGCTGTATTTATATGGATTGTGAATGAATCAAAAAAACTTAATATGAAAAATATGTGGATTGTTTATGTAGGCACTTTCTTAATTGCTTTTGCATTCTCAGCGCCTTTTTTTCTATTTCTTAGAGAAAGAAGAATAATTGAAATGAATTTAAGATGAATTATTTACCTTGTATTTTTTATTTAATAGTGCAATCGTTAAACTGAAGCATGTTATTGAAATTAAAATCCATAATCTAGAAGTATCTCCATAATAATCTAATATTCTTCCTGAAAATAATGGACCAAGCAAATAACCTAAAGCAAAACATTGAGAAAGAAGAGCAGTCGCTAAGCCTTTTTTATTGATTGGAGCAATTTTAAACACAATATCTGAAGAAGTCGGAAGAAAAGATGAAGCTCCAATGCTTGAGAAAATAATCGCGGTTAGCATAATATAAATACCAATTGTTTTAAAATAATTTGATATAAATAAGAGAAAGGCACTAATACCAAAATTTATTAAGCTAAATTTAATTCCAAAGAATCTTTCTTTTGTAGACAGCCAATTACCTATTGGCCATTGCAGGATAAACAATAAAATTAATTGTGCTGAAATTATGTAACTCGTAATAGTTTCACTAATTGAATCTTTAAATATACCTCGTTTAACAAAATCTAATGGAAGTATTACTTGATTTAAAGCTAAACAGGTTGTCAATAAGATAATTGAAGTAAATATAATAATTGTATTTTTATGCCAATTGTTTTTAGTCGTAGATATTTCTTTGGTATTATTAATTTCAAAATCATTGAAGTTCTTTTTGATTATTTCTTTCTTACTTGAAATTAAAAGGATTATTATGAATAGACATAAAATATTATTAATAAAATTTGTCTTAAAATAAATTAAGTAATTAAGTAAACTTCCAATAAAAACTCCAAGAAAAGTTCCTAATGCTTCTGAGCTCCTGACCAATGCATAGGCTTTTTTTGTATTTATTGGAAAACATAAATATGGGACGGCAAATTCTGCAGTAGGCCAATATATACCAGCAGCTGCACCTATCAGTGATTGTCCAAATATATATGACAGAGAATCTTTCGATATTATTAAAAATAGACTTGCAACAATACCTAATATTGATGAAATTTTTAATGGGTTTTCAATATCTCTATTTTTATTTAGATAATTTCCTGTAATAAACCTTGTGATTGTCCCAATAATTGCTGATAAAGTAAAACCAAGTCCAATTTCAGTTGCTGAAAGACCTATCTTATTAAAAATAAGTGAGGTTAAATAAATTACTCCTCCAGCGCCAAATGAGGCAAAAAATCTTATTTTAGTAATTAACTTTAATTGGCTAGGGAACTGCATCCACCAAATTTGTGCAGTTTTTAAACTATAAGGATTAACCACAATTGAAATTCATTTTTATACTTTGTTTCAGTTTTTTTAATTTCTTTTCAGCAAATTTTACTTCAAAAGCTGCTGAAAAGATAAATATCAAATTTGAAGAAATGTCTATTCCAATTTCAATAGATGAATTATCAAGATTAGATAAACTTAATAATGATCCTAACGAAATAATAGAGTGGTTTAGGAATAATGGTTTAGAAAAAATTTTTGAATTTTCAAAATATTTAAAATTTCCGATATTTAAGCGAGATGGGTTTTCAAAACAAATTTTAAGAAGTTGGATTGGAAAAAAAGTTCTTTCTGAATTAAGTAATACTTTTATAGTGCCAAATGATATTAACGGAATTCAATTATTTAATACTATTGAAAAATTATTAGAACAAAAAAAAGAGATATGTACCCTTGATATCTTAAAAGCTATACCCGCAGAGGAAATACAACTTGATTTAGATAATTTAATAAGAATTATATCCTCTTGGAAGAAGGCTTTGGAAGAACAGCAAAATTATAATAAAAAATTAAAATATTTAGATGAGAGTGAGGAAAATATTAGTTTAATCTTTAACGATAATAACGACTTAGATACTAAATCTTATCGAATAGACTTAAAAGTACCTCACAGAGAAGAAAGATTATCTCTAAAACTTTGGATACCAGTAACAAATCGAAAAAAAGATTTAGTAATTTTTATGCCTGGATTAGGGGGAAATATAAATAATTTTAGTTGGTTAGGATCAGGTTTAAGTAAAAAAGGTTGGCCAGTAATATTTATAGAGCATAAAGGCAGCGACTCAGTTGCATTAAATTCATCGATTAAAGGAGATAAAGCACTCCCTGGGAGCGCTGATATTTATCTTAATCGCATAAAAGACTTAGATTTTGTAATCAATTCTTATAAAAAAGGTCAGCTTGGTTTTAAAGATAGTAATTCATATATTTTAATGGGGCATTCTCTCGGGGCTTTAATCTCGATGTTGTATGAGGGGAATCTACCTAGTAATGAATTCCTATCAAGGTGTGAAAATGCTTTAGAAGATTTTGCTTTAACTAATTTATCAAAGCTGCTTCAATGCCAATTATCAGAGATACCTATCCCGGAATTTGAAAAATCTAAGGAATTAAAAGCAATAGTTGGCTTTAGTAGCTTCGGAAGTTTAATTTGGTCAAATAAAATGAATTCAGGTATCGATGTCCCAATACTATTTATTGGGGGAACTTTTGACTTGATTACACCTTTAGTAAGTGAACAATTTAATATATTTTTAGCAAATGAATCAAATGAATTAAATAGATTTCTAATAGTTGAAGGTGCAAGCCATTTCTCTCCCATAAGGATAGAAAACAAAAATTTAAGTCAAATAAAAAGTAGTGATGTTTTTAAAATTCAAGAAAATTTAATTGGTATAAATCCTGACAAATTTCAAAATTTTACATTAAAAATAATTATCCAATTCCTAAATGATCTTCAGAAAAAAGAAGGACTAAAGCCTTTACAAAAGCAGAAAATAGATAATATTAATTTCCATATTCTTGGAGAAAAAGAATTAAAGATAATATTCAGCAATTGATATTTTATTCGAGGATCTAAAAAAGAATTAAAGATAATATTCTGCAATTAATATTTTATTCGAGGATCTAAAAATGCAATCATAATATCTATTAATAGATTAATTGAAATAATTATTAATGAAGAGACAATTACTATACCTTGAACAAGGTTATAGTCTCTTTGTAAGATTGCTTCTTGCAACTTTAATGCTAATCCTGGCCATGAGAATGTAACTTCAATAAGTAATGCTCCACCAGCTAAAGAAGCTATTGCAAAGCCAGTAATAGTAAAAATGGGTATTAATGCATTTGGAAAAGCATAATTTAATAGGATATTTTTCTCACTTATCCCTCTGCAAATAGCAGCATCTACGTAATCGCTATTATAAGCTTTCTCAAGATTTAATCTTAAAGATCTGCTAAAAATACCACTTAAAAGGAATCCTAGTGTAAGTGAGGGAAGAGCTAAATGATAAAAAGCCCCTTGAAATGCGTTAAAATCATTTTTTAAAATACTATCCAAAATAAAAAATCCTGTAATACTTTGAGGATTTTCAGCTATTGGAAATCTCCCTCCAATAGGCATGATTCTGAAAATAACAGAAAATATTAATTGAATCATCATGGCTCCCCAAAAAGGAGGGATTGCATAAGAACTTATACCAATTATCCTTGAAATATAATCAAATTTTTTATTTTTATTTCTTAAGCCCATATAACCTAGAGGAAAACCAATAAAAATAGCAATTAAGATTGAAAATAAACCTAGTTCAATTGTTGCAGGAAGTGCATCGCGAATTATTTGTATAACTGGTTCTTGGTTACTTAGTGATTCACCTAAATTAAGATTTATTAGATTTTTAAGATAGTTTATATATTGTACATGTATCGATTGATTTAAACCAAGCTTATTTCTCATCAACTCTCTTGCTTCCTGGTCTGCTCCAGATCCTAAAATTGCATCAATAGGGTCTCCAGGTGCAATTCTCAAAAGTATAAATATTAAAGAAGATATAATCCATAAATTTAAAGGAATCAAGGATATCTTGATAAGTGTGTAATTAAATACGTTTTTTATATTACTTTTCATTCTTTGCCAGTTCACTCATTTTTATAATTCCTGCACCATTAAAAATTGGTTTTGATATATATTTTTGAGCCCAAGCTTTCTGAGAAGATGTCCAAATAGGTAAATAAGGTAATGATTTCGATGCTATTTTTTCTATCTCAAGAAGTTTATTTAATCTTTCAACTCCCTCAAGATTTTCACTTTCTTTAAATAATCTCTCCACTTTTTCTGAAGCCCAAAAACTGCCACTAAAAACAGACTCCCCTTTTAAACATTTATTTCCAATAAACTTATCGCAGCTTAGTAAAGGAGAGAGATAAGCCTCTGGGTCTGAATATGCACCAGTCCAATCAAGAATCACTGAAGGATATATCCCTTTACTTAAATTTTTATAAATTGTTGTAGATTCAACTCCATTAATACTTATAGAAAAACAATCTTTCATTTCTGCTTTAACACTTTGCTGCCAATAAAAAGCTATCAATTTATCTGTAGGTACATTAGATCTATAAGTAAGCGGTAAATTAAAAATATTACCATCACAATACCCTTGCTCTCTAAAGATTTTCATGGATTCCTTAGGATCAAAATCTGGCCATGAAACAGAATTGTTTGTTTTAAATATTAATGGAATTAATGATGTTGCTGAATTTCTTAAACTGAAACTTACTTTGTTTCTTATTAATTCTCTATTTAAACTTTTTGCAATTGCTAATCTTATATCAGTATTATTTAAAGGTGTTTTATTTGTCCGTAAACTTATAAAGCTTATTTCTATTGGTGCACTTTGATTTTCTTGTATGTCCTTTTTTTTACTGAGTAAATTTAGTCTATAACGCAAAGTATCTTCAATTGAATTTGATAAAAGTACATCAACTTGCTTACTTATAAAAGCACCATACAATGCTGACGAATTATTATATCCAATAAAATTAATGCCATTATTTTTAGCTTTATTACCCCAATAACTTTGATTAGGGGACAAACTTTGTATTTCATTAGAGAATCTTTTTAATTTATATTTTCCAGTACCCATAAAATTATTATTGAGAAATTTATCGAAATGATCTTTATAAAACTCTGGGGAAATTGGTGTCAAATTTATAGAGGTTAATAAACCCTCTATTGAACTCGATGGATTAGTTAGATTAATTATTAGTAATTCCTTTGTTGGAGTTTCTATTGATTTTATTTTTTTATTTAAGATATAGTTTAATGTGCCAATATTTTGAAATCGTTCTATAGTAAATTTCATAGAAGATGAATCAAAAGGTGTCCCATCGTGAAAAAGAATATTTTTTTTTAATTTAATAGAAACTTTTAACTTGTCTTCGGAAAAAATTGGCTTAGATTCTGCTAGTTTTGGAATCAATTCACCTTTATTATTTAGTTCATAAAGAGTATCACCTAAGGCATTTAATAATTGGTAGGATTTCAAAGTACTTACTCTCGCTGGATCTATTGATTCAATTTTTCCTGAACTTGCAATTGTTATATTTTGAGAAGGATTAATTTTATTTGAACATGAATATTGTGAAAAAATAGTTATTACACTAAAAGTTATAGAAATTTTTCTTCTAAAATATTTTAATTTATGCATTATTAAATAAACTATTTACTCTTTATTTCACATGAAGATGAAATCGTGATTTTATTTAGTGATAATTCAAAGGTTTTATATTTACAAAAATTTAGAGGCCACTCTCTTACCCAGCAAATATTCATCTTAGGGTTAAATCCAATTACCTGATAATTCTTTTTGGAATTAATTATTTTTATACATTTTCCAATATCAATATGTTTTTTGATTTCAGTAGAAGAATCAATATTCTTTTTTAATTTATATTTAGTCCTACTCATCTACCATAAAATTATTTCTTCTTTGATTAAACAAGTTATTTTACTTTTTGCAAATTAATTTAAATACAATTTAATTGTGCGGCAATAAATTTAACTTCTGGTAGTGCATTTAATTGGTTTTTAGAGATATTAATATTACCATTTGGGACATGATGTGTTATTACAACTATTTCGGCTACATTTTCCCTGGCGTCTAATTGAATAATAGATTCAATAGATACATCATTCTTTCCAAATATATTTCCGATTTTTCCTATTACGCCAGGTGTATCTTCACAAATAATTCTAAGATAGTTTTTCTTTCTTATCTCTTCTGAATTTATAACATGGCATTTTCTCCAGAAATTAAAAGATAATAAAGGATCAATAAATCTATCTTTAGAAATATTTTTTTCCATTGAAAGGGCTTTCAGGTTCAAGATATCTGATACAACGGAAGATGCTGTAGGCCCACTTCCTGCTCCAGGCCCATAAAGCATTATTTCACCAACAGGATCACCTTCCACAAGTATTGCATTATTGACACCTTCAATAGTAGATAAGGGATGACTTTTAGGTATTAGCGTTGGACCAACCCAAATATTTAGAGGGAGAGAATCCTTCTTGTTATTAGCTGTATTTCGTTCCGAAACTGCTAATAATTTAATTTCAAAACCTAATTTATCTGCATATTCAATATCTTTTAGGTCAATTTTATTTATACCCTCTGTATCAATTTTGTTTCGATCAATTTTCCCACCAAAGGCTAACTCTGAAAGGATTAAGATCTTATCGGCAGCATCTTGTCCTTCAACATCCGCACTTGGATCTAGTTCGGCATATCCAAGCTTTTGAGCTAGATCTAAACTTTCTTTATAAGCTGCTTTTTCTTTTGACATTTTTGACAAAATAAAATTTGTAGTCCCATTAATTATTCCTGCCATTTTAATAATTTGATTACTTTTTAAACATCTTTTCAGAGGTTCGATAATAGGTATTCCTCCACAAACTGCAGCTTCATATAGTATGTAAGCACTATTTTCTAATGCTACTTGATGAATTTCCTCTCCATATCTAGCCATGACTGCTTTGTTCGCGGTAACAACTGATTTTCCATTCCTTAAAGATTTTAAAATAACATTCTTAGCAATATCAGTACCTCCCATAACCTCGACTATTACATCAATAGAGGGATCATCTATTAATTTATTAGGATCATTTATAAGTAAATTTTTATCTAGATTAACTTCTCTTTTCTTTGCAATATTTTTAACTACTATTTTTGCAATTTCAATCTGTTTTAAAATTGGATGAGTGTCTTTTTCTCTCTTTAGAATCTGATAAACTCCTTTACCAACAGTTCCAAAACCAATAATGCCTATTCTCAATTTATCCATTTTCTATGAATGTATATTCTTTTAATTTTATATTATGGTGCATTTAAAAATTCATTTGCTTGAGATTTCATTTTTATTAAAATATTTAAAAATCCATTAGATCTTGAAGGTGTTAGACTTTTTTTCAGACCTGTATCTTCTATAAAATTATTATTTAAATTTAAAATGTCCTGTGGTGATAATTCATTTAAACCACTAATTAAAAAAGATAATAGACCTCTTGTAATTAAGGCATCAGAAAAGCCTTGCCAATATATCTTTCCTTGTTTAAGTGTGCCTTTAACATAAACTTCAGAAACACATCCTTTTACTTTATTTTTTGGGATTAATATTTCATTATTGGGAGACGGTAATTTTTTCCCTAGCCATAAAATATATTCATATTTTCTTTTTGGATCATTTGTTGATTTTAGCTTTTTGACTATATTATTTAAATTGCAATAAATCTCCGTATTTTCCATCCTAAATTAAATAACAATTAACTTATTATATTGAAATTTTATTATTAGTAATGAATCCGCTTAAAGGAATATCCCATTCATCTTTAGTTAAAAAACTTTTACTTATACATTTACTGGTAAGAACACCAATGCAAGGGATTAATCTCCAATCTTTATTGGCCCTAAGTTTGTCATAATAACCACCTCCATATCCAAGACGGTGTAATTTTTTGTCAACAGACAAACATGGAGCAAATATATATGATATTTGTCTTGAATTTAATAAATTTGAATTGTTTGGAGCAAAAATTCCTTCTTTATCTTTTATTAAAGGAGTATCATCCCAAACATAAAAATCAATTCTTTTATTTGAATTACATTTTGGCAAGGCTAACGGATATTTTTTTCTTAATGTTCTTAAATCTACTTCATCTTTTAAAGGCCAATAAATTGCAAAAAACTTATTAATCCATTTCTTTCTATCTAAAGTTGCGATAAACCTCTCTACATTTTCTTTAACACTTTCCCTCTCAAATAATGAGCTTTCACTCATTATTTTTTTAAACTTAACTCTTTCAAAACTTTTAATCATTTTTATAAATGAGAATTTTTAATTTATTAATTCATTAAATTTAGTTAACGCAATAGCCAATGCATCTGCAGAGTCATCTGGTTTAGGAGGATAATCAAGTTTTAAACTGTACATCACTGAATCTAATACATCTTTTTTAGTGGCTTTCCCAAATCCTGTAATCGTTTTTTTTATTTGTACTGGTGCATATTCAGTAATAGGTATATTAAATGATCCTAGAGTCATCATAATCACACCTCTAGCTTGAACAACACTTATGGTAGTACTTGATTTATAAAAAAAGAATTTTTCTACAGCCGCGTAATCTGGTTTCCATTTATTAATTAATTCTTTAAGATCTATGAAAATTTCAAAAAGTCTATTCTCTTCTTTTTGATCCTTTTTTGTCTCGATAATTCCACAATCAAGAAGAGCCTTTTCATTTCTCTTTACTTCAATTATTCCATAGCCTACTCTTGCTAATCCAGGATCTATTCCAATAATTATCAATAATTAATCCTCATTTATTGCTAATTGGAATTTTGATAAGTTTTCTTTTTCATCCATTTCAAAAATTTTGCAAAACGCTTTAATTACCTTTTCACCAGAATCAACTTGTTCTAGAGGGTCTTTTCTTAATCGATGTCTTAATGAGCAAGTTATTACTCTTGCTATATCTTCATCGGAAACTTCGTCTCTACCTTCAAAAGCAGCGATTGCTTTCGCAGATCTATTAGTAACAATATCACCCCTTAATCCATCAACATCTAATTCTCCGCAAATCGCAGAAATATTTAATCTTAAATCATCATCAATTTTTACTTTACTGAGATTCTTTTGAGCCAATACAACCTTTTCCCGGAGCTCAATTTGTTTTTCATTCATAATATTTGTAAAACCCTCTGGATCATTATCAAAAGAAGTTCTTTGATCAACTACTTTGACTCTTAAATCAGCGTCTCGAACTGTTTTTACTTCAACACTCATTCCAAATCTATCCAATAATTGTGGTCTAAGTTCGCCTTCCTCTGGATTCCCTGAGCCTATTAGCACAAATCTAGCTGGATGCCTAACTGATACTCCTTCTCTTTCAACTGTATTCCATCCTGATGCTGCAGAATCTAAAAGTACATCAACCAAATGATCATCTAATAAATTCACTTCATCAACATATAAAAGACCTCTATTGGCCTTGGCTAAAAGACCAGGTTCAAAAGCTTTAATGCCTGCGCTCAACGCTTTCTCAATATCAATAGTTCCACATAATCTATCCTCAGTCGCTCCTAAGGGTAGGTCTACCATTGGTACTTGTTTTTGATCAAGCTCAAGATTATTTCCTTCTCCAATCCTTTCAAGAACTTCTTGACTCTGTAAATCAGGATCATTTGGAGAACTATTATATGGATCTCCTTTTACTACTTCAATGGCCGGTAATAGATCTGCCAAAGCTCTAATAGTCGTAGACTTTCCAGTGCCTCTATCACCCATTATCATAACACCGCCAATTCTTGGATCAATTACATTTAAGAGAAGTGCTAATTTCATTTCTTCTTGCCCAATAACTGCTGTAAAAGGGAAAACTCTTCTTTTCTTGGTTAGATTCACTTTGTTCTCTTAACTAAAATTCTTATGAATTTTGATGTTACTTCAGATATTGATATTAGTAAATATCATTTAGAAAAAAACATAAATAGATTTATTTTTTTTATTTTTATTTGGCTAATTAGAAAAATAATAAATTAGAAATTTATTTTAGTAAAATTATATTTTATTTCTATTATCAAGTGCCCAATTTATTTGATTAACGATTCCTCTTAACGTATCTAATTCATACTTAGAGGTCTCAGATCTGTGTATATATTTTTTAAATTTACTTATCCTTGCATTTAAAGTATGTGGTAGTAAATAACCTGTTTTTAGTAAAAGTTTTTCTATCTCTAAAAATGAATCTTCTATCTCTTTTGAAGTGGCTAAATCTAAGTCTTTTTTTTGCAGCATATTATCATCTTTTGTAATCTTTGATAATTCATATAAAACGATTGAAACCGCATGAGATAAATTCAAAGAAGGGTAATTTATATGAGTATTTATTGTAAAAACTTTATGAGCCATTAGTAATTCTCTATTCGTTAAACCTCTATCCTCTCGACCAAAAAGGATTGCTAAGTTTTTAACTGCTTTAAAATTTCTAATCCATGTAGAAATATTTTCTAGAGAATCTTGATAGTGATCTTTTTGGTAGTGAATTCTTCCACAAGTTGCAAGTACTAAATCACAATCTGAAATTGAATCTATAAGAGACTCATATATATTGGATTCTTTTATAAATTTAATTCCTTTAAGAGCCATCTTTTTGGTCTCTAGAGAATAGATATCGCATTTTGGTGAAACAATTCTTAATTGATCAACATTGAAATTTGAACACAATCTTGCAATGCTTCCTACATTAAGAGGACCATTGGGTTCAACTAAAATGATTTTAAGATTAAAATTAGCTTCTTTGAGATTCAATTTACGTAAATAAAAACCTAAAAAAAAGATCCCTTTCATATAAAATTTATCATAATTATTTAAATTAATTTTTATTTATAACCATAAAATCAAGTTAATTTACTTGCATTAGATTAATCATGAATTTGTAATGCTATTTTCTGCTGCATTAGATGAAGATATTATGCAAAAAATATTTTTTATGTAAGAATTATCATGTGAGATATATACAAGACAATGATTGAACCTTTGCTTTGTGGGATTGTTTTAGGGTTGGTACCTATTACTTTATTGGGTTTATTTGTTAGTGCATGGAATCAATACCGGCGAGGTTCAGGAATGTTAGATTTTGACTAAAAAAGTAAGTTTAGTTTGACCGTACAATCTGGTATCTTCTATTTTCCATAGATTATCTTCTTTAATTTCTTCATTTTTTGAATGCTCACAAATTACAATGGTTTTTCTTGTTATGAGGTAAGACTTGAACAAATCTTGTAATAGGGTTTTATAGAAGTTTTTTTTATAAGGTGGGTCAATATAAATAAAATCAAATTTTATATTTTGGAGATTGTTCCTTTCTATTATTTTCGTACCAATATAGCTTTTAATCCAAGTTAATACATCCCTGCAAATTATTTTTATATCGTTCTCCCTTAATTGTGAATCTTTTAGTGAAAATAGATTTTTCTTGCATAAATCAGCAGTTAACCGATCTTTCTCAACTGCAACAATTTTTTTTGCTCCATGATTTAAGGCTTCACATGAAATAGCACCAGAGCCACTAAATAAATCAAGCCAATTAGAATTTTCTACCTTATCATTTAAAATATTAAAAATCGCTTGTCTAACCATTAGTGTTGTTGGCCTTGTTTTATCTGACTTTGGGCTCTCAATTCTTTTACCACCAATAAGAGTTAAACCAGTCTTCATAATTCACTTTTTAGATTGTCTTTAACCATCTATGTAAAAGAGATTGTCCAATATTCCCAGATTTCTCAGGATGAAATTGACATGCTATTAAGTTTTCCTTCTCAATAATTGCAGTTAAGTTAATGTGACCATATTCAACGCTTGCAGATACAAAACTCTCATCATTAGGTGATGCAAAGTAAGAATGATCAAAATAAACCCATTTATTGCTTTCTTCTTTACATAGTAATTTACTGTCTTTCGATGGAATCAGCTTGCACCAACCGATATGAGGTAACCTCTGATTCTTAATAGTGGGGATTTTTTTTATTTTCCCTTTAATAATGCCTATCCCTCTTTTATTTCCTTCTTCACTCTCTTCAAAAAGTATTTGTAAACCCAGGCAAATGCCCATAAATGATTTACCACTCCTAATCCACTTGTTGATCTCATCAATTAGACCTGTCCTATTCAAATTGTCAATAGCAGGATCAAAAGCCCCTTGACCTGGGATTATTAGAGCTTTACAGCTACTAATTTGAAACTTGCTTTTTATTAGCAGGACGTCTTCTTCTAAGTTTTCAATAGCTTTTTTGACCGAATGTATATTACCCATCCCATAGTCAATAAGCCCTATCTTACTCACTATATTTTAGAGATGTTTGGATAAAGTACTTGAAAGAGTTCCTTTTGGCACTGCTCCTACGACAGTATCAACTTTCTGACCCCCTTTAAAAATCATTAATGTAGGTATGCTTCTTATCCCATATTGACTCGCTACGTTGGGATTCTCATCTGTATTTAATTTGAAAACTTTAATTTTTCCTTCAAAGTCTTTAGAAATTTCTTCAACTATTGGGGCAACCATCCTACATGGTCCACACCAAGGAGCCCAAAAATCAACTAGGACAGGTAGATCACTTTGTAAGACATCTTTGTCAAATGAAGAGTCAGTAACGGCAGGAGCTGATGACATAATTTATATATTCCTTTAGAAAATTTAGCAGTCTATTTTTCTTAGTGATGATTTAATTACAGATATAGAAAGTATAAGTTACAAATTGTATTAAAAAAAAGCCCGATAAATCGGGCGATTTGTGTGTGAGGAGTATGGAGTTTCCTCCATTTTCTAATAATAGCTCCTTAATAGTATTTTGTTCCCTTTCTCTAACACTTTATTTTATTTTCCCATTCCAAGTTGTTGAGCTTTTTGATACACTTTACCTTCCGTTAAAAGAGATGGAGCAATAACAATTTCAACATTTTGCATTTCTTTTATGTTTTTTGCACCAAGAGTACTCATTGAAGTCCTTATCGCTCCTAAAAGATTATGAGTCCCATCATCAAGTAAAGCAGGGCCTTTTAATATTCTCTTTAATGATCCAGTTGAACCAACTTCTATTCGTGTCCCTCTCGGTAAGATCTGGCTAGGTGTAGCCATTCCCCAATGAAAGCCATTACCTGGTGCTGTTGTTGCTCTTGCTATTGGAGATCCAATCATGACTGCATCAGCTCCACATGCAATGCATTTACAAATGTCTCCGCCTGTGACAATACCTCCATCTCCAATTATTGGGATATACTTTCCGCTTTCATTAAAGTAATCATCTCTTGCTGAACTACAATCCGAAATGGCTGTAGCTTGAGGTACTCCTATGCCTAATACCCCTCTTGAAGTACATGCCGCGCCAGGACCGATACCCACCATGAGCCCTGCAACTCCTGCTTCCATGAGGCGTTTAGCGACTTCATAGGTTACGCAATTTCCTGCAATAATAGGAATTTCGAGAGATTTACATAAATCCTCTATATTTAATGATTCTTGACCATTTGTTCCTACATGTTGAGTTGATACAACAGTACCTTGCAAAAAAAATAAATCTAGATCGGAATCTCTAAGTGCTTTTTTGAATTTAATCGCTGCTTGGGGTGTGCCACTAAGTGCCGCGATACCACCTTTCTCTTTTATTTCGTTTACTCGTTTTTTTATAAGATCTATCTTTACGGGTTCACTATAAACCTTTTGCATTAATGGAACAAATTCAGATTTTCCTACCGAGGATATTTGATCCAAAACAATCTCAGGGTCTTCATATCTAGTTTGTATCCCCTCCATATTTAGGACTCCTAATGCCCCCATCTTAGAAAGCTCAATTGCGGTATTAACGTCAACAACACTGTCCATTGCACTAGCAATAATGGGGATTTCCCTCTCAAAATTTCCTATACTCCAAGATGCATTGGTTAGTTCATAATCCAATGTCCTATCACCTGGGACTAATGCTATTTCATCAATCCCGTAAGCTCTGCGGACGATTTTGTTTAAACCGAGTTTAATATTCAAGTTATTAATCCTATATATTTTGATTAAATTAACAACTAAAGGTGTATAAAGCCAATATTTATTCAAGAAAAAAAAGAATTATTTATTATTTGTATTTCTTATGTGAGTATTTGACAATTTTTAGCTAATTTTTTTTTATTCATTATCGATTAAAACCACTATTATTGGATAAAGGATTTTTATATGGCTGATAATCAAGACAAAGGAGAAAATGAATTAAATGATGATAATAATCGCATTATCCAAACTGATCTAAGAAACGAGATGTCTCGGTCTTATCTTGAATACGCCATGAGCGTCATCGTTGGTAGAGCATTACCTGATGCAAGAGATGGGCTTAAACCTGTTCATAGAAGAATACTTTATGCGATGTATGAGCTCGGATTAACAAGCGGTAGACCTTATCGTAAATGTGCAAGAGTTGTAGGTGAGGTACTTGGTAAATATCATCCCCATGGGGATACTGCTGTATATGATGCGCTTGTTAGGATGGCGCAAGATTTTTCTATGAGAATGCCCTTAATAGATGGTCATGGGAATTTTGGTTCAGTAGATAATGATCCTCCTGCAGCAATGCGATATACAGAATCAAGATTAAAAGCATTAACAGATGAGGGTTTACTTGAAGATATTGAATCAGAAACTGTTGATTTCTCCGATAACTTTGATGGCTCACAACAAGAGCCTACAGTTTTGCCTGCCAGAATCCCACAATTACTTCTAAATGGATCCTCTGGGATAGCTGTTGGTATGGCTACTAATATCCCTCCTCATAATTTAGGTGAATTAATAGATGGTTTAGAAGGTCTAATCAAAAATCCTGAAATGGAAGAAAAAGATTTGTTTGAATTAATTAAAGGACCAGATTTTCCTACGGGTGGACAAATACTAGGAAAAGAAGGTATCAGAGAAACTTATCTTTCCGGAAAGGGATCAATAACCATGAGAGGTGTCGCTGAAATTCAACAAATAAAGTCTCCAGGGAGACCCGAAAGAGATGCTGTAATTATTACTGAATTACCTTTTCAAACAAATAAAGCAGCTCTAATAGAAAGAATTGCAGATTTAGTAAATGATAAAAAGTTAGAGGGAATATCTGATATTAGGGACGAGAGTGATCGAGACGGGATGAGAATTGTTATCGAGTTAAAGAGAGATTCATATCCACAAGTGGTTTTAAATAATCTTTTTAAATTAACCCCGCTACAAAATAATTTTAGTGCGAATATTCTAGCACTTGTTAATGGAGAACCTACAACACTCTCACTAAAAAAAATGTTAGAGGTTTTCTTAGATTTTAGGCTTGAAACTATAAGAAGAAGAACTTCTTTCTTACTAAGAAAAGCCGAGGAGAGGAATCATATTATTCAAGGTTTGTTAACGGCGCTTAATAGTATGGATGAAATTATCAATTTAATAAGAGGAGCAAAAGATACTACCTCTGCTAGAGAACAGTTGCAGTCAAATCATGAATTGTCTTTAATTCAGGCTGATGCAATCTTGCAAATGCAGCTTCGTAGACTGACAGCACTTGAAGCAGATAAAATTAAAGACGAGCATGATGAACTTAATAAAAAAATCTCTGAATATAAAAATGTTTTAGATAATAAGGATAAAATTTTTGAAATAATTTTGCATGAACTTAAAAAGATAAGAGATAGATTTGATTCCCCTAGGAAAACAGAAATACTAAATTTAGGAGCAGGATTAGATGATATTGATTTAATAGCAAATGAAAGATCAGTCGTTTTGTTAACTAAGACTGGTTATCTAAAGAGAATGCCAGTTAGTGAATTTGAATCAACCAGTAGAGGTTCAAGAGGTAAAGCTGGAACTAAAAATCAAGGAGATGATGAAGTTAAGTTATTTATAAGTTGTAATGATCATGATAGCCTCTTACTTTTTAGCGATAGAGGAGTTGCTTACGCTCTTCCAGCATATAGAGTTCCGTTGAGTAGTAGAACTGCTAAAGGAACTCCCTCTGTTCAATTACTTCCGATACCGAGAGAAGAGCAAATAACATCATTGTTATCTGTTGAATCATTTGAAAATGATTATTATTTATTGATGTTAACAAAGGGTGGTTTCATAAAAAGAACTCCTCTTTCAGCTTTTTCAAAAATACGATCAAATGGTCTTATCGCTATAAGTTTAGAAGAGGGAGATGCTCTTACATGGGTAAGGTCATCTAGTGAAGGTGATAGTGTATTAATTGGCTCAAGCAAAGGTATGACAATTCATTTTAGACTTGATAAAAACGAATTAAGACCACTTGGTAGGACAGCTAGAGGCGTAAAAGCAATGAATTTAAGGGATGGAGATCAACTTGTTTCAATGGATGTATTAACCTCTGAACTTGTAGAGCAATTATCCACTCTTAATGAAATAGATATTGATAATAATGATGAATCGGATGACAACTTATCAGAGGGACCATGGGTTTTAGTTGCTAGTTCATTTGGATTAGGTAAGAGAGTTCCAGTAACTCAGTTTAGATTGCAAAAAAGAGCAGGGATGGGTTTGAAAGCTTTAAAATTTAGAATTAATAATGATGTTCTTGTAGGTTTAAAAGTTCTTGGTAAAGGAGAGGAGATTCTACTTGTTACAGAGAAAGGAGTAATAGTGAGAACAAATGCTGATAAGATTTCTCAACAATCTAGAGCCGCTACTGGTGTAAAGCTACAGAAACTTGATGAAGGCGATCATTTAGCAGAGGTTGTCTTAGTTCCTCATGAACAAATAGAACATGAAAATACTGAGGATATAAGTAATAATCAATAAATAAATTTATATAAAATATATGATCTAATTCATTTATGAAAAATATAGAAATACTAGATATTATAATTTTAGGCTCTGGTCCAGCAGCTCTATGTTTAGCGGCTGAATTGGCAAATCAAGATTTAAATATTAAGTGTATATCTACTAAATCCCCTTATGATAAATGGAGTAATACGTATGGTATTTGGGCTTCAGAGCTTGAAGAACTAGGATTGGAGTCATTGTTGTCTCATCGATGGTCAGCCACAGTAAGTTTCTTTGGTAATGGATTAGATAAAAATGGTAATTTACCTACAGATCATAAATATGATTATGGATTAATAGACAGAGAAGCCTTTCAGGAAGCTTTATTAAAAAAGTGTAAGGACATTAGTTGGGTAAACGATAAGGCTATAGAAATTTATACGATTAATAAGATCTCTCAAGTAGTTTGTGAATCAGGTTTAAAATTAAAATCAAGGTTGGTAATTGATGCTAGCGGGCATAAAAGTAAGTTTATTAAAA
This sequence comes from uncultured Prochlorococcus sp., assembly GCA_902624105.1. Lineage (GTDB taxonomy): Bacteria > Cyanobacteriota > Cyanobacteriia > PCC-6307 > Cyanobiaceae > Prochlorococcus_A. The sequence goes on along the minus strand of CACNWH010000018.1, from coordinate 116 downwards.
GACCTCTCTCTAAGAGAGTCGCTCAACAAGCCGCTTATGGAGTAGTTGGTAAGTTTTCCTCACCTCCCGTTCATAAAAATCAGTTCGTTTTAATGGATTATCGTTCAGATCATTTA
>CACNWH010000017.1 GCA_902624105.1 uncultured Prochlorococcus sp. | reverse complement strand
TATCCTCTTTTAAATAAATTATCTAAATAATTTATTCGCTTTAATGGAGCATTACCAATAAATATACCTGGAGAAATTCCATTTGACTTGAATTTATTTTCTACTGAAGTTTTTGGCAATCCTCTAAGGAAAATATAAACATAACCTCCAAGATTTTTAATTGGGTCATAATTTTTTACTCTCCATTTAAGTAATCTATGTAAAGCTAATAAATATAAATGGGATTGAAGAGGGTAGTGATGCTTTATCATCTCACTTTTCATATTTTCATAATTATAATTTTGTGGATTACATTCTGATTCATTACTACTAGAAATATAATTACTTTTCCAGTCGATTATCCACCACTTACTATTACCTAAGTCATCACCAATTGGTACTACACAATCTATAAAACCTGAATGAAAACCAGCACTATGAATTTTTAAATCTTCAATCTTTTTAGAATAATTTATTCCAAAATCATATTGTTTTTCAATACAAAAACATTTTGCTATATCCTCAGACTTTACTGCTAATCCATTTTTTGATAGTGCCAAGTCATATTTTAATTCTTTTAAAATTAGCGAGTTTGGTATATCAATTAATCTTTTATGTTGTAATTTTTCTCCCAGAGAGCATCTTGCAACTCTCAAAATTGTATTTTCAACGTTCTTTAAAAAAGAAATATCAATGTCAAAGTTTCTTAGCTCTTCCACAATAATTTTTCGCAGATTTTGAATATCTTCTTCATGAAAGTTATATCTTTCAATTACTTTATGTAAACAAGCACCTGCATTTCTCCCTTTTGGAAAACTGCTTAACGGACTGGCCTCAGCTAATAAATCTGATAATTTATTTGTATTCTGATAGAGTTTACTTTTTAAAATCGATTTATTATCTTGATAATCATTCAATTTAAAATTACTTTCATTTTTGAGATTTATCCATGATGAATAACTTGTTCTTGTAATATTTTCTTTAGTATGGTTATCTTTATAGACCGGTTTATTTTTTTCGTAAAAACTCCATGGTGATTTATTTATTAAATTATTGGTATATCTATTTTTAAGTTGATCTATTTGAGTTTGTTTTAAATCTATGTCCTTTTTGAAAAGATATTTTTCTTGATTAGGAAAAACTTCTAATAGATTTTTATTTAAAGTGTTATCTAAATTATCAATGTTATTAAAAATAATAAGTTTGAATTTTGCTCTTGTTAAAGCAACGTAAATTAATCTTTCGGATTCATTTCCTAAATCTTTTTCTTCTATGGATTTTAGATTTTTAACTTTATGATGACTATCCTTAATATTTATATAAATTTCTCTCTTTTTATTGTCTTTCCAAACTGGACCTTTCAAATAACTAGAACTTTTTCTAATGTCCCACAAATATGGGCAAATTACTACATCGTATTCAAGCCCTTTACTGCTATGAATTGTTGATATGTTGATACCTTGAATCTGATAATAATTTTTTATAAAGTATTCCTCACCTATAAGTTTTCTTGTATCTTTATTTAATTCATTTTGATACCAATAAATTAAATTATTTAAATTGTAATTGTTTCTAATTAATTCATGCTCAACGATTTCGGCTAATTGAAATAAATTCATCATCAAATCATTATTCTGAATTATAAATGGAGACTTATATTCATTAATTAACTCATTTACTAAATTTATAAACCCTAATTCCTCAAGATTATTTGACCATTCCCTTAATTTTTCTGACATTGCATCAATCTCTATATTTTTATCGAGATCTTTAGATATATCTACTTCTGTTTGTATGAATTTTGATGTAATTAATAACATTATATTATTTATTGAAAAAGGATTAACTAAACAATTTATAAATAACTCAAGTAATCGAGAAGATTCAGTATCAAAAATATTATTCTTATTGATTATTTTGCATGGTAAATTATTCTTGAATAGTATATCTTTGATAGTTATACATTGGTAATTATATAGGGTTAATATTGCAACCTTATTAATATCTATATCTTTAAAATTAAGAAGTAGATATTGTAAATAATTAATTAGATAATCTTCAAGGCAAATATCCTTTTCTGAGTATTCAATTATTTGGAAAACCTTTCCACAACATAATTTTTTGTCATTTTTTGCATTAAGTTTTGGATAATTTAATTTAGAGTTTAATAGTCCATCCCTATACAAATTATTTATTACTCCAATTAGTTCTTTTGAAGTTCTATAATTATCAACTAAGGTATATATATTCTTAGAATCATTTTTTGCATTTAAATAAGTTTTTATATCCCCTCCCCTAAATTTATATATTGCTTGCTTAGGATCTCCTACACATAAAAGAAAATGATAATTATCATTAAATAACTTCTTTATAATAGACCATTGAATTATGTCAGTATCTTGAAATTCATCTATCAAAATATATTTATATTTTTTCTTAATATATTCAATACTTCTCTCATCCTGAATGCCTTTATTTAGATATTTATTTTCAATAGTTTTAATTAAATCATTGTAATTAAGTACATTCTTCCGATCTTTAAATGTCATTAATTTCAAGTATGCCTTATTTAAAAAAATTCTTATGAATTCATTAAAAAATCCATCTTTTAATTCATATATTTTATGCTGTAAATTTTCGAAATCGGATAAATCTATTTTAATATTATATTTATTCGCTTCTCTAATAATTGTCTTATCATAAAAGTATTTTGAGAGTAAATCATCATTTGAAATATCAAAAATAATTTCAATAATATCTTTTTCATTTAATTCATTATTAATTTCAACAATCCAATTAGATATCTTTTTAAATTTGTTTCTTGGCTTCCCTGAGTAAATTCTACTTTTAAATCCTTTCTCTTCAATTAATTGTCCAAACTGAATTAAAAATTTAAATAAGTTTTCACCTGTTTTGCTCCATTCTTCACAAAATTGATTCCAAGCTGAATAAATATATTCAGATAAGAAATTATTTATATCTAGTACATCTTTATATTGAGTGTTATATTTACAAATATTTTCTTGATCAATCTCTTTTAAAAGATTAATAAATAATTTTTTGTTAATAATATTAATTTCTTTCTTATTATATTTTGTCGATATTTTTTTATTTTCTATAGATTTTATTATTTCTCTTTCAAGTTGGGAATATTCTTCTATCCATAATTCATCAACGGTAGAAATATATAGTTCATCAATCGTATTATTAAGTGTAGAACCTAGCTTGGTTGATAACTCAATACTATAATCATCAATTATTTTTTTGCATAGTCCATGGAAAGTAGTAATTGATAAATAATTAATATCATCTTTTATATTCCTAATATTTTTAACGATCTTATCCTTATTAGAATTATTTTTAATAAAGTTATCACACCAATTTTTTAATGTTATATCTACATCATTTATTTTGTTAGTTATATAATTTTCAAAATTATCAATCCTCTCATTAATTTTTAAACTTAGTTCGTTACACGTATTATTTGTAAAGCTTAATAATAAAATATTCTCAGGATTAATATTATTTTCAAATATTATTCTTATTACTAAATGAGATAATGTAAAACTCTTGCCTGTTCCAGCACTGGCCTCGATTAATGATAGTCCATCTTTTAATTTTATATTATTAATATTCATAAATCATATTTTAACTTCATTTTTATATAAAGTATATTTATGAAATTTTTTTGTTAAGTATTCTTCCTCTATATTAATCTTTTTTGAAATTACAAATATTAATAAAATACTAAGTATTAGATTATAAATTGTGAATGATTTTATAAAGAAACTAAATGATATTATTATTAAAGAGTAATACATTGGGTGTTTAAAAAACCTATAAATCCCACTTGTAATTAATTTACTATTTTCTTTTGGTCTTGGCATAGGTGATAACGATTTTCCTAGGTTTTTTGCTGAAAATACTATGATTATTAATGATAGAGTAATCAAAAAGTTACTTATATAATTGATTATCAGAAATTCACCCTGAATTAGTTTTTGATTAAATAAATTAAATTTTATGAAATGTAATGCAATTATTATGAATTGACTTATTACTAGTAAAGATTCCTTTTTGGAAGATCTTATTTTCGTATCAATATAAAATCTCATTTTATAATAAAGATTCTATAAGAGGTTTATATAATTTAATTGATAATTCTGGGAAATATTTATCATTTAAAAAGAAATAAGGATCTTTTTCGTAGCCATAACATAATTGCATCTCTGGTTTATCTCTTTCTCCTAAATTAAAATTTTTATTTCCTATCCATTCATCAATAAATGCTTTTTCATAATTTTTGTTTCTCATAAAATAGAATATATATTTATAGCTGCTTTCAGGAGGCAATGGTAAGCAATATTCGAGTGAATTATGATAAATATTTAAGTATTGATCAATCAGTTTAATTGCATCAATTTTACAAGGAGCATTTAAGATCTCTACATTATAAATATTGTTTTTCCTATATATAATTTGAGCTTTATTTATATCTTTATCTAAAGTTGATATAAAAAGTAGTTTTATCCACGTTTCTGATCTTTTTTGAAAATTTATATTTGAATGTATTAATTCAATGATTTTATTATTGCATTTAAAATATTCAAGTTTATTTGATTCTGACTTTTGATATTTTCTTTGAATATTATTTAAATCTTTAAAATTATAAATTAAACTCTGAATTAGTTTTTGGACTTCTAATTCATTTATATAAATATTATTTTTAGGAGAAATAATTCCATTTGAGATGATCATTTCTTTTATCTTTAATTCATTTAATTTAATTTTGTAGTCTGTCTCATCAATGTTTATGTCGCTTAATAAATTATTAAGTAGTTTATATTTCTCGTAATTACTTATTTTTTCGTCACTTGGATTATATGTAAATTTTTTCTTTGGAAAAATATTTCTTTGTCTTAACCAATATAGTTGAGGAGACTTAAACCAATTGATTAATTCCGATAATTTATATTTTTTATTTTGAAAATCTTCATTTTTAAATTCTAATGACTTTATTAATCCTTCATTAGGATTAAAGGATTTATTACTTATCAATTTAGTTTGACTTCTATTAAACTCTTTATCATTTATAAAATTGTCTTGGTGATTTATATTCATTTGATTTTTTAATAAATTTATTAGTTTTCTTATTGGAGAAGAAATTTCTAATGCATTATTTTCAAAATCATAATTAGACCAAGAAATAATAAATTTTTCTCTACAAGATAGTAATAATTCTAAAAACAAGTATTTTTCTTTATCTATTAAAGAAGGATCCCCAAATCTATACTCATTGTTTAATATATTAATTTTATCTCTATCAATGGCTTTAGGATATATTTTTTGATTCATCCCCATTACAAAAATTATTTTATGAGGGAGAAGTCTTGAATTTTCAATAGTACTAATTAAAACCTCATTTTTTCTTTTATCAAGATTACTTGTTTGATTATTTATGTAAGTGTTTAGAATATCATTTAATACATTTAAATCGAGAATTACTTCTGAATCAATAATTCTAGATATATCTTGTAGATTCTTAAATAGATTAGTTATTTCATCATTAAAGTTATTCTGTTTAATCACATTATTGTAAAAGATATTCTTAAAAACTGAAATCCAATTTTCAAAACTATTAGTGCTTCTTAAGCTTTTAATTATTCTTATGATTTCATTTAGTATTAAGATCCACTTATCAATGTCAATACTGGGATTATTTGGAGTATATGAATTAATATCTGTCTTTTTTATATAAAAGTCTACTGAGTAAATTTGACCTAAAGTAAATCTTTTAATACACCAATCGAGACTATTTTTGTATTCTCCTAATCGTTCTTCCCTTGTAATTCCCCAATGAAATCCTGAATCTATTAAATATGATAAGATCTCTTCTTTTTCAGCATTATTAAAGTTATAAATTCCCTGTAATGTTTCTTCTGATAATAATTCTCTTATCTCATTAATGGAGATTTTCTTATTTGCTATTTCTATAAATATTTTTAGAAGTTTATAAATTGGTGAGATATCTTTATAATTTTGAATTGATAAAAAATATGGAATTCTTTCATCTGAATTGAAAACAAATTTTAAGTAGGGTTTTAAATTATTAATTTGATTTGTGGCTATTAAGATATCGCAGTAATTAATATCTTTATTAGAAGCGCAAATATTTTTAATCTTACTTTTAATATATTCTAATTCAATTAGATTATTTTTACATCCCCTAAAAGTTATTGATTCATCATTATCCTCAACATTGAAGTTTTGCTTATTATTTATTAAACTTTTTTGGATTTGATGGAGTAATAGTGATTTGTGATTTTTTTTTAAGTTAATTGTCGGGTCAATAAAGGGCAATTGAATATTTACTTTTATTTCTTCATTAAAAGTTGTTTCTTCTATTAATTTCTCAAAATTTGCAATAAACTTGCAAAAAATTGACTCAATACTTTCGTTTAATAAATATTGCTTTTTGTTATAGTTATCTAGTGAAATTGCTCCATCTTCTATATTAATTCTATTCCACAGATCATTTCCAGGAGATAATAAATAGATATTTACATTTGTTAGCTTAGATAGTTTAGAATAAAAACTTATTTGTAATTTAGAAAGGTTATTTGAAGCAACTATATATATATTTTTGGGAATCTTAATTGTTGAACTATTTTTAAGATTATTAATGTCATTTATTATCTCTCTCATAAATATACAAATTGGCTTATTTAAATTTCTTTCTATTAATTTAAAAAGAATAGGTTGCCAATACTGATCTTTATTTAATCCTGAGAATAAGTTTGAGTTTTTTATTTCTGTATAATGCCATCTCTCAATCATCTCTGGTCTATATAAGATGTAATCTGAAAAAACTTTTGTAATTCTTAGAATTAATGTATGTATTTCGCTATCTAATATTTTTTTATTATTGATATATTTATTAACCCAATTTATAAGTGGCCAGGATTCTTTAAATTCTCCCAATTCTTCAAAGGATTCTATAATGCTCCATTTGATTGATTCAAAATTCCAACTTTTAACTTTTTGGTCTTTATATAAATTTCTTACTAATTCCTCTGTATATTCTTCCAACGTCTGAAATTCACATAAGGCATTTATATCATTTCTTAAGGTTATTTGATCTTTAATCCATTTACTTAAAAAGTAATTTTGTATTGAAATCTTTAAATTCTCAGTTATAAATGGTGGATTTATTATTAATTCCTTTGCTAATACTTCGCTAATTAATTCAATTTTGTTGGTTTTATAAATATTGAGCAATTATCTTAAGCATCTTGATCTTCAATAGCTAATGGATCAGGTATTTCATCATTTGGCAATTCTAGCTCTCCACAAGCAACAAACTCACAACGAAGTTTCAGAAAGGTTATGAATTTTTTATCTGTTGATATTACTGCAGCTTGTGGCTTAGGAATTTTATTATATAACTCTTTTAATTCTGAAGATCTTAGAAATAAGGGCCTTATCAAAAGCCAAAAATCTATCTTTTTATTATTTTCCTTATAATTCCTTCTTCTTTCTTTAAGGATCTCTTCAAGCGGTTCTTCTTCTGTTAGAAACTTTTTGCTCGCTGCAATGAAATAATAGGTTGTCATTTTGGCTACTTTCTTGAAATAAGGGTTTTCATTTCTCTTACTGATTTTTCCAATCCAACTGCGAGGGCTCTTGCAACTATACTATGTCCGATATTAAGTTCATTCATAATAGTTATTGATGCAATTTCCTTAACATTTTGATAATTTAAACCATGCCCAGCATTTACTAAAAGATCTAAATCAGATGCGTAATAAGAAGCTTCTTTGATCTTTTGTAACTGTTCAAATTGATTATTTAGTGTTGAATTGGCATATGTTCCAGTATGTAATTCAATACAGTCAAAGCCTATTGATTTGGCACAATCTATTTGAGAAGTGACTGGATCAATAAATGCACTAACTATGATATTAGATTCTTTCAGGTCTTTCACATATTTCATATAAAAATCTTCATTTGAGAGTAAATTTAATCCTCCCTCAGTCGTAACTTCATTTCTCTTCTCTGGAACTAAAGTTATGTAGTGTGGTAAAACTTCCTTCGCTATTTTTGACATCTCTGATGTAGCGGCCATTTCTAAATTGAGTTTTGTTTTAATTGTGTCTTTTAATAAAAATAAGTCTCTGTCTTGAATATGCCTCCTGTCCTCACGTAAATGAACTGTAATTGAATCGGCTCCTCCTAATTCAGCTAAAAAAGCAAATTGCACGGGGTCTGGCTCAATAGTTTTCCTGGCTTCCCTAACATTTGCTATATGATCAATATTTACTCCTAGAGATGGCATAACAAAAATTTTTATAATCTTTTGATTAGACGATGTTTTAACTGCCCAATAATAACCTATATGTTTTTATAAAGGTTTAATTTTATTATGAATACTTGATAATAATAACAATTTTGAAGAAAAACAAGAAAGTTAATTCATATAGAATTCAGTCTTATTTAGCAGTTCTTGCTATGTGGCTTACGCAAGATATTGTTCTTAAGTTTTTTTTTAGTAAAAAAATAATTGTAGGTAAAGAATTTTTAAATATTGTAGATGGGTCATTAATAATAGCTCCTACTCATAGATCAAGATGGGATGGTTTGATTTTGACCTTCGCAATTGGAAGGAGAGTAACCAATAGAGATTGTAGATTTATGGTCACTACACCTGAAATGAAGGGCCTGCAGGGTTGGTTTTTAAAAAGATTGGGGTGTTTTTCAATTAACCAAGAATCTCCATCTTTGTCCTCTCTTAGATATGCAGTAGAACTTATTTTTTCAAAAAATCAATTAGTAATTTTTCCAGAAGGAAAAATTACTAAAAATAGTAAAAAATTAAAATTGAAACAGGGGCTGTTTCGATTAGCTAGGCTTGCTAGAAAAAAAGGTGAACTAATAAATATAGTCCCGATAGGAATTGCGTACGAGAATGTAAAACCAAAATTCAGGGATAGGTTTGCAATTTGTATAGAAAAACCTCTTAATTTAGATGATTTTTACAATAATTCTGTAGATGAATTTAATCTTTATCTTAAATCACGTATCCAAAAGGCTGAGGAAAAAGCTTTAAAACAAGTAGGACGTAAACTAGATGATCAGTTAGAATAGTCTCGAAAGAGTATAAACATGAAATTTTTTAAATTTATTGCTTTAGTTTTTATTTCAATTGGTTCAATTTCTACCATTGATTGTACTTTTGCGGATAATAAGAATCCTGAAGACTATAAAGTACTGTCTAATAAAAATGATAAATTTTCTATTGTCAACGTCCAAAACTTTCTTGATAGTGGAGATGAATTTGTAAAAATTGGTAGTTATGAGAAAGCTAAAGAATCATATGATAAAGCGAGAAACTTAGCTAAACAGTTATCAGGATTTTATAGAGATTTAAACGGCTCATACAGAGGTTTAGATGCAAGGATACCGAGAGAAATGGAAAGTAAAGGTAGGCAATCCCTGCAAATATGGGCAGAATCTAATTCCAAGCTTGCTAAACTTTATAAAACTAAAAACCAGCCAGAGGTGGCTGTTCCTCTATTGGTTGAAATTATAAAATTAATGTCTGCTTCAAGTCCGGAAGGGAAATCAGCATATAATGATTTACTTGAACTGGGATTTGTTGAGACTCAATATAAAGGGATTTAGCATTCAAATGGTAACAAAATTACAAGTAATTCAATTAATTACAAATAAAATTCCTAATTCTGAGGTCTTAGTTGAAACTTTTAACGGTAATGATCATTTACAGGTAACGGTCATTTCTTCTCAATTTAATGGATTATCATTAGTTAAGCAGCATCAATTAGTTTATTCAGCATTAAAAACTGAGCTAGCTTCTGAGGCTATTCACGCATTAGCATTGAAAACACAAACACCAAATTAATCTATGGACAATCAACTAAAGGATAAAATTCAAAAACTAATTGACTCAAGCCCTGTAATGGTTTTTATGAAGGGCACAAAGTTAATGCCTCAATGTGGATTCTCCAACAATGTAGTTCAAATACTAAATTCGCTTGGGATCGAATTTTCAACTTATGATGTTTTAAGTGATTTTGAAATAAGAGAAGGTATTAAACAATTTTCAGATTGGCCCACCATACCTCAAGTATATTTAAAAGGCGAATTTCTTGGAGGATCAGATATATTAATCGAAATGTATAACTCTGGAGAACTAAAAGAGAAAATAGAAATTGAATTAGCGTCTTAAAACATTTTGTTAATTATAAATACTCTAAAGTTAATAAATATTAATATTAAAACTTTAATTTTTACCTGAAAAATTGTTTCATTTGCTTCCCGTCTGGTCCAAAAAAACTTGAAGGATCCTTAATCCATCTATCTATTAATCTTTCTAATTTTTCTTGATCCTTTGGCTCTAAACTATTGCAATTCCTTAAAGCTTGCAAATATCCATCACTAAATAATTTGATGTCAGATTGATTATGATTGTGATTAATTAGGTCTTGGCAATTATCACAAATTGACTGAAAATGCCGAATTGCTTTTGGGTTTTCAAATGAAGTCATAATTCAATATATTCTGATTTTTATTTTCCATTTGTTATACCTTATTAAGGATAAAAATAAATTGCCTGGTCAAACAGTAATTAAGAATGCAATCAACTGAGCAAATCTTAGCTTCAACTCCTGGTAATTCGCAATTGCCTTCAACCTCTCAAACACCATCGAGAGTTCTAGTTGTTGAACCACACCCAACATTAAGAACCGTACTTGTTCAAAGGCTAAGACAAGACGGACATCTTGCCGCAGCAGTGGGTTCCGCTGCGGAAGCCATTGATTTATGCAGAGAGCAATCTCCTGACCTATTGGTGAGCTCAGAAATTTTGGAACATAATTCTGCTATGCGTTTAGCTCAGCAGTTAGGTTGCTCTGTCATAGTTCTCACAGCAAGATCTGGTGTGGAGGCACTAGTCAACTTATTAGATGAAGGAGCTGATGACGTTCTTAGAAAACCTTTCGGTCTAGAAGAATTAGCTGCTAGATGCAGAACTTTGTTAAAAAGGGGAAGAATAGGGTTACAAGAAAAAGTTTCTGTTGGACCCTTGGAAGTTCATTTGCTTTTAAGACAAGTCACTTTAAGTGAAAAGCCTGTTGAATTAAGTCCTCGAGAGTTTGCATTGCTTTGTGCTCTTCTGATGCCTCCTGGCATGGTTAGGAGCCGTCAGGAGCTTTTAAGGATGGCATGGCCTCCATTTAGTGGTGGCCCTAGATCTGTGGATACACAGGTCTTGACTTTGAGAAGAAAATTAGAGCAGGCTGGATTAGGAGAAGGTGGAGGTATAACAACTGTTCGTCAACAAGGTTATAGATTTAGTCTTGATAATCTTTAAATTATTAGTTTTAAACATAATTCTTGTAATTAAATAATTGACTTTTATTACCATTAAGCAAATATTATTAAAATAAATTATTTGATTATTGTTCCCTCTAATTATTTATTACTCTTAAACTTGATAATCTGTAAACATTATTTAATCAGGTAATTTGGAACTATTAATTTTTAATTTTGAGCCAATTTTATGGGCGCACGCATATCCACTGAATGCAACAGCATTAAGTCCTTGACCAGGGAAACATGAATCACCAACACAATATAAATTTTTTACGTTTGTTGTGTTAAACGGCATTGGTAGAAGTCCAAGTAATTTCTTATTTGGTATAGGTCCATAACTTCCTTCAAATCTACCCAGAAATCTCTTATGTGTTTTAGGAGTACCTATTTCCTTATGATCAATGGCATCTTTAATTTCGGGTATTATTTTTGATATTTTGTTTATTATGAATTCAAAATATTCCTCTTTCTTTTTGAGATATTCTTTCTTTGAAAGATTTTCCCACTCATTCATTGAGGAGGGTGTAAATGCATGAACTATATGTCTGCCTTTAGGAGCTAAATTTTTATCAAGTAGAGTTGGAATAGAAATGAAAATAACGCCCTTTTCATTCTCTAATTCGTCCCAATTATCTACAATGATATGATGACAATTTAAATTGGGATTAATTATATTTTTGTCAACGCCAATATGAATTGATACAAAGGATGGAGAGGGTTTATAGTTTTTAGACCATACATATTCCTTTTTACTAACAAATTCTTCTTTTACTAATCCTTTTTTATGGTTCCTTAGGCCAAAGGTATCCCATCTTGTTGAATTAGATATGATAGTTTTTGCAAATAATTCTTCCCCATTAATTAACCTAACTCCGATGGCACGATTGTTTTTTATAATTATTTCTCGCACATTAGCTTTATATCTTATCTTGCTCCCTAATTTTATTAAACCTTTCACAAGCTTCTCAGCTATTATTCCCACTCCTCCTTTTGGATAGTTAATACCACCAACATGTCTATCTGTAAAAACCATTCCAGCGTTTATCATAGGCGTCTTTAGTGCAGGCATTACCGACCAACAAAAACATTCAATATCTATAAATTTAAGTAATTCAGGATCTTTTATAAATTTTCTTGCGACATCTCCAGCATTTATTGGAAGCCATCTTGCTAATCCTAAACATGATAATGGTGCTTTTAAAAATACTTTTAAAAGGTATGTTGGATCCTCAATGGATAAAAGAGGCATTGAATCGAGACAATTAAAAACTTTTCTACAGGCACCATAAAATTTTTTAATTCCCTCTTTCTCATGGGGAAACCTATCTGATAATTTCTTTATAAAATCAGAATAGTTTTTATCTACAGATAGGTTGATTTTATTAGGGAGATGATACTCTAATTGAACAGGATCAGGTATAGTCTCACATTTTTCATTTACATCTTTAAGAGCACGAGTTAATAAATTTGTATATCCATTTTCCCCGAATCCAAAGATCATTGATGCACCAACATCAAAGGTATAACCCTTTCTTTTGAAGGAGCCTCCACTCCCTCCAGGGATTATATATTTTTCAAGTACTAAAACTTTTGCCCCTTTTGAAGCAAGTTGAGTTGCTGTTACAAGTCCTCCTATTCCGGAACCAATTATGATGGCATCCAACTGAGCTGTATTTTTTTCCATTAGTAAGTATTTTTTATATCTTAGATAAATTTACTGAAAATTAGCATATAAATTTCTTAGTTTTGAGTCTATTTTTCTCTCAAGTTCTTTTGTTTTTGATATAGATCTATCTTTATAAGCTTGATATCTAAGTTTCTTATTTTTGATTTTATTCGATAGTTCAGGTATTAATCCAAAGGATGCAGGCATTGGCTGGAATTTATATTTTTCCTTATTTTTAAAGATCTTATTATTATTGCTAATAAAATTTAAAAGTGCTCCAATCATTGTTTCAGGTGGGAATGTGATGGTGTCGTGACTGTTATATAAAAAAGCAGCATTCAAACCTGCAACTAATCCACCAGCAGCAGCAGCAGCGTAACCTTCCGTTCCAGTAATTTGCCCAGCGGCTAAAAGATTATGGTTATTTATAAATTGAAGTGTCGGTAATAGTAATTTTGGTGATTCCAAAAATGTATTCCTATGCATTACACCAAATCTGACAAATTCAGCATTCTCTAATCCTGTTATCATACGGAAGATTCTTTTTTGTTCAGACCATTTAAGATTTGTTTGAAAACCAACCATATTTAGTAATTTTCCATCTAAATCCTCTTTCCTTAATTGAACGATTGCGTGAGGCCTTTTCTTTAAACGATTATTTTTGTCTTCTAAATCGCCCCACTCGGGATTCCATAGACCAATTGATTTTAAAGGCCCAAACCTCATAGTCTCGACGCCTCTTCTTGCAAGTTCTTCAATTGGCAAACATCCTTCAAAAAAATTTGCAGATTTATATTCAAAGTCTTTAAGAGTTATCTGATCAGCCTTCACTAATTCTTCTCTAAAGTTCTCATATAAATTTTTGTTCATAGGACAATTTAAGTAGGAAGGTTCACCTTTGTCATATCTACTCGCTCTAAAAACCAATTTATGATTAATACTTTCGCCAAAAATTATTGGACTAGCTGCGTCATAAAAATGAAGAGAATCAATACCTGTAAAGTCTCTAATTTTTTTCGCTAACTTTTCTGAGGTAAGTGGCCCAGTAGCGATAATTGTGATTGAATTATCTGTTGTGATATCAAATCTCTCTTCTCGACATATTTCTATAAGAGGATGATTTGATAATTTTTTTGTTAATGCTTTACTAAATTTTGATCTATCTACAGCTAAAGCTCCTCCCGCAGGCACAGAAAAATTATCGGCTGTTTCAATTATTAATGAGTTAAATATTCTTAATTCAGCATGAAGTAAACCTGCAGCTCTTTCTGGACTTAATGCACCAAAACTATTGCTGCAAACTAATTCTCCAAATTCTTCAGAATGATGTGCTGGTGAAGATATTGAAGGCCTCATTTCAAATAACTTAACGGGTACACCCGCATTAGCTAATTGCCATGCTGCTTCAGTTCCTGCGAGACCTGCTCCAATTACAGTGACTTTTTTATTTGCCAATAAGCTAGTTAACCATTCATATTATATGCAATTTTTAAAATAGGGTTTATTTTTTATATCTAAATTAAGTTAATTTTAAAAATCACATACTTTATTAATCTTTTTGTAAGTAACTGAGATTAAGTGATATCAATTAGGCCCAATATTTTTCATTAAAATTATTAATAAATTGTATCTCTATTGTTCGAGTTAAGATATAAAGTTGTTTTTTTTACCTTAAAAAGGGATAATTTCATATGTATCGTATACGACCTATGGGTCGCTAGCTCAGCGGTAGAGCATCCGGCTTTTAACCGGCTGGTCCTGAGTTCGAATCTCAGGCGACCCACATTCTTTTTAACTTTTACGATATAAAAATTAATTATTTTGTCTTAATAGAAAAAGATTAATTTATTTAATATTTTTTTAATATGGAAATATTAAGCATTAATTTGAACACCTGATTTATTTTATCTGCACAAAAATGTAACAAAATTGCTTATCCTTTTGTTTTTGAAACTAGATTAATAGTTTTCTAGACGAATTCTTTAAAAGGCCTTTACAAACATTCATAAAGCTGTTACAATCATTTACATAATTTAACTATTTTTATCATGACACCTGAAGCAGAACGTTTTAATGGATGGGCAGCTATGCTCGGTTTCGTTGCAGCTGTTGGCGCATACGTAACTACTGGCCAAATTATTCCTGGCTGGTTCTAAGACTTTAATAGCTCAAGTTACTGAAAGCAGTGGTATATGCTAGTAATAGCATTATTACACTTGCATAAAATAACAAACTCTTAAGACTTTCCTAAAAATATTCAATTTTTTTACTAAATTTTAGTGAAATTTATTGAAACTCTATTAGGATTAATTGCTATTAATGTCCATAATTTCCAAAGATATATTAATAAAACAATTGATGTTTATATCAAAGGAAACTAATTCAAAAAATGGATTTTTTCTCCTCAGCAATTAAAAAATTTATAATCTGAAAATATGTCTGGAATAAGTTTTATTCCAGGCTTTTTTTATCCCTTTTAATATTAATTTACGGATATCAAAATTTCAGATGTGAATTAAATTTTAGTTAAGCGCCATTACAATTAAAACCACTGCAATTTAAAAACCAAATTATTTCAAGAATAAAACTTTTAAAATTTGGAAAAGTTTTATAAATACTTATAAATAATATTAAAAGGGAACTAAGTGTTAAAGCTAGATATTGACCCCAATGTATACCAATAGGATCAATACCTGATTTATCAAATTCAGATTTTACCAAAATATTTAAATAGCTATTACGATAATAAAAAATTATTAAGAAAATTGATTGATAAATCAATTATTTTTTTAAATTTTTTTTGATATTTTAAATGTTACTTTGCTAGTTTTGTATTTTTTAACTTTTTTGGAGCCTATTGAATCTACATACCAACCAGAAGCTAATCTCGAATCAATTTCCTCATATTCTTTTTTAATATTGAGGCTATTTAATGACTTTTTTAAATAATCCATATTAATTTCAAATTATTTTAAAAACATAGCAAATTATTTTATATTAGACTTTTAATAATCTGATAAGTTTTTATTTATCTTTTCAACATTTTAATTTCAGAATTGCTCAATAGAAATTTAATAAAATCAAGGAAAATCTTTAGAAAAAAGAAAAATACATAAAAGTACTCTCAGGAGGAGAAATTTTTCGCTAACTTAATAGAAATTTACATACCTGAGGAGCACAAGGTCAAATGACTCAATTCAAATTAATTGTTAATTCTTTACCCAGAGATCTTCTAGAATTCACTTTCTTTTGTGCAGTTGGATTTACTGCTGGTTCACTTGGATTAATCTGATCTCTTAACCTAAATAAATACTTTTTTATTGAATTCTTTAAAATTTTATTCTTTTAAGTGAACTAACTTCTCATATCTTGCTATAGCCAACAACTTTTTTTTCTTACTGAAATTGGTAAATCTGATACACATTTTCGACTCCTCCTTTGAGTCAAAATAATCAACAGCAATAAACTTATCATGGTATTCAATAGATTCTTTTTGAATTGCTAATCTATTAGATCTAAATTCCAATTGATATTTTTTTGTGACCAATTGGTCTGCTAATTTATAAAATTTCTTGCAACTATTATCGGATTGCTACTCTTATATGAAATCGCTGAACCGAAAATAAACCTTTTGCTTCTATTGCTAGTATCGCATCGGAATCTTGGATCTCTTGACTTGATGCCATCCCATCTATTAAACCTCTAAAAATATCTGGCTCTTGTAAGATTCTCAGTAGATCCTTAAAAATAATAGCTTTATCTGGATAATTATTATAACTATTAATATAATCTAAAATTTTTCAATCTTAATATTTACTGAGATTTATTTTAATTCTAATTTTATTTATAAACTATTTCAAAAATTTATAAGATTAGGCTCTTAAAAACTCGGTCTATACTTTTTTTTAATTTTAGAGTAAAAAGTCTTTTAGATATGCATACAATAGATTAAAATTTTAACAACGGGGCGTGGCGCAGCTTGGTAGCGCGGGTGCTTTGGGAGCACTAGGTCGTAGGTTCGAATCCTATCGCCCCGATCAGTAAAAACCAAGTCATAGAGAGTGTTTCCCAGACTCTCTTTTTTATTGCTTATAGTCTCATATTGCGAAAGGGGCACAATAGGGGGCACTCGTTGGATGTACTTTGATGTAGTTAGTGCCTACAAATAATGATTATAAATAGAAGTTTTCTTCCAACCCTCTTCTAGTAGTTTCTTATATTCTTTTCTTGCTGCTTCAATAGGTTCTATTCTTGATCCTTTCATAACTGGTTTACTAGTCCTTTTATATACGCAACTATATTCAATTTCCATTATTTTCTGAGCTTGTTTCAAATTACTCTGAAATGGTTTAAAAACTTTTATTCTATTTCTTAATTTTTTAGTAGTAAGCGTTTCATTTATTGGCTTATAAAAATCTCAAAGTTTAATTAACATTTTTGGTTTCAAGATGTTTTGTGTAACAAGCTGTAGTGCAATCCACTCCATCAGCATTAATACTGCAATAAGTTATGCATTCAAAAAAACTTTCCAAAGCATCTGTATCTTTAATGTTTGTATAAATGTCTTTTTTCATTGTTAAACCTTTACTCTGAAGCTTATTTAGCAAATATTTAATTATGAAGTCAAATTTTTGGTAAAGTACCTAGTCTTTGTTTTTGGAATAATGCCACACAAAAGAAAAAATGGTCCAAAAGTGTTTGTAGAAAAGTTTTTAGTAAAGTTATATTTTTGTACTATGGATTATCGGTTTTCACGATTCGGTTTTGAAGTGTAAACCGAAGTTCGGTGTATTTGCCCTATATAATCATTCGGTTTGCGACATTACAAACATTACTTATTCATATAAAGATAGGTATGTACTTATTCAGAGGTAAACAATGTATTCAATGTTTGATCTATTCTTTGATACTCCTGCATATAGACCCGTATATGTAATCTCTGATAGTGAGATGAAGGAGTTACAAAGAACACAAAATCAAGATGAACTTGAAGAAATTCGTCATCAAAAGAAAAGACTTGAAGAAGCATACAAAGCTCAAGTTAAACATCTTAATGAAAGAGAAAAAGAGTTAAGAACTGAACTAAAAGCTATTGAACCCGCTAAGAAAAAAGTTTAGATTTTGATTTTTTTATCAAAAAGAGGGTTTATCCCTCTTTTTTTTATGACAGTAAAAAAATATTTACCACCACATACCAAGATTTAATTTTTTGGGTCCTGTATTACATGCAAGCTCACACTCGCTTAACTCTTTGACTGAGAGAGCCTCAAGTATTCTTGCCATATCAATAGAAGATAGTTCTCCATTAACGTTCCATTTAAGTGTAGTTTTACGTTGAGGTGTGCTTTTTGATTTCTTCATCATGACTTTTTAAGGTCGGGGGATAATTAAATAGCATGATTATTTAAAATTCACAAATAAAATGTGAAGTTTTTATAAGTTAACGAATTAAATTTATTTATTAAACATCTAGAAATTTAAGTGGCGGTGCAAGTAATAAACATAAGCATTTCATTCAGAAATTTAAATTGAAGTTCCTTTTTTTTGATTTTGGAAAAAATCATTTTCTGGAAAAATTTCTTTTAAATTTTCTGGAAAGAAAAATTCTAATTGCCTTCTCATGTCTCCTTCATATAAATATTCTTTGTTGGGGACTTTAAAAGTATCTCTTACTAATCGAACATTTATTTTTTCCTTTTTACCTTCCTCATTAACTCTTAATAAGGCTAATTTAATTGGCTTATCTTTTGGTCCTTTTATTAGAGAAACGGCTTCTGTTATACCCATTCCTTTAGTTGATTTCCCATCTATTTTGATAATTACATCATTTGGTTTAATATTCGCGGCAGCAGCAGGAGAATCATTTATTACAGATTGAATAGTTAATTCAGCAGTATCACTATTGAGGAAAAGCCTAATTCCAATCCCTGAAATTTTCTTATCTTTTTGGAGAGGTAGTTTTTTATTAGTATTCACGCAACCTGCATAATCTCGTGCTTCTAAACATTTCATATGCAATTCATCAGATATTCCTGCATTAACAGCAGTAGGTAAAGCTAGTGCAGCTAGTAGTGGGAGTAGTAAGCGTTTCAAAATTATTCAGAAATCCAGCGGTTAATTATTGTCCCTTCATAAATATGACCGGATGCTTCAACTATTGGCTTAGTTTCAGGATTAACAAAGATGTCGTAACAAGTATTTACTGGTCCTTGAAACATAACAGTTGCTCTTTTGGGATCTTCCAATGATTTGCCAATATAAAAAGTTTTTACTCCCATCTCTTTAAACATGGCCTGTTGTTCGGGAGCATTCATATGTGCCTCATATTCCTCAAAAGTATTACTTAATTTGAAATCTAAAACAGTTGTTTCAATGGACATAAAAAAGGAGCTAATTGCCCCTTATTGTAGATCGACTGTCAATCGAATTACTTTGTTTTAAGTTCAGGTTCGTACACGGCACCATTGCAAACTGCCACTGCAATACTTTCTTTTGATGCTTTATCCCAATTTTTTAGTTCCATCTCGTTTTTATCAATCCATTGGAATGTTTTTTTAAAGCATTTATTCCAATAAAATGCCTTTTTTGAAACGGGTATCAAGGAGATGAAAATGAGGACTATCGCAGTTGTAGATGTAATTACACAATATTTGATGACTTTTGGTCCTTTATTAGGTGACATAAAAAAGAGGGTTGTTATATCCTCTAATTTAGATCAGCTGTCAACTATTAAAAATGAGAAACCCTCCTAGAAGTTGGTTTTCTAGAAGGGACTTTTAATCTCTTAAGAGGTTTGGCCTCAATAAATTTATAGCAAATTTTCAAAAGGAATTTCTTCGCATTGATTGTTTAATGGAAAGAATTTAAATGATATCTAGAATAAAGGTTATAAACATAACACATTCGATTGAGTTACTTATGTCGATATTAGTTACTTCCCCCTGTCCAGAAAGTACAGTTGAGGAATTAGGAATTAAAAACTGGCCAATATGGACATGTGAAGCAAGTACTTTTGATTGGACCTATGACGATAAAGAGACTTGCCTATTGCTTGAGGGCGAAGTAACCGTTACTCCAGACGGAGGCCAACCTGTGAAGTTTGGTGCTGGTGATCTAGTAATATTCCCAGCAGGAATGAACTGTAGATGGGATGTTCATCGCGCAGTTCGTAAGCATTATCGATTTGGTGATTAAAGTTATTAGCTACTAAGTTTTCACGATGTGGTTATTAGAGAGTTGGGAGTACAGCCCTAGCTCTCTTTATTTAAAGAATTTATCGGTTTTTACGATTCGGTTTTGAAGTGTAAACCGAAGTTCGGTGTATTTGCCCTATATAATCATTCGGTTTGCGACATTACAAACATTACTTATTCATATAAAGATAGGTATGTACTTATTCAGAGGTAAACAATGTATTCAATGTTTGATCTATTCTTTGATACTCCTGCATATAGACCCGTATATGTAATCTCTGATAGTGAGATGAAGGAGTTACAAAGAACACAAAATCAAGATGAACTTGAAGAAATTCGTCATCAAAAGAAAAGACTTGAAGAAGCATACAAAGCTCAAGTTAAACATCTTAATGAAAGAGAAA
>CACNWH010000016.1 GCA_902624105.1 uncultured Prochlorococcus sp. | reverse complement strand
CTAAAGTTGAAATTGTATTTTCTAAGCTAATCTCTCCTTCCTTTGAATTTAAATGAATTCTTAGAGCATCTGTATCAGTATCTAGACCAATAAGCATTAAATCAACAGAGGCACCACAACAAAAGCTATTTTCAACAGACTCTCTAAATGCTAATAATTTATTAAGTCCTTCTTGAGCTGCCAATTCATCATTACTTCCATGGGCAGCACAACCCTGATGAAAAGGATCAACAGAACTAAAATGATAAGTAACTATTTTTAAATATCTTGTATCTTTGCTTGCAAGATTGGGTACGCCTTCTCTGTATCTTTTATGTTCTGTCTTAATCCATCTGTTAACAGTATTCTCAACATCAAAAAGAGCTCCTGCATGAGATCTTCTTCTCACAGAACTAAATGGAATTCTCATTACATAGGCAACAGTATGAGCAAGTCTCCCATCAGAACAAGGTGTTATATCTAGAAGATGAAAACCACAATCCATGAGATACTTTTCAAAGTCTTTGGCCTCATTGCTATTTGCTGCACCACATAAGGGATCATTTTTGAAAAAATCATCACTGAATTTCTCATGCTGTTTAAAAACACACCATGCATATAAACCACGCATATCAAGAGGTTTAACCCAAGATTTATCTAAGATATGAGTGGGTAAATTTATTCCTAAATTTTTTTGGGATATTTGTTGAGCATTTTCAAGAAAATCTTCATTATGTTGTATATATGCAATTTCCTTTAATGTGGAAACAATATTGTCAAAGCTTCTTTTTGTTTTTTTCTCATATTCATAGAGTTTATTATTTTGAAGATTATTAGTTAAAGAATGTATCTCGTAAGATGAATTTATTAATTTCTTTGTATCTGTAACAGTTTTGATATTTTGAGAGAATGATTTCAATGGTGCCGTAGGTCCCAAAGTGAAGTTCTTGGCTTTAGCCAATCCTCTTAAAACCATTTTTTACTTATCCTCTTGCTCCACCAGAGAAGGTTACAAGTTGCCCTTCTCTAGTATTACCACTTGATCCAGTAATGAGGAAATCAGGCTCTTTCATTTTGTCGTTTCTTTTTATTTCCATTGGAGGCATTGCACTTGTAAAACCTGCTCTAGATGGATTTCTTCTCCTTGATGAAGCCCCTTCGGTTCCTGTAACACGATCTCCTCTATCCCAGTCATCACCAGTAATATTAAGACCAGCAGATTGTCCTTCCCCTGTAATACGAGAAAGCACTCTCTCTTTTGAGATATCTACATCTTCAATATCTTGCTTTGGTTTCAAAGAATTTAATTTATTTTTATCGAATCTGAATTGTTCAGTCCCAGTAACTTTATCTATTGCCATATCAAAAGGGCCTGTAATATTCGATCCACTCTCGTATTGATTGCCTGTCACTGAATCACGTGATTTTTCAGAATATCTATCTCTTGAGGGTGAATTAACTGAGAAATCATCCCAAGTATTATGTTTTACTTTTTCATTATTTGCATAAGATTGAGTTAAATTTTGATTAGAGCAATTGGAATTTAACTGATCTCCTCCAACATAAGGTGTTCCTGTAGGATTTAAACAAGCTCCTTTACTTGCTCCAGTCATTTGCCCCCCAATTCCAGGCTGTTGTCCAGTAAGACGAGCATTGGAACTATTTCCTAAATAAATTTTACCTTTTCCTCCTAAGTCATTTTTTGCATTTGAATCACAATTATTTTCTATTTGTTCTACACCCGCGTATGGAGTACCAGTAACATTTTTACAAGTTCCAGGCTCATCTCCAGTAACATTATTGGATCTTCCAGTCATAGTTCCACTAATGTAATTATTATTTTGAGAAATACTTAGACCTACCTTTCTAGGTTCTGGTGAAGGCTTTGATCCACAGAAACTCTCAAATTGCTGTGTACCAATATATTCATCCCCAGTAACATTTTTACAACTACCACTTTCATTACCTGTCATTCGTTCAGATCTGCCAACTCCAGTACCAGTAACTACATTTCCCCTGAGAGTATTGTAAGAACCAACTTTCTCATAAGATTTGCCATCTGGTAGTGGATCTGCACCAAGGTACTGATCACCTGTTAGCTGATGACCAGTTCCACTCTCATCTCCAGTAACAAGAGCTGATCTTCCTGGTAATGAACCAGAGACATTCTGACCATCTAAAGTTTTACTATGTCTTATTTTTGAAGGAGTTTTACTGACACCTCCACAATAATCTTGTGATAAGTTTGCGGAAGTATATTCTGTACCAGTAAGGTTTTTGCATGTCCCGGGTTCATTTCCAGTCACTAAACTTGATCTACCAACTTCATTTCCAGTAACTTTATTACCAGAAGTAGTTGAACTTACATTTATTTTTGAAGGCTGAGCATAATTTAATTCTGAATTACAAAATTCATTGATAACTTCCGTTCCTAAATATTGAGTTCCGGTAATATCTCTACAAGTACTTGACTCGTTTCCTGTCGTTTTTGAGGATCTATTAGCTTGAGTACCTGTAACAGTTTGACCTGAATTTGTTCCACTTTCACCAACTTTCCAATGAGCATCAGCTTTTTGCTTGGCACCATTTCTATTTGGACCACAAGGCCTACATTTACCATTACCTTTAATAGATGAAGCTCCTGTTTTACTTCTCAATTCACGCACTCTCAACGAAATTTCTCTACTAGAAAGGTCAGGATCACCTCTTCTTGCTAGTGAAGCAGCACTTGGATTTTGCTTAATAGCTGATTTGCCATGCTTAGACTGTGCCTCTCTTCTAGCTAAAACAATATCTCTACTTGTATTAGCGATTACTTTTTTCTTTGGTCCTATCCTTCTTTTTTGATTTACCTTTTGTACAGACAAAGAGTTTTCAACTTTTAAAGGATTCTCAGCTTTACTATCAACTACATTTACAGAAGCTTCATTTTTACTTTTTGAGAAAGATTCTGACCTTGTTCTATCAGAGGAATTCATTGCTGGTTTACCATGAGTTGATAAAGCCTTCCTTCGTTGAAGAACAAGTTCTCTGCTTGTAAGAGTGGAATTTTTTTGAGGAATATGACGTTTTTTTAAAGGGTTATTATTTTTTGAAACTACAGAAGACTTTTTTACGACGACAGTAGGACTTAACCTCGTATCTGATGCAGAGCGAACTCTATCCTGTTTAGTACTTGAATTAGCTAGTGACTTTTTTCCTCCATCACTCATAGCAATTCTTCGTTCTAAGGCAATTTGTCTACTTGTTTTTTTTGTCATAGTCTTCAAATAAAAAATTCTTAAAAAATCTTTCTCCAAAAATTAATTTTTAAATATTTGGAGAAAGTTATTTAGGTGCTCTAATTAGCGACCTTGGAAAACGACAAACGCTGTACCTTGACTTTGTGTATAAGCGTCATAACCAATTATTCTTACATGATGATCAGGATATGCTCGGTGGCATGCTTCTAACTCACTTACGATAAGGTTAAGATCTTTTTCACCAAAAAACGGTAATTTCCAATATGACCAATAAGTTTGCATTGAACCACTTGGATGGACATGTTCAATAACAGGACTCCAACCTTGAGCAATAATGTATGCTATTTGATCATATATTTCATCCTGGGTCATCGGTGGTAAGAAACCGAATGTTTCCAGGGTTGCTACCGTTGCGTAGTCGCCGACTGTGCTCTGGAAAGGCATAATAAAAAATTTGTAAAATGTTTTGAAATTTAAGATTCAAATCAGAGGAAAAATAAAATCCTCTGATATTGATAGCTAGTTTTGAACGTCAAGCTTATCGACAGTATCGAATTCAAACTTGATTTCTTTCCATGTTTCTAAAGCAATAGCTAATTCTGGACTATGCTTCGCAGCTTCCATAAGAATGTCTCTACTTTCTTTTTCAATTTCCCTACCAGCATTACGTGCTTTTACGCAAGCTTCAAGGGCAACTCTATTGGCGGCAGCTCCAGCAGCTGAACCCCATGGGTGTCCATGTGTTCCTCCACCGAACTGAAGACAAGAGTCATCTCCAAAAATTGCAAGAAGAGCAGGCATATGCCAAACATGAATACCACCCGATGCAACCGCAAATACTCCAGGCATTGATCCCCAATCTTGATCAAAGAAATTACCTCTGGATCTATCTTCAGGAACGAATGACTCTCTTAAATTATCGATAAATCCAAGAGTTGTTTGACGATCACCTTCAAGTTTTCCAACAACAGTTCCAGTATGTAACTGGTCACCACCCGAAAGGCGAAGACACTTAGCTAATACGCGGAAATGAATACCATGTTTTGGATGCCTATCAATAACAGCATGCATAGCTCTATGTATATGGAGAAGCATTCCATTATTACGACACCAGTTAGCTAGACCAGTATTTGCAGTGAAACCACCTGTTATGTAGTCATGCATGATGATAGGCATGTCAAGCTCTTTAGCAAACTCAGCACGTTGATACATCTCCTCAGGAGTTGTAGCTGTACAGTTTAAATAATGACCTTTGACTTCGCCTGTCTCTTGCTGAGCAAGTTTTACAGCTTCAGCAACAAATTCAAAACGCTCTCTCCATCTTTGGAATGGCTGAGAATTAATGTTTTCATCATCTTTAGTTAGATCAAGTCCGCCTCTCAAGCATTCGTAAACAACACGACCATAGTTTTTACCAGACAAACCTAGTTTTGGTTTAATAGTACAACCAAGTAATGGTCTACCGTATTTGTTAAGACGATCTCTTTCTACTTGTATACCGTTTGGAGGTCCACCACATGTCTTGATGAAAGCCATAGGAAAACGTATATCTTCCAAACGTAAATGTCTTAGAGCTTTAAATCCGAATACATTACCAACCAATGAAGTTAGTACGTTCGTAATAGAGCCCTCTTCAAAAAGGTCTAGAGGATAAGCTATAAATGCGTAGAAAGATTCCTGGTCTCCAGGAACATCTTCGATTCTATAGCAACGACCTTTATAAAATTCTAGGTCTGTTAATAACTCAGACCAAACTGTGGACCAAGTACCAGTTGATGATTCTGCTGCAACCGCTGCAGCAACTTCCTCTCTGGGAACACCTTCTTGACCAGTGCATTTAAAGCACGCTAATAGGTCAGTGTCTAGGGGCACATATTCAGGAGTCCAGTAGGTGTCTCTGTACTCCTTAACCCCAGCGTCATACTTCTTACTCATAGATACTCCTTAGGTTTTTGTAGGGAAATTATTTAAAGCCTTTTGCTTTTAATTATCTAAAATTAGTCCTTTTGTCCAAGGAAATTTCCATTACCTAAAGCAGGTTCGACTTCTCTATGAGGGCGAGCAATAATGTGAGCAGCCACTAAGCCATCACCAACCCTTTCACAAGCATCAGCACCAGCTCTAACTGCTGCGTTAACTGCTCCAGTTTCGCCTCTAACTAAAACGGTTACATAACCGCCTCCAACAAATTCACGACCAATAAGGCGAACTTCTGCTGCCTTTGTCATTGCGTCTGCTGCTTCGATTGCAGGTACAAGTCCGCGTGTCTCGATCATGCCGAGAGCGATACCCATTGTTTCTGTAGCCATTGCCTACTAATTACTAAATGTGGAATGTTCATAACGAACAATGATCTATTGAGGCATGAAAAGTCAAGCAATTTTACCTAAAATTCGATTAATGTTTTTACTATGATATATAAGATAAACTTATCACCCTTGGTATAATTGATAATTCACTCATTACCATATTTGGTCAGAGCATCAAAACATACAGTTGTGTTAATAAAAAATTTACATTATTTTTATTCCGTACGAGACAGGCCCTGTCTGCTCAGGTGTGGAATGTTCAACCTTTCCTGTCTCTGTATCAAGCTTTCAGTTAAGATAAATAATATTTAATTTTACAATTTGAGTAAAACAAAATTAATTATTGCTAGCGGCAATCCAAATAAAGTTTCTGAAATTACAGAAATGCTCAATGTTTTAAATTTAGAGGTAAAAAAACAGCCTGAGTCTCTTAATGTTGAAGAGACAGGCAAAACATACCAGGAGAATGCATTATTAAAAGCAAGAGCAGCTTCTATAAGAACAAACTCTTGGTCTTTGGCAGATGATTCGGGATTAGAAGTAGATTTTTTAGAGGGTAAACCAGGAATTTTTTCAGCAAGATATGCAAAAAGCAACTCTGAAAAGCTAACAAAGCTATTAAATGAACTTGGAGATACACCATATAGAAGTGCAAGACTTATTAGCTGCATGGTCCTATGCAATCCAAATGGCGAATTAGTTAAAGAAACCACTGGAATTTGTTGGGGAGAAATTCTAAAAAAACCAAAATATCCGAACGGAGAATTTGAATCAATTTTTTGGGTTAAAGAAGCTAATAGAGTTTATGGAGAGTTAAATGATTCTCAATTATCAAAATTAGGGAGTAGAGGGAAAGCTGCAAGAGAACTTGCTCCTTTTTTAAAAAAAGAATTAGGTTTAAGTTAGATATTAATAATTAGATATTTGTTCTATAGCATTAATTGAAGCTGCTGCTGCCTCTTCAACATCGCCTTCTTTACCAGCTAAAGTTAATCTTCCAAAGGCTCCAACAGCTTTAACATCAACAACAGTTATATTTGAGGCCTTTTCTGCTTCATTAGCTGCTTTCAAAACATAACCTGCAGGCTCAGTTTCAAGAATAAACATGCTCATACCTGATTGAATCATTGAACCACTTCTATTTTGTCTGTTAATTAGAACTGAATGATCAGGGGTTATCGCTCTAATAATTTCGGTCCAACTTGTTGTAGGTTTGGTTCTTTTTCTTACTTCACTCCCAATAGCATCAAGAACAACATCTCCTGAATGTAAAACAGTACTTTGGTCCTTATGGTAAAGGGCAAATGAACCAAATTCTCTTTCCACAATCATCTGTCCTAGACGCACATTACTAGCTTTTAAAGCTATATCGGTAACCCTATGTATTGCCATCCCAGGAGAAACTTCCATCCATAGGCATGAATCTCCAGGAATTGGTAAAAAACCTCTACTGACTGTTCCCATATATGCGGCCAACTGGGGCTGCAGAGAATCAAGAAAAACATACGTTCTTAATTCAATCTGTTCAACTTGACTAGCTTGCCTAGAAACCAAAGACTTTTCTGAGTCGGTAGTTATAAATCCACCAGCGTTTGCCTGAGATTGAATCTCAGAACCTGTAACTACAGCACGTTTATTCTTTCGGTCTACCCTATTTAAGCTAGATGTTGGTTCCATTCATGAGACTATAACTTATTATCGATCCATTTTTCTATTAAATTAACTTGCATAGTTTCCATGAACCGATAACTTCAATTTAAATAGGCATACAATCATGGCATCTTCTCAAGGAAAATCAATCAGTTCTTCAATAGGAACAGATGAATTAAGCTCAGAAAAAACCCTAGGATTAGTTAGTTTAAGCTTGATGCAGAAATTGTCTCAAAAAGATCCTACATTTAGCTGGCTAATAGATGAAAATTCTGAGAGTAAAAGCCTAAATAATCTTAGAAATAGACTTGAATTAACTGAATTAGCAATTAAAACAGGTGCTCCATTAAGTACTTCAGAAGTTTCTATTTTAATGGGGGCTAAACCAGGGAAATCTAAGGTCGAAAGAGGAGGTTTATTAGCTACAAGAATCTCAAGAAATGTTTGGAAAATTACTAAGCTTAACGATGAAAATAATTATTGGAGAAATTAAAATGACAATCTTTTTTGATTTAATATTTAATCATTTGCGTTTTTAAACATTCATATAAGTTTTTTAAATCTATTCAATTTGTAAGAGAACTTAATCAATTACTTTCTTTAAATTAAAAAATTATGCATGCTTTAGAAATAAGCTCTTAAAACTTATTGAATGAATAAAGTAGAATTTTATAAAGAGACTGGTCCAAGAGAGGTTTTTTGTGGATTGACCTCAATAGTTTGGTTACATAGAAGAATGCCTGATGCTTTTTTTCTTGTAGTTGGTTCAAGAACATGTGCTCATTTAATCCAAAGTGCTGCGGGAGTAATGATTTTTGCTGAACCAAGATTTGGAACAGCCATATTGGAAGAAAAAGATTTAGCTGGTCTTGCAGATGCTCATGAAGAGCTTGATAAGGTTGTTAACGATCTGATAGCTAGAAGGCCAGAGATAAAAACTCTTTTTCTTGTAGGTTCTTGTCCTAGCGAAGTAATTAAGCTTGATTTAGCAACAGTTGCAGAGAAATTAAACAAAAGATTTTTAGGTCGAGTGCAATTTTTAAACTACTCAGGTAGTGGTATAGAAACTACATTTACTCAAGGTGAAGATGGAGCACTTAAGGCTTTAATACCATTAATGGAATCTACAGATGAAGAAAAATTATTAATAGTTGGGACTATCGCCAATAATGTAGAAGATAGATTTAAGAAAATTTTCAAAAATATAGGGATAAACAATGTTGAAAGTTTTCCACCAAGGCAATCCACGGATTTACCAAAAATTGGAACAAATACAAAAGTTTTATTAACTCAACCTTATTTAAGTGACACTGTACGAGATTTACAACATAAAGGTTGCGAAATAATATATGCTCCTTTCCCACTAGGCGTTGAGGGAAGTACTAAATGGTTATTAGCAGCTGCTGAAGCATTTAAAATTCCAGACCTCAAAGTTCACGAGGTAATTGCTCCCCTAGCAAATAGAGCAAGGCAAGCAATGGAATCTCATAAAAAGATATTAAAAGGTAAGAACTTATTCCTTTTACCGGAATCGCAACTTGAAATATCATTAGCAAGGTTTTTACACAATGAGTGCGAAATGAATCTAATTGAAGTTGGTACTCCTTACTTAAACAAAGAATTAATGGAAGAAGAAATAAATCTTTTACCTGAAAATACAAAAATAGTAGAGGGCCAACATGTAGAGAATCAATTAGATCGTGTAAGGAATTCTCAGCCTGATTTAGTTGTCTGCGGGATGGGATTAGCTAATCCTTTAGAGGCAGAGGGCATTCATACAAAATGGTCCATTGAAATGATATTTAGTCCAATTCATGGTATTGATCAAGCGGCGGATTTAGCAGGCTTATTTTCTAGGCCCTTAAAGAGAAATCAAATACTTACAACAAAAACTTTAGCTACTCACAAATAACAAAATTATGGAATTAACTCTTTGGACATATGAAGGCCCACCTCATGTTGGTGCAATGCGTATTGCATCTTCCATGAGAGATTTACATTACATTCTTCATGCTCCTCAAGGAGATACTTATGCGGATCTTCTTTTTACTATGATAGAAAGAAGAGGTAAAAGACCTCCAGTAACTTACACAACTTTTCAGGCAAGAGACTTAGGTGGTGATACTGCAGAATTAGTTAAAAGAAATATTTCAGAGTCTGTGGAGAGATTTAAACCAAAAGCACTTTTGGTCGGTGAAAGTTGTACGGCAGAATTAATACAAGATCAACCAGGAGCCCTTGCAAAAGGCATGGGGTTTGATATTCCAATAGTAAATCTGGAGTTACCAGCATATAGTAAAAAAGAAAACTGGGGAGCCTCAGAAACTTTTTATCAGTTAATACGCACTTTACTGAAAGAGGCTGTTAATGAGACCAACAAAATAAGTCCGAAAAGGTGGAAGGAACTTGGCCGAAGACCAAAAGTAAATTTATTAGGACCGACTCTTCTTGGCTTTAGATGTAGAGATGATGTAATAGAAATTCAGAGAATCCTCTCTGAGCAAGGTATAGATACAAACGTAATTTCTCCTCTTAATTCAAGTCCAGATGATATTAAAAGATTAATTGACGCGGACTTAAATATATGCCTATATCTTGAAATTGCAGAAGCCTCATGTGAGTGGCTTAAACGGAATTTTGGAATGGAATATACCACTACAGTCCCAATAGGAATTGAGAATACGATTAATTTCATTAATGAAGTACATACAAAATTAGATCTTCCATTAACAAATAAAGAAGAGTTAGAAAACAAATCAAAACTTCCATGGTATTCAAAGTCAGTTGACTCAAATTACTTAACAGGCAAAAGGGTTTTTATTTTTGGCGACGGTACTCATGTAATTGCAGCAGCGCAAATAGCTAAGGAGGAGCTTGGATTTGAAGTGGTAGGGCTAGGGACTTATAGCAGAGAAATGGCAAGAAAAGTAAGAGGAGTTGCGAAAGATTTAAACTTAGAGGCTCTAATAACAAATAATTATCTCGAAGTTGAAGATGCAATAAAAAAGACATCACCTGAATTAGTTTTAGGGACCCAAATGGAGAGACATAGCGCCAAAAGACTTGGTATACCATGTGCAGTTATAAGTACTCCTATGCATGTTCAAGATGTCCCAGCAAGATATAGCCCTCAAATGGGATGGGAAGGTGCAAATGTAATTTTTGATGACTGGGTACATCCATTAATGATGGGATTGGAAGAACATTTGATTGATATGTTCAAACATGACTTTGAATTTGTTGATGGCCACCAAAGTCATTTGGGACACACAGCTGTTAATAGTCAAGAGAATGAGGATATAAGTAAAAATCAAAACATCGAGCCAAGTATTAATGAAATTATTTGGACGGAATCTGGAAAAGCAGAATTAACAAAAGTTCCATTTTTTGTTAGGGGCAAAGTAAAAACAAACACGGAAAAATATGCTTTGTCAAAAGGACTAGTCGAAATTAACGATGAAACACTCTATGACGCAAAAGCATTTTTCAGCTGAAGCTACATAATATATACATTTAAAACATGAGTATTTACACTTAAAGTATAAAGAATTACTTTGAATTGCTCTTTTGCAGACTTGATTTTAGCAATTTATTATTAAAAATAAATATTTATTGATAAATATATCCAAGGTGGCATTTTCCCTGCAAGAATAAATATAAATGCGATTATTTAAGCTTTAATGACAAGTACAATAAATAAACCTCTTGATGGAGAAGGAAGTGTTCAGGTCAAGCAAGATCCAAAAGTCAGGATTGAAGAAGGAGCATTAGTAATAGCTGTTTACGGAAAAGGAGGGATTGGGAAATCAACAACATCTTCTAATCTCTCTGCCGCCTTTTCAAAATTAGGTAAAAAAGTTTTACAAATAGGTTGTGACCCTAAACACGATAGTACTTTCACCTTGACTCATTCTATGGTTCCTACCGTCATAGATATCCTAGAAGAAGTAGATTTTCATAGTGAAGAGCTTAGACCAGATGATTTTATGTTTGAGGGATTTAACGGTGTTATGTGTGTTGAGAGTGGGGGCCCTCCAGCAGGTACAGGATGTGGAGGATATGTCACAGGTCAAACAGTAAAGCTTTTAAAAGAGCATCATCTTCTAGAAGATACAGATGTAGTTATTTTTGATGTTTTAGGTGATGTTGTTTGTGGAGGATTTGCCGCACCTCTACAACATGCAAACTATTGCTTAATAGTAACTGCAAATGATTTTGACTCAATTTTCGCAATGAATCGAATAGTTTCAGCTATTAAGGCAAAGGCCAAAAACTATAAAGTTAGATTAGGAGGCGTTGTTGCAAATAGATCCAAAGATACAGATCAAATAGATAAATTTAATAAAGAGGCAGGTTTAAAAATCATGGCTCATTTTAAAGATGTTGATGCAATTAGAAGATCAAGGCTTAAAAAATGTACTATTTTTGAAATGGAACAAACTGATGATGTTATTGAAGTTCAAAATGAATATTTATCTCTTGCAAAAAATATGTTGGAGAATGTTGAGCCACTAGATGGGAATCCTCTTAAAGATAGAGATCTCTTTGACCTATTAGGTTTCGATTAAGTATAGTTCTAAATTTTTTTCAAACCAACCAATTTCATAGATAAATCCCAAGTCCTCTGAGATAGTTCAGTATCAATTATTCTCTTAGAAAGTTTTTGAGAAAATACTTTTCCAACTAATTTTTGTCTATTACCCCAACTCCAATGAACTCCTGACTGAAATAGATCTCTATCTGTTGCCACTGAAGCAACTCTCTGACCAGCCAATTTTTCTGTAACATAACCTCTTGTAATAAATTTCTGAAATAGTGGAAATAGTAATCTAAATATCAATGGAGTATTTCTAAATAACCTACTGTTAGCAACACAGCCAGGATAAAGTGAATTACATATAATTTTTTCAGGAGGGTATCTTTTTGCTAGCTCTTGAACAGTTATCATATTGCATAATTTACTATCTTTATAAGCTTTACCAGGTTTAAATTTTTTTCCATTTGCCATACTTATTGGAGAGAGGAAACCTTTTTCAAAACCTGCTAAATCTCCTAGATCAGCTGGGGCTGGAATTGGAATTTTTCCTCCTAATTCAACATAATTTGCTGTCACAGTACCTAAGATGGTGATTCTAGGAGTAAATAAAATATTTTTTCCATTCAAATTAATCTCTTTATCAGAGTTAATTAAATCATTAATTAAGAGATTAATTAATAGAAAGTGACCAAAATGATTAACTGCCATGGAATTTTCAAAACCCTGAACAGATCTCTCTGGTTTTTTTAACCGAGGCTTATAAACAGCAGCGTTACAGATTAGTACTTTACAATTATTTTTAAACTTTGATGAAATCTCTTGAACACCTTTTCTTACTTGATTTAAATCTGATAAATCAATTTCAATAAAACTAATTTTTTTTAAATCATTTTGACCTAATAGGATTGATGCTGCCTCAATAGCTCGTTTATTAGAACGATTAATTGCAACGATCTGCCATCCAGAACTTATTAAGGGTTTAAGGGTATTTAATCCTACTCCAGAGGTAGTCCCCGTAATAATAACAACGCCTTGTTTAAACTTTTCCACTAGCAATAAGCCTCACTAACTCTTTCGACACTGCAAAGTAAAATTTTCAATTGCATTAACGCCATATTACTCTCATAACGTCACGAGAGATCATTTGCTCTTGATCCTTCATAAAACTTTGCTGACCTTGCTGTGATAATAAGTTATCAAACCTATTTGTTAATTCTTGAAATCTATCTTTTTCATATACGTAAGAATTTTTTATTTCTTTTAGCCTTGAGATTCTTAATTGAGTTATATTTCCAATTTTAATCAAACTTATAAATGCCAATAAAAATAAACAAATTTTTAACAATAAATAAGTGGAAGCTAATAAATTTTTTTCTTTTTTTGAGACTATATTTTTCTTACTAAATTCATCTTCATTTAAGTTATGTATAATTTCTGAACCTTCAGAATATTTTATTGAATTCATACTATAAAAAAATTAAAAACTTAGAAAAAATTTATTTATATTTCTAGTAATAACATATAAGTATTAAAAGCCAAATTCAAAAAATAAAATATTATTAACTTAAATTTTTATGATTTTAATTTATAAGATATTAATTAAACATAAAATCAAATAACAGATATCAATAAAATATACTTAAAATCTATTCATAAGATTTAGAGAACATTCTGAGAATTGATTTTGATTAATAAAAAAAAAGCATTAATTATTTCAACAGTTAAATCATCAGGCCATCAACAAATGTCTTTTGATAAAGATTTATTAGAAAAGACTATCTCAAATAATAATATTATCTTTACTTTAAGATTTTATCTATGGGAAGGTAATTGGATTTCAATTGGATTTCACCAAAAAAATTATCCTAAACATTGGAATGATTTGAAAGAAAAAGGATTAATAAATATAGTTAGAAGGCCCTCAGGAGGGGGTGCAGTTTTACACTCTGGAGGCATTACTTATGCCTTAACTTTTAATAAGCCTGAATATAAAAAATTCAGTTATCAATATGTTAATGGTTGGCTTATAAAAAGTTTTGATTTATTAGGTCTTACTTTGATAAATGGATCTGTCAAAAAAGGAAGTATTAAAGAAAATTGTTTTGGTACAAATTATATATCTGATCTAGTAGATAAGAATGGTATTAAAAGAATAGGTAGTGCTCAGTATTGGAAAAAAGGTTCATTTCTTCAACATGGAGAGATACAAATTAATCCTCCATTTGATTTATGGGTAAAAATCTTTGATCAAGAACCGCCTCAACCCCTAAACCTCGAATTAAGTAATAAGGGAATTATTAAACATTTAAGAAAATGCTTTTTAGAAGATTATTCCGATTCATCAGTAGAAAATATTTTTTTAAAACCTCATCAAATAAAAAGTATTTTATGAACTTTATAAAAACTAAATATCACCTTTGCTTTTCATTAATTTAATTATCTTTGGTAATTCAATCCCCAAAGGATAATTATTTTTTGATTTAATTTTATTTAATATTTCATTAGATATATTAAAACCTAACTTCTTAAGAACAAAGAAACCAATATTTTTCCTATCTAATAATCCCATTGGAATCCCATAAGGATTCATTATTAAGATTATGCCTCCACTAGTTTTTTCAATCTTTTCGATAATTTGCCAAAGAGGAGTATTCTCAAAAATGTTTGGAAAATTATTTATTGATTTATTAAACTCACTTACTAATTTTAAATCCCATTTTTTAACTGGAATATTCTTTAAAACATCAACTGAAATAAAACCATCCCATCTACCATTTTTAGTAATAAAAAAATAATCATCTAAATTATTTTCATCTTTTATCAATCTACTAAACTGCCTTAAGGTTAAATCAAATTCTATTTTCCTTAAGGGCTTTAATTTTAATTCATGAAGATTTTTAGATTTTAAAATTTTTTCAATTTTTAAATATTGATTATCAGCTTTGGAAATATTTATTCCAAATATTGCTAATAAACATAGTATTAATCCATAATAAAAATTTAAACCAATTAGTAAAAAAATACCAAATGTAAGAAGAAAGATCGATAATAAAAGCGTAAATTGATTTAAAAAAAGCCTTCCTTTGTTCTTGTTACCAGAATAATACCAAATAACACTTTTAAGAAAATTGCCACCATCAAGAGTTCCAACAGGGATTAGATTAAATATTCCAAGAAATAAATTTAAAACTCCAACTCTAGAAATTATATTTATGAAGATTTGTTCTTTAGATTCACTAAGATTGCTAATTGATAATAAGAGGATAGATGTTATAAAACATAAAAAAGGCCTTATAAGAGATATTTTAATATTGCCTAATGCACTTTGACAGTCTTTTTCAATTTGTAAAACTGCTCCAAGAAAAAAGAAGGTTATATTTTTAATTTTAACTCCCTCACGAAGGCAAATATATGTATGAAAAATCTGATGTAATATTATTGAGCTTAATAAAAAGAATGATGTAAAGAAACCTATTAACAAAGCCTCTTGATCATTGTATGTATCACTAGATGTTAGATTAATTTGATCACTAATACTCCATGAAAATAAAAAGAGAAGAACGATCCAATAAGGATGGATTTTAAAGGGTATTCCCCATATTTTTAAAACTTGCCAGCTCCTCAAAAATAAACTCCGCTATAGTTAAGATAACTACATTCTAGTAACTAAAAAAACTATAATTTGAAAATGTTAGAAGCTAAAACTCTTGTAAAAATTTGCGGAATAACAACTGTTGATCAAGCACTCCAAATTGCTAACCTTGGAGTTGATGCAATAGGAGTGATTTCAGTAAAAGAGTCACCTAGATATGTTTCTAATGAGATAAAAAATGATATTTTTAGAAATCTTAAGAAAAATTTCCCTCATATAAAAAGAGTTTCGGTCGTAAAAAATATACCCCTTGAATTAATTTGCATAAATTCTTTTAATTCTGAGAATGTAATCCAACTTCATGGAGATGAGGATCTTGCATATTGCAAAAGACTCCGTAGTAAATTTCCTCAAATTGAGATATGGAAAGCATTTAGAATAAAAAATAGAGATGATACCAAAGAAATTGAGCTTTTTTCTTCTTTCATCGATGCTGTACTATTAGATTCTTGGAACGAAAAAACATATGGAGGTTCAGGGATAAGAATAAATTCTAAATATTTAGAAGAATTAAAATTTAACAAACCCTGGTTTCTTGCTGGAGGAATATCTATAGATTGGTTAACACAAATTCTTACTGATATTAAACCAAATGGTATTGATATTTCTAGCAGTATTGAAATCTCTCCTGGAATTAAAGATATGAATAAAACTAAAGAACTATTAAATCTAATTAAATGATAATATATTGATCAAATAAATTTCAAATTAATATTACTGTCAAATTAATAACAAGATATCCCATTAGGTTGATTTTTAACAAGTTCAAAGAACTCTTGTTTAAGACTAGGATCATGCCTAAAATCACCTCTTACTATAGAATTTATCATACTTGTATTAGGCTCTTTAACACCTCGCCAACACATGCAATAATGTTTCGCCTTAACAAGAATTGCAAGGCCTTTTGGCTCACATAGGCGTTCAATTTCATCTGCTAATATCATCACTGCCTCTTCTTGTATATGTGGTCTTGAAAAAACCCAATCCGCAACTCGTGCAAATTTTGATATGCCAATCACCTTTTCACCTGGCTTAATCCCAATCCAACAATCTCCAATAATTGGAACCATGTGATGAGAACAAGCAGAACGAACACTGATAGGTCCTAAAGTATAAATCTCATCAAGATTTTTAGCATTTGGAAAATCTGTGACAGTAGGCCTTGCTTGATATCTACCTTTGAAGACTTCTTTAAGATACATCTTTGCAACTCTCTCTGCAGTCTCTTGTGAGTTGTGATCATTCTCAATATCAATTACCAAAGATTTTAATAGTTCCCTAACTCTAGAAGCAACCTCTTTTTGCAATTGCGCTAACTCTCCAGGGTTAATAAAATCTGAGATATTATCATTTGCGTGGAATCTCTTTTTTTGGAGTTTTATTCTGTTTGTAATTACTTCAGAAATAAGTTTATCAGAAATTTCTGGTTCTATTTCTTTTTTAATATCGTCACTTGGAGTGATAGTCATAAATAATTATTTAAATCCTTTAAAGTTATTAATACTTTAAATATAAAAGTTTAAATGCACTAAGAAATTATATCACACTCTAACGTTACTGGAATGCCAAATACTCACTATAAAATGTTCTAACTTTTTTGATTTTAAGTAACTTAGAAAGCTCCAGTCGCCGGCATAAGAGTAAGATCCTCAATAAGTTGAGATTTAGGCTGTTCAGCAATAAAAAGAATAGTCTCTGATACTCTAATGGAAGACAACATTGAATCTCTATTAAAATCAGAATTTACAAATTCAGAATCCCAAAGAGGCGTATTTACTGAACCCAAAGTAATAGTGCATGCTCTTATAGAATTTTTTCTTTCTTCCTCTCTCAAACATTTTGTGAAGCTTACTAATGCAGCCTTTGATACACAGTATGCACCCCATTGGGGGAAAGCGTTATATGCCGCATGACTACTAACATTTATAATTAAGCCACCTTTCATTCTCATCAAAGGAACTATATATGAACATATTTGAAAAACGCTTGTAAGATTAACTTGCATTATTTCTTGCCACTTATCTAGTGGCATACCTACTAATTCTCCATTGAAGGCAAAACCAGCATTATTAATTACAACTGTTGGACATCCGCAACTTTTTATACATTGATTAATATGATGATCAACCTTCTCAGATTTTGATAAATCGCATGCCAAGACGTTGATTTGTACACCCGCATTTGATAATTCATCTTTTAGATCTTGAAGTTTTTGTATGTCTCTTGCTAACAGAATTAAATTCCAACCTGCTTTAGCAAAAGTCTGGGCAGTTGATCTTCCTATACCCTTAGTGGCTCCAGTAATAAGTGCTAATTTCAATTTAATAATGGATAATAAATAATTTAATCTTGAATTTCTTCAAGATTAACTGATTCAATAAATTTTCCTAAAACTCTGAATTTAGAATACCTTTTTTCAAGTAACTCTTCATTTGACATTTCAAGTAACTCATTTAAATGCTTTTCTATGGAACTTTTAAGTGTTTCGCCTGCATGAAGAGGAGCCCAATTATTACCGCCTGCTGGTTCTGGTAAAACTTCATCAATAATTCCTAACTTTAATAGATCTTGCCCAGTAATTTTTAACGCAGATGCTGCCTCTGGTGCCTTGGCAGCATCTCTCCATAAAATAGAGGCACATGCTTCAGGGCTAGCGACTGTATAAACACTATGTTCAAACATTAATAATTTATCTGCTACTCCTATTCCCAAGGCACCACCAGAACCCCCCTCTCCAATAACAGTTGCAATAATTGGGACTTTGAACCCAAACATTTCTCTTAAATTCCTAGCGATAGCTTCACCTTGCCCTTGTTCTTCTGCTGATAGACCAGCATAGGCTCCTGGAGTGTCAATGAAAGTTAATATTGGCAAGTTAAATCTATTTGCATGTTTCATTAATCTTAAGGCTTTTCTGTATCCACCAGGTTTTGCCATGCCAAAATTTCTGATCACATTTTCTTTAGTATCACGTCCTTTTTGATGGCCTAATAATAGTACTGATCTATTATTTATTAAACCAATCCCACCAATTAAAGCCATATCATCGCCGCCATTTCTGTCTCCATGTAGTTCAATCCAGTCTTCACAGAACATCTGTATAAAATCAAAAGTACTTGGTCTTTGAGGATGTCTTGCTACTTGTATTTTCTGAGAAGGGGTAAGTGATCTAAAAATTTCTTCCCTTCTTCTAGTTGCAAGAGTCTCTAACTGAAGGAGTTGTTGACTCACATCAACTTCTGAGTCACGAGCCAGTTCTCTAATTTGTTCAATTTGTTTCTCAAGCTCTACTAAAGGTTTTTCAAAATCTAAGAGGTATCGTCTTGACATAATTCACTATACAGGTAAAGGATTAATCTGCTTATCAAGCCCAATTGCAGAAAATCCATGTTTTTCGGAAGCTGCCCCAATAAATTCCATTTTCTCAAGTGTAATATTATTTCTACCCCAACTAAAATTAGTATGACATTTTTCAAATTCTAAAATCATTGCCTCAGCAAAACATGCGAACATTTCTCTCTGAGGATTTTCCATTTCAGCTAATTCCATCATATTCCAACCAATATCATTGAAAAACTTTACTATCCCTCCTTTTAGGATATGAATATCATTTCCCTTGAATTTTTCATCAAGGTTTTTTGGATATCCTCCATCAATCATTAAACATGGTTTTTTAAGCCTAGAAATATCAATTTCCATTGTTTTAGGCATACTTGCAACCCAAACAACAATATCAGCAAGAGGAAGTGCTTCTTCCAAAGTTTTGATCACTCCTCCATCCAATTCTTTTTGGAGTGCAATTAATGGTTCTTGCTGTCTAGCTACCATAATCAATTCTCCTATTCCTGTTTTTTTAGTAAGCCATCTACATACAGCGCTGCCAATATCACCAGTAGCTCCAATAACTGCAACATTTGATTTTTTAATATCAATACCAACTTTTGGAGCATTTATTTCAAGTTGTCTACATATAACCCAAGCAGTATGAGTATTACCTGTTGTAAATCTTTCCCACTCTAAAGAAGTATTTCTTATCTGTTTATGTTGTAGCAAATTAAAGTTTTCAAAAATAATTGAAGTAAAGCCTCCCAATGCGGTAATGTTTATTCCTTTTTTTTGAGCTAACTCCATAGCATTAAGAACTTTTCTTCTTGCTGTTTTAAACCTAGAGAGCATTTCAGGAACAAAACATGAATCAATATATGAACCTTCTATTGAAATACCAACAGCACTCTTAACTTCTACATTTTCTACAAGTTGGGGTGGAGCCATGCACCATACATCTAAATCACCTTCTGCAATATGGTCAAAGCCTAAGATTGAGGCTTTTCTTTTTGCATCTGCAAAACTTGTGGAGTGCCCAATTAGCCCAAACATTGAGACTTTTTAGAAATAAAACTACGGTATGAACAATAGCATATAGCTATTTCTAAAGTGAATAAAATTTTAAATAAAAATATTAAACAGTTTTATTTTTTAAACAATTGCAGCCATAGCCATTCTAGCTATCTCTCTGTTATCAAGACCCATCTCAAGTAAAGCATCTTGATATGCAATCATAAACTCTTCCATGAGTTCTTCCTTATCCATAGATAATATTGCAGCATCATCAGCAACTTGATCTAACATTTTTTTTATCAAAGGTA
This sequence comes from uncultured Prochlorococcus sp., assembly GCA_902624105.1. Lineage (GTDB taxonomy): Bacteria > Cyanobacteriota > Cyanobacteriia > PCC-6307 > Cyanobiaceae > Prochlorococcus_A. Next base: position 7,614 of record CACNWH010000016.1, on the reverse strand, counting down.
AATTTGCTTTATTAGCAGCTATTAATTCATTTTTGCAAGTATGTAAATTTTCTTTTAACCATTTCTCTCCATAATTTAAGTGCAAGTATTCGTCATTTACGACACCTTGTGTTATTTTCTTAGCGAATGGATCAGCAACTCTTATGTAAACATGATAAGCAGAGATAGCAAAAGCTTCGATTAGTATTGCTTGTATTAATAAACATGTTGTAAGGTTTTCATTCTCTAAAGCTGTTTGGAAATTACCATGTAATTTAGAGAAAAATTCTTTTGCAAAAACCATATCTGCTTCGACACTCAAATTTTTACCACAGGCAATAAATCCTCTTTTATGTTTTAATTCCATTTTTGCTAGTTTGGTTAATTCTTCACTATCTTTAGGTAGAAGAGATGCAATGGAAATGTAATTATCATAAGCCTCTTGTTCTCCTTCGATAACAATCGCATTAATTCTGCTATAAGCATCTTTATAAGCATCAGTTGTGAAGTCAGGTAAATTTCCTGAATTTTCATCAACTTGAGGTTCTAAATTTGATTTTTTATTAGATTCTAGAGTTTGCATGTTGGTAAAGCTTTTGTTCATTATGCAATGAGTTTACACAATTATAATAAAAATATGTAGATATCATGAAAATAGTTTCAATTTTTTAACCACTTCAATTATTGGAAAAATGAAAAATCTTTTATTTAAGTCTTATTAAACTATTCATTTGGCCAATCAGAAGACATTAAACTAAGAAATAATTTATGCCAATGTTTTACCAATAAATTTCTCAATTCATTGCCTAATTTTTCATTTGCCCCTCTACTATCTCCGATTACGCCTGATTTACTTAAATCATTTGTCATCCAAGCAGTAGGAGAATTCCCTTCAAGACTCCATCCTTCTGGAATATTTTGTGAAAATCCCTCAAAAGGCCTCTCAGGTCCAACAATTTCTGGTTTAATTGCTAACATTAGACTTGTTTCTGCTAAAGAGGCATGAAGACCATTATCTATTTCATTCTGAGGTAAAAGATCACTTAAACCTTGGATTCCACTCCAAATAAAACAAGGGAAAATATTTAAATTAGGAGCAACTTTTCTTAATTCTCTAGCTGCAGTATTTAAAAGTGATATTTGCCCCCCATGCGCATTTAACAAAATTAACCTCTTAAATCCCATCCTAGATAGTTGTTGACCTATTTCGAGAATTATTGATGTTATTAGATCTGAGGATATAGATAAAGTTCCATCAAAGCTTAAATGTTCAGGAGAGAAGCCTATAAATTGGGTAGGTATTTTCAAGAGTGGTAAATTATCAGGCAAAATTTTTAAAACTTCATTTACAATTTCATCAACAAAAATACTATCTGTCGCGAGAGGAAGATGAGGACCATGCTGCTCAACAGCACCAAAAGGCCAAATAATAGTTGATCTTTTCTGTATAGCAACATTACTTATTTCTGTCCAAGATAAATATTCGTATTGATTACGTATTGATTTATGGTTCATTTTATAGATTTTCAAGGAATTACCTTAGAATGAGTAAAATTTATCTAGCTTTATTTTACCTATGAAGGGAGTAAGTGATAATAATGCCCCAAAGAAGATTAAATCTGAGGGCAATCAAAGTGAATTGAAGAAACCTTTGCAAGTTCTTCAATTGAATAAAAAAAACTCTAGCAATGATACATCTAAAAATTCTTCTACTAAGGAGAAACATAATTTTGAGGATGATGGCTCGTCTTCAATTCATCAAAAAGATTATGAATTAGAAAGCAAAAATTTAAATACAAATTCATTAGAAAAAGAACCTGAATATAAAAATGCTGAAAAATCAACTCTAAGCTTTAATAAACTAGAAAAGCCACATGTTCCAATTGAGAAAAATAAATTATCTATAGACGAAAGAACAGTTGATGAATTTGACTTCGATGAAGATCAATTTCTGGCAGCACTTAATGATAATGAACCAATTGGTCTTACTGGAGAAACCATAGGGGGGAAAATCATTGCATTAGAAAGTGATGGCTTATATATAGATATTGGAGGAAAAGCTCCTGGTTATATGCCTAAGAAAGAATGTGGACTAGGAGTAATAACAAACTTTAAAGAGAAATTTCCAATTGGTTTAGAAATGGAAGTGTTGGTAATAAAAGAGCAAAATGCGGATGGAATGGTTACTGTAAGCGCAAGAGCATTAATTTTAAGAAAAAGTTGGGATAAGGTTAGTAAAATTTCTAGGAGCGGAGAATTAATAGATGTCTTAGCAAATGGCTTCAACAGGGGAGGATTAACTTGTGATGTTGAGGGATTAAGAGGTTTTATTCCAAGATCTCAATTAGAGGATGGCGCCAATTATCAATCGCTTGTGAATAAGACGTTAAAAGTAGCTTTCCTAGAAGTTAATCCAGAATCAAAAAAATTAGTCCTATCGGAGAAGAAAGCCACATTACTACAAAAATTTGAAACCCTTAAGTTAGGTCAATTAATCGAAGGTAAAGTTCTAGCTGTAAAGCCTTACGGATTTTTCATCGATTTAGGTGGAGTCAGTGGATTACTTCATCAATCATCACTGACAAAAGGTAATATCAGAGACTTAAGAGAGATTTTTGTAGAGGGAGAGTTTGTAAAAGCACTAATTACAGAAATTGATCGCGAAAGAGGGAGAATAGGTCTAGATACAGCGTTGTTAGAAAATTCTCCAGGAGAATTATTAGTAGAAAAGGAAAAAGTTATGAATGAAGCTAATGAGAGAGCACAAAAGACAAATGCTTTATTTCAAGGGAAAGATTAATAAACATGATATCTTCAAAAACAAATAGCTCCAAAATTGATCTTAAAAGCTGTGATTGGGAATTGGATTTTTATTCAAGACCAATTATTGAAAAAAACGGAAAGAAAAGGTGGGAATTAATTATTTCATCAACCAAAAGTTTTGAATCACCAGAAATTTTTTATTGGAATAAGATTTGTCCCTCTAATGAGGTTAATTCTATTTGGCTGACGAGTGCCTTAAAAGAAGCAATTATTGAGGCTGAAGTGAAAGGTTGGAGAAAACCTGAAAAAGTTAGATTTTGGAGATCTTCTATGAAATCTATAATAAAGAAATCTCTTGAAAATTTAAAGCTTGAAGCTTTAGCGAGCAGGAGAACATACACATTGTTTGAAAGGTTAAGTTATTTAGAGAATCACATATATCCACAAGAGAAGGGTTTTGTTAAAGGGGTATTAGCTCCTAATTTTACAGCTCAAATAGCAAATGAACCTAAACCTTTACCTGAAGCCGTTAGAGGAGAATCATTAACATTCTCTGAGATATCAATAAGTGATATAAGAGCAGCTCAATCCTGGCCTATAGAATTTGGAGATATTTTTCCCGTAGAAGAACATCTAAAAGATGATCATCTTGTGCCAGGCCTGAGGCTATTTAGTCAAGACAGGGCAATTGCTCTAGCCGCGTGGTTTAGTAGTCTTGAACCCGTAAAGCTCCTTATTGATAAAGAGAGACTTATACTTGAAGCGCTAGAAAATGATAAGTGGTTAGTAACAGATTTACCTCCTATTGAAGCCCAAGAATTACGCAAAAAGTTTATTACTTCTAAATCAAATAGCCTTGGTTACCAATTTATTTCGATTCAATCAACACCCTATATTGAAAAGTTTGCAGGTTTTTGGATGCTTAAAGACATTGAATTATTGGATTAAAAAATAATTTGAATTATTATTTAAATCAAAATCATTTATATTCAAAAAGCAAATTCTCAAGAAAATTTACTTTTATAAATAACATCAAAATTAATTATTATTTATCCCCCTTATTAGAAAAAAATAATTTCATTCATGCTTTTTTTACAAAAGAAAGTTCAAAAATCAATGTAAATACTCAAGGTGAAAAACTAATGAGAAATAATAACAATAATTGCCTTATCAACCAAATTCACAGTAATAATATTGCTTTTACAAGTGAATTGAATTCTCAGAGAATTGTTAATGCAGATGGTTTAATTTGTGATAACAAAAATCAAAATTTATGGATCTATACTGCCGATTGTATGCCAATTTTATTTGCAGATAAATATCAGAGAAGAATTGCTGCTATTCATTGCGGAAGAAAAGGATTAGAAAAATATATAATTTCTAATGTGATTAAAAGTTTTGAGATTAAGGGATCCTCTAGAAAAGATATTTTAGTTGCTATTGGACCATCCATATCAGGAGAAAATTATTTATTAGATAAAAAAACTTTTTATAATTTTTTTTCCGAAATTACAGGATCTTTAAATAAATTAAATGAAAATATAAATAATTTAAATATTAATGACAATGAATCGATTCCATTAGATATTAAAAAGTTTGCTTATTTACAATTACTTATGGAAGATATAGATTCAAATAATATTAATATATTTAATAAATGTACGTATTCATTTCCAAACGAATTTCATTCATGGAGAAGATCAAAAAGTAACAAAAGACAGTGGAGTGTAATCTGCTCCTCAATTTAATTCATACAATTTTTCTCTGATGAGTCAAAAGTATTTAATAATTGAGTCATTTCGGTCTCATCATCAACTCTAAAAATTTTTGCCAATAGCCTATCACCATCAGATCCGTATGGTTTAATTTTTACTTTTGTACCTCTTGGGAAATTTTTCTTCAAAATCTCAGTAGCTTTTTCATTATCATTTTCATTAATTTCTATGCAATATAAACTTAAATATAAAGATCTATTCTGATCGCCTACTAAAATAGTATTTACATCATTAATTTGTAAAAGCTCTGCAGAATATGTATTAATAGGAAAAATTATAATGAATATAAAAATTAAAATTATTTGGAGAAGTTTTTTTAATCCATTAATATTTTTAAATTTAATTATCATTAAGTTTTTAAAAATTATTATGAATTAATTTATGCGATATTTTCACAATTTTCATACCCAACCATTTGGGCATTGCTCTTCCCAGGAGGAACCATTGGATAACAATTTTCTCCTCTCCTGACTCGAACATTTACCAATACTGGTCCTTTAAAATCTAAGGCAGATTTTATTCCATTATCTAGTTGATCTCTCTCTGTTATTAGAATACCTTTTACTCCAAAAGCTTCAGAAAGTTTTATAAAATCTGGTTCTCCACAACTCATATCAGAGGCAGAATATCTTTCATCATAAAAACTTTCTTGCCATTGTCTAACCATTCCTTGCCATCGATTATTTACAATAATAATTTTTACGTTTAATCCATACTGAGATAAAGTACCTAATTCTTGTATATTCATCAAAATACTCGCATCACCAGCGATACATATCACTTCGGAGTTTGGATAAGCAGCCTTTACACCCATAGCTGCAGGCAATCCAAACCCCATTGTGCCTAGCCCTGCACTACTAATCCATTTTCTGGGTCCATTTCTCAAATATTGAGCTGCCCACATCTGATGCTGACCCACATCTGTAGTAATAAAAGAGTCAGGCGCACATTCTCTAATTTTTATTAACACTTCCTGAGGGTAAATTTCACCATCTTTAGGAGGAGAGAACAAAGGATGTTTATTCTTCCAGAAATTAATCTTATCTAACCAGTTTTTTGTCTTACTTTCCGAGGGATTATTTTTGTAAATAACATTAATTTTTGAGAGTGCTTCTGAAACATCTGACACTATTGCTACATCAACATGTCTATTTTTATTAACTTCTGCTGGATCAATATCTATATGTATTACTTTCGCACTTGGTGCAAAAGTATCTAATTTTCCAGTTACTCTATCATCAAATCTTGCTCCAACAGCAATAAGAAGATCACACTCTGTGACAGCGAAGTTTGCGTATGCAGTTCCATGCATACCCAACATCCCCACAGATAAATCATCTCTTTCATCATAAATACCTTTGCCCATTAAAGTTGTAGTAACAGGAATTTGAAAATTTCTTGATAAAGTTTTTAATTGTTCATGAGCACCTGAAGCGATAGCTCCTCCCCCTACGTAAAGCAAAGGTTTTTGGGAATTCTTAATTAATTCAACTACTTTAGTAACATCTTCGTCATTGATTTCCCCTAATCTTTTGAAGCCCTTTGGTATCGTTTCACGAGGCAAAACCTTTTTATAACTAAAAAATTCTTGCCCAACATCCTTTGGGATATCAATTAAGACAGGTCCTGGCCTGCCTGATGAAGCGACAAAAAATGCTTGGGAAACTACCCTCGCGATATCAGAGGGAGTCCTAATAACCCATGAATGTTTTACTATAGGCAAGGTTATTCCAAATATATCAGTTTCTTGAAAAGCATCGGTTCCAATTGCAGGCCTTGGTACTTGACCTGTAACAACAACAAGTGGAACTGAATCCATTTGAGCAGTAGCGATACCAGTTACAAGATTTGTTGCTCCAGGACCAGAAGTTCCAAAACAGACGCCAACTTTTCCTGTGGCTCTTGCATATCCATCTGCAGCATGAGATCCACCTTGCTCATGTCTAACCATATAGTGTTTTAGCCATCCTTCTTTCTCCGCTTTATGCACCGCGTCATATATAGGGAGAATTGCTCCTCCTGGATAACCAAAAATAACTTCTACACCATGAAGTCTGAGAGAATCCATTAGTGCTTCAGCACCATTAATCCAACAAGGATTTTCATCATCTGAATGACCTTTTTGTATAGGTGTAGATGCAAGTGTCAATGAAGTAGATAAATCTATTTAAATAGTAGGCTTATTTGGCAACTTTTGCCTAATATTTAAGATTAATATGAAAAATTAGTCTTAATTATTAGATCTAGAACATAAAACTGTACTTATAAGATCCCTAATTTATGCAATGGTCCTGCCCCAGAAATAATTTCAATAAAAAGAATTAGAAATATTATCATCGCTACCCTTCCATTCCAAACTTCAGAACTATTATTCCACCCCCATTGCCATTTCTCTTGAGGATAAAGCTTTACCTTAGCGGGCAATTCAGATGCTTGATCTAAATTTACTATTGGTTCTTCTAAACATGAAATAACTAAATCTTTTAGACCGTTTATAAAGGTAGAATTAATATTGAGAGCTTTTACTCTTCTAAAATTTTTAATTCCAGCACTCTCTGCTAATTCTTTATACTCAATATCAATTTCTTGAAGCGTCTCAATATGTTCTCCAACAAAACTAATTGGAACCACTATTAAATCTTCAATCTTTAATCGTCCAAGATCCTCCAGTACATTTTCAGTATATGGTTTTAACCACTCTTCAGGGCCAACTCTACTTTGATAAGAAAGTGTATAGGGATTACTAAAACTTAAATGCTTTTCAAGTTCCTTAACAATTAAAATTGAACAGTCTTCAATTTGTTTCTTGTATGGATCACCTGCTTCCTCAACATAACTCTTAGGCACACCATGTGCAGTAAAAAAGACATGAGCACTAGAGGGGTTTTCACATAGAAGGATTTGCTCAGAAATCAATTCAACCATAGCTTTTATATAACCAGACTGATTAAACCAGCTCCTAATACACCTTATAGGGATTTTCTTAAATTCTGCATCATTATCTCTTAACTTTTTAAGTTCTCTAAAACTTGATCCACTTGTACTTATTGAGAAATGAGGATATAAAGGGAGGACTACAACCTGATCTATTCCATCT
>CACNWH010000015.1 GCA_902624105.1 uncultured Prochlorococcus sp. | reverse complement strand
TACATCAAATAAAGTTAGTTTTTAATACTTCAAATAGTTGTTTTAGTTTTTTTTAAAACTTTAAAAGTTTTCTTTTTATTTGGCGTACATTTCTTGATCAATGCCTCTACAACATCATAGTCTCTCCAACCTTCTATTTGGACTGTTCTTCCCTCTAAGCCTTTGCTGGTTCTAAAAAATTCAGCTACATCCTCTAATTGACTTGCTGCTATCTGTTGAATACTAACGATATTATTTTGCCTTCCATTAGCTATAGGCACACATAATAACTTTCCATCATATTCGCCGCAATCATGCATATCTAACACCCCTATTGGCCTAGCTTTTATAAGACAACCTGCAAATGTTGGCTCGTCCATAATTATCATCGCGTCAAGAGGTGCTCCATCATCTGCCAATGTGTTAGGAATAAAACCATAATCGAATGGATATCTGACAGAGGAATGTAATACCCTATCTAATGCCATTATTCCTGCTTCTGAACAATATTCATACTTATTTCTACTACCTGCAGGTATTTCCACTATTAGGTTGACTATCCCTTTCATAGGTGATGGAGGGATTGAACTAATATCCATCTTTCTTAACCATTTCATTATAAAAACCATTTCTATTTAGGAATGGTCTTTCAAAAAAAATACTAATAGCTGGTAAAAACAATGTCATAACAGCGAGAATAAAACCAATTACAGTTGAAGATACATCCTTAATACTTAAAGGATCATCATCATCTTTTCCAAATTCATCTCTTTTAGAATTAAATGGAGATACATCTTTAGAAATGTTGTTGGCAAACTGCTTTGGATTAATATCCATTAAGAGTTTATATGTTTAATTAAAGTTAAGTTTATTTCTTAACACCTTTATTTTACAATCAAGGTGTCAATAAATCAAAAGTCTTACTGATAAGATCTATTTATAAAATTAGTTTTTTTCGAGGAGATCTCGTATTAACTTTAATTCTTGAAGTATTTGTAATAGAACATTTTGTGTGGCTGAAGAAGGAGAATTGAGGACTTCAACAGTTACCTCTTTTATTCTTAGGATATCTTTAGCAAATCTTGCTATTTCATTTGGATGAAACATCAAAGGATCTTTTTGATCACTTCTATATTCAGGATTTAATTTTCTTGGATTAAAATTTGGATTTAAGTTTCTAACATCAGTATTTGTGTATCTATACACGGAGGCTCTTGATCTATTAAGAAATTTCTGAACATCATCAATACCCACCAACTCTTCTGGAGCAGAAATATTCGAATCTATATTTTCCATAGCGTTCTTAATAATTACATTAGTATTTGAAATAAACTTTATGAAAGTTTAATTTAGGTTTTGTTATTGAAGAAGTTAGCAGATAAGGAAGTGCAATTGCATTTGCCTTTAGGGACTCAAGACACTTTAAATTTTTTTAAACCATAGATTGATAAAATTAATATACTTTCATAAATCTATTGATGCGCGTCACTTCTTTTCCATTGATGACACTTCGTGATGCTCCCTCAGAAGCAGAAATAATTTCGCATAAATTATTATTACAAGGTGGCTATATTCGGAGAGTTAGCTCAGGCATTTACGCTTATATGCCTTTGATGTTAAAAGTAATTGAAAAAATCTCAACTATTATAGATAAAGAACTTATTAAAATTGGATGCTCAAAACTTCTTTTACCTCAATTACATCCAGGTGAATTATGGGAGAAATCAGGGAGATGGGAGGGCTATACTGCTGGTGAAGGAATAATGTTTAATCTAAAAGATAGACATGAAAGGTCTTATGGTTTAGCTCCAACTCATGAAGAAGTTATTACAAATATTGCATCTGAAATCTTAAAGTCATATAAACAGCTTCCCGTTTGCTATTACCAAATCCAAACCAAATTCAGAGACGAAATTCGTCCGAGATTTGGTCTTATGAGAGGAAGAGAGTTTATTATGAAAGATGGATATTCCTTTCATTCTTCTGAGAATGATTTAAAAATCTTTTATAAGAAAATGGAAAAATCCTATGAGAATATTTTTAAAAATTGTGGATTAGAGACTATTGGTGTCGATGCAGATAGTGGCGCAATTGGAGGAGCTGCATCTAAAGAGTTCATGGTTACAGCATATGCAGGTGAAGATTCTATTTTATATACGAAAAGTGGCTCTTATGCTGCAAATATAGAAAAGGCAGTATCTATACCTAAAGAAAGCAAGCCTATCATTAATTTTAATAAGACATTAATTGAGACTCCAAATCAAAAAGCTATTGAAGATATATGCAAGTTTAATAATATTGATGCAACTCAAATTGTAAAGGTAATACTTTATCTCGGTGAGTTTGAAGATAATACTAAAGTTCCAATTGCTGCTTGTATTAGGGGTGATCAAAATATAAATGAAATAAAGATGTTTAATTTATTGAATGAGATTTATGATTCAAATCTAATTAACTTATCAATAATTGATAATCAATCACTTAATAACGATAATTTAATCGATCTCCCTATAGGGTATTTAGGGCCAGATATAAGTGATGAGATTATCAACAAAAATTCTCAATGGGAAAAACAATGGATAAGAATTATTGATTATTCCGCAAGTAAACTTAAAAGTTTTATTAGTGGAGCTAATCAAGTTAACTTCCATAAATATTTCAAATCCTGGAAATATCTAGATGATACTTTTATTACTTCTGATATTAGAAATGCTCAAGAAGGAGACTTTGTATCTTCGGAAAAGAAAGAAACCTTAATAGAGAAAAAAGGTATTGAAATAGGTCATATATTTCAGTTAGGTCAAAAATACAGTGAGAAATTGAATGCAAAATTTTCTAGTAGAAATGGAGGATTAGAAAATCTTTGGATGGGATGTTATGGTATTGGAGTAACAAGATTAGCGCAAGCAGCAATTGAGCAAAATCACGATAACGAAGGAATTTGTTGGCCTATTCAAATAGCTCCATTTAATGTAGTTTTAATTCCAACTAATTTTAAAGATCCCCTACAAAAGAATTTATCAGAAGAGATTTATATGGAGTTCAAGAAAAATAATATTGATGTTTTACTTGATGATCGTGATGAACGTGCTGGCGTTAAATTTAAAGATGCTGATTTAATAGGTATTCCTTTCAGAATAATAATTGGTAGAGATTCTATCAATAATCAAGTAGAGTTAGTTTCTCGTTTAAACAAAAATAAGCTAAAAGTATCAATGAATAATATTTTAGAAAGCTTTATCAATGAATCAAAATTAATGTACAATTAATATTGTATTTTTGGAGAGAATCATTAAGGAGAAAAATTATGTTATTAAAAATGTTTAATTTATCGTTTAATAAATTTTTAATCAAAGCATTATCAATTTGCATCGCATTAATTATTTATATTGTTTCAACAATTTCTCCTTCCTATGCAGCTCAGTCAAACATGTCTGGAGATTATGCAAAAGATACTATTACGGTAGTAAAAGCTTTAAAAGGTGCAATAGAGACCCCAAAAGATGCATCTAATAAAGATGAAGTAAGAGAAGAATCTCTATCGCTAATTACAGACTACATTTCTAGATACAGGAATAGAGGTTTGGTAAATAAAACTCAATCATTTACTACAATGCAAACTGCTTTAAATGCAATGGCAGGTCATTATAAAAATTTTGCGACCAGACCTCTTCCTGAAAAACTCAAGGAAAGGCTAAACAAAGAATTATCTCTCGCTGAGAAAATGGTGCTCAGAGAAAGTTAATACAAATCATTTACTTTTTTCAATGAAAGCAATTTTTTTGCATATATTGAATATTGCTGTTAAAAATTTTCTTTAAAAATTGGCTAATGTTGTTGTAATCGGTGCTCAATGGGGTGACGAAGGTAAAGGTAAAATAACCGATTTACTAAGTCGCTCTGCTGATATAGTTGTACGCTATCAAGGTGGGGTAAATGCAGGTCATACTATCGTAGTTGATAATAAAGTTTTAAAACTACACCTCATTCCTTCAGGGATATTATATAAAAATACAACTTGTCTAATTGGTTCAGGTACTGTTGTAGATCCGAAAGTACTTTTAAGAGAAATTGACATGTTGAGAGAAAATGGTATAGATATTTCTGGTTTAAAGTTATCTTCAACCTCACATGTAACTATGCCATACCATAGGGTTTTGGATGAGGCCATGGAAAAAGAGAGAGGTAATCATAAGATTGGAACGACAGGGAGAGGAATTGGCCCAACTTATGCTGATAAATCACAGAGGAATGGAGTTAGAGTTAGAGATTTACTTGATAAGAAAAGACTTAAAGATGTTCTACAAGTGCCACTAAAGGAGAAAAATGGACTTTTAGAGAAAATTTATAATATTGCCCCTTTAAAAGAAGAAGAAATAATTGATGAATATTTAGAATTTGGGATTAGATTAGAGCCACATGTTGTTGACTGCACCCGCACCATTCATTCAGCCTCAATTAACAAAAAAAATATTCTTTTTGAAGGAGCTCAAGGTACCTTACTTGATTTAGATCATGGAACTTATCCTTACGTTACATCTTCTAATCCAATATCAGGAGGAGCATGTATTGGAGCTGGAGTAGGTCCTACCCTAATAGATAGAGTTATTGGAGTAGCCAAAGCATATACTACTAGAGTGGGAGAGGGGCCATTCCCCACTGAACTACAAGGAAGCATAAACGATCAACTTTGTGATAGAGGCGGAGAATTTGGAACTACTACTGGAAGGAGGAGAAGATGCGGATGGTTTGATGGCATTATTGGAAAATATGCTGTGCAAGTGAATGGTCTAGATTGTTTGGCAATAACAAAATTAGATGTTTTAGATGAATTAGACGAAATACAAGTTTGTATCGCATATGAACTGAATGGAAAAGAAATTGATTATTTCCCCACAAATGCAGATGACTTAAGAAGATGTAAACCGATATTCAAAAAACTAAAAGGTTGGCAATGTTCAACTGCAGACTGCAGAAAACTTTCTGATTTACCCGATGGAGCAATGAATTATTTAAGATTTCTTGCAGAATTAATGGAAGTTCCCATCGCAATAGTTTCATTAGGAGCTAATAGAGATCAAACTATAGTTATTGAAGATCCTATCCATGGACCGAAAAGAGCTCTATTAAGATAAAGGTTATTAAATTATAATTATGCCAGAAATACCACTTTCTCAAAAAAAAATTGACCTTGTTGGGATAGGAAATGCAATTGTAGATATTGTTACCAATATTGATGATGAATTCTTGAAGAGGAATCTTCTTCAAAAAGGATCAATGAATTTAATAAATTTAGACCATTCGAGTAAAATTTTAAAAGAGTGCAAAATTATAAAACAAATTTCTGGTGGTTCTGCTGCGAATACAGTAGTCTCCCTTGCTAACTTGGGAAATAACGTGGAGTTTATTGGTCGAATTAAGAATGATAAATTTGGCAATTTTTTTTCAAAAGACATCAAAGAAAGCGGGGCTTCATTCAATTCGAAATATGTTGAGACAAGGGAATCAAGTGCACACTCCATAATTCTTATTACCCCTGATGCTCAAAGAACCATGTGCACTTATCTTGGAGCCTCAACAGAATTTGAGCCTGATAATATTAACTATGAATCCATCAAAATAAGTAAATACTTATATCTAGAAGGATATTTATGGGATAATGAATTAGCTAAACAAGCTTTTATTAAGGCTGCAAAAATAGCCAAAGAATCAAAGACTAAAATCATTCTCTCTCTCTCAGATTCATTTTGTGTTGATAGACACCGAGAAAGCTTCTTAAATCTAATTAATGACTTTGTGGATATATTATTTTGTAATGAGGAGGAATTAAAAAGTCTTTTTAAGGCAATTGATTTAGAAAGATGCAAAATTGAGAGTAAATCTCTTTGTGCATTAACTGTAATTACATTAGGCGAGAAAGGATCATTGATTGTTAATAAAAATAAAACAGAATTAATAAAACCCTTCCTTTTTGGCAAGGCTATTGACACAACAGGTGCAGGAGATATTTTTGCAGGAGGTTTTATTCACGGGTTGATTAACAACCTTTCATTAAATCATTGTGGTCAAATTGGTTCAATTTGTGCTGGTCATATAGTTACTCAAATAGGTTCAAGATCAAAAATTAATCTCAAAAAGTTAATAAGCGACAATATTAATTAATTGATTTTTTAATCCATTGAAAATAAGAATTTTCTGAATCAAATATTTTATAAATTAATTCAGGAACTTCATAAGTAATCTTTTCCTTCAAAATAAGCGTAAGTTCATTTAAATTCTCAGGTAAACTTTTAATCGTAAGTTCAAATTCTTTATTTTCTTCAATATTTTCTTGCCATTTGTAAATTGATTTTATTTCTTTAATAGAAATACATGCAGATAGCTTCCTTTCTATGAGTTCTTTAGCTATTTGTTCAGCCAATAATTTATCGGGGACTGTAGTTAACAATATTAATAATTTATTCATAAAAATAAGAAGTTCTATTTAAAGTTGAACAATCATTTTTATTAAATCATCATATTGAGAAAACGTAAGAGAATTATGTACAATTTCTGGCCTTTTTATAAGGAAGAGTTTAATATTATTTTTCAAACAAATTTCGTCCCATATAATTTGCGAATAACCACCTGAATCTCGGCAAATAATATAATCTATGTTCCAATATTTGCATAAGTGATATTCTAATTTGTTTCCTTCATATTTATTAGGATTTAATATGGCTAATCTAGAATGATTTATGCCTGATGAGAACCCCTTACAAATACTTTGAGGAGTAGCAAGTATTCTTGCAAATATATTTGCACCTAAATCAGAATAAAAGCTTGCTACTTCACATAAAGCCCTTGAACCTATCGCTAAAAGAATATTCTTATTATGTATCCCTTCATGGGGTAAACCTTTAAAATTAGAAATAATTTCAACATTTGATTTGTACCGATAAATTCTTTCAAATCTAAAAATTGGTATGGAAATATCAATAGATGCAGCTATCAAATTCTTTGAAATATTTATTGCAAATGGATGAGTTGCATCAACTATGAAACTAATTTTGTATTTTGATATAAAATCTTTGATTTCTTGTTTATTTTTAAGTCTCCCAGTAAAGATGTGTAACTGTCTATTTAAAGGGTAAACATTACCTGCTTTATAGCTAACAACGCTTATAAATACTACATAGTTAAGTTTCAATAATCTTTCCGCAAGTATTGGTCCATCAGCTGTTCCTGAAAGGATCCAAACATTTTGGTGGCATTTTTTTTGATTCTGCATCAAGATATCCTTAAATAAAAAAGAAAAAAATGAATCATTGTTTAATTCAATCAGTTATTAAAACCAATCCTCAAATGCGTTATACGAAAGAGAGTCAGACGCCTATAGCAGAAATGATCGTAGGTATTAAGGGATTACGCAATGATGATCCAGTTAACGATCTTAAAGTTTTAGGATGGGGTACCATCGCACAAGAAATGGTTGACCAATTGAAAGAGGGACATCGTGTAGTTCTTGAAGGACGTTTAAGAATGAACTCAGTAACAAGAAAAGATGGAACGAAAGAAAAACAGGCTGAACTAACAGCTTCAAAAATTCATCATATAACTAATAGCGGAATTGACTCAAATGAAATCAGTTCTGATTTGAATCAAATTAATAAAAAAGAAATAAATGAGGATATGGGACCAAAAGAAACTAATTCTGAAAATTCTAATTGGAATAGTGCTCCACTTGTTCCGGAAGTTGATGAAATTCCTTTCTAAGAATTTTCATTTTTACAAATATATTCTTTAGCACGTAGAATTAACTTACTTAATTCTCTTTCAAGAGTGGCAATTTCAATACGCAACTCTGACCACTTTCCATTATCAATGTTTTTTAAAATCCATGATCTATCACCATCTAACTTAGAAACTAAATTTTCCATTTTTTTAAAATTTTCTTCTTTCATAATATTTTAAGTACCTTCAAAATAAACATTAAACAAAAATAATGAAGAATTTTTATTCCCCCGCTAATGTAATAACCATAACAGGTGGTTCATTATCATTCATAGGAATGACTGCTTTCTTTACAGAATCAGTTAACTTAAGTGTTCCAACTTTTTTTTATGGCGTTCCAATTTTATTAATTGGTTTAGCTTTAAAAACAAGTGAAGTAGCACCTGTAAAACTAATAAATAAAGAAGTTTTTCAAGCAGATAAATTTAATAGACCAAAAGAATTAACTGAATTGGTTAAAGATGTCACAAAATGGAGGTATGGAATACAAGCTCATCTTGAATCATCTTTAGAAGTTTTAAAGTTGTGGAATGAAGAAAATCCTCCCAAACTTCTTGAGTTAGAGGAAATAACCAAACATGATAGAAATGGCTTAAGAATGCATTTTGAAATTAATTCTGTACCAATTGATGATTGGATTAAAAGGCAAGATAGATTAAATAGATTTTTTGCTAAGGGTCTTGAATCAGAATTTATTATCAACGATAATAAAAAGGAATTAGATTTAATTCTTTTTTATTGAATTTTGCAAGATGTTTTTTTCGAAATTTAATACTTATAACTTTTTTATAAAATGAATGATTCCCAAAGAGTATCAATATTAAGTGAGGCACTTCCCTATATACAAAGCTTTTCAGGGAGAAAAATTGTTATAAAGTATGGAGGTTCAGTTATGGAAAAAGATATACTCAAAAAGGCTGTATTTAGAGATATCGCCCTACTTGCAAGTGTTGGAGTTAGACCAGTAATAGTGCATGGTGGTGGACCTGAAATTAATAACTGGTTAATTAAGTTAAATATAAAGCCAAAATTTGAAAGCGGTCTTAGGGTTACTGATGAACAGACTATGGAAATTGTTGAAATGGTTTTAATGGGTCGAGTAAATAAGCAAATTGTTAGAGGTATTAATGAAACAGGTGCTACATCCATTGGACTATCTGGACTAGATGGTAATTTGATTGAAGCTAGAAAGTTAAAAAGTAGCTCTCATGGTTTTGTAGGAGATATATCTAGAATTAATTCAAATATTTTAGATCCTCTTATTGATAAGGGTTATATCCCTGTGATTTCAAGTATAGGATCTACTAATAAAGGAATATCATTAAATATAAATGCTGATTACGTCGCTGGAGAAATTGCTGCAGCAATTAATGCAGAGAAACTAATCCTTTTAACTGATACCCCAGGAATATTAAAAGATATTAATAACCCCAAAACTCTTATTAGAAATATAAACCTAAAACAAGCTAGAAAATATATTGAAGAAAATATTATTTCTGAGGGAATGAAACCAAAAACTGAATGTTGCATAAGAGCGATAGCCCAGGGAGTTAAGGCGACACATATTATTGATGGAAGAATCGAACATGCTTTACTCTTAGAAATTTTTACTGATACAGGAAAAGGTACCATGATAAGTGCATAATTCATGACTGAATATGAGCAAGTCATAAATAAAGCAGAACTTGCATTAAATAATGGAGAATATAACCATTGCATTAATTTATTAAGTCCGCTCTTAGAGAAATTTACAATTTCAACTCATGAAGGAGTAAATATAAGAATGCTTCTTATTACATCATTAAGTGGTGTAAATAGACATGAAGAATCGATAAAAATATGCAAACAACTAAGAAAGTCTAAATATTCGCATGTCAGGGATGAAGCCAAAGCCCTTTTACAAATATTGGATTCTCCTAATCTTAAAATTCCGGATAATTGGAATATAAAATTTGAAGATTCTATTATTAATAAAGATTTTAAAGAAACTACAGTAAAAAATAAATATTCTGAAAAAACTCAAAAATACATAAAAATATCTAATAAACCCACTGGTGAAACAAAAACCTTTCAAAAGGGTTTTATAGTAGTTATCCTTTCTATATTCATTTTAATAAGTTTTCTATTAGGTGGTTGTGTAAGAGTTGAAAATAACTTAGATCTTAGAGAAGTTGACTATATAAATTATGATTTAAGAATTGATAGCAAATATCTAAAAAAAGTTCCCTGGCAATTAAATTTTGAAAATGAACTAAAGAAAATTACATCTAAAAAGGAAATTTTTATAAATGATGATATATTTCTACTGCATAAAAAGGGCATGGATATTACGGAAACTGAAAATCATATTAATGAAATTTTAAAAATAGCTTTAACAAACATCTCAACGAATGTTAAAGATATAGAAATTGATAAGTTTGAAAAGAATTATATTTTAGGGAAAAAATACTTTTATAAAATTAATTTAGATCTTTTAGAACTTGAAAATTTCAATGATTTAGAGATATTTATGAATATCATAAATCCCTCAAAGGCTTATATATTAACTGATAATAAATATATAAATACAAATAAAAATAAGATCACATGGAAAATATTGCCACGAGAAATTAATCGTATTGAATTTTCTTTTTGGTATTGGAATAAAGCATTAATTTGGACATCAGTTATTCTTTTATTAATTATATTTGCTTACTATATAAGAAAAAAAAGATATGATCTTGGTTCAAAGCTTCCCCAATTACCTTCATAAATCATATCTCTACAGGATTAATATCAATAATTAAAAATATATTTTTTGGAATTAACTTCCATAATTTATCTTTTTCTGGTAGAGGGATATCAGTATTATCAGGTCCATATATTAATATTTGCCATCTATATTTGTTCCCAATTTTTGAAACCATACTTGGATAGGGTCCAATGGTTTCCCATTTCTTTTGTATACAAATTGGCATGATAAAACTTGCTACATTTTTTGCTATTTGCTCGGTTAATTCATAATTAAAACCCGATATTTTTAGAAGACATACCTTACAAAAAGGAAATAAATTTGAAGTTTTTCTTAACCGCAAATTTTCGTGCAAAAAAGTTTCATAATCTCTTCTCTTTAAATATGAAATAACTGGATGATTGGGTTGATAAGTTTGAAAGATTACTTCACCATTCTTATCAGCCCTACCTGATCTTCCCGCCAATTGAAGAAATAGTTGTAATGATTTTTCTTCAGAAGATAAATCTGGTCGATGAAGAAGTCCGTCTGCTGCTAAAACGACAGAAAGTGTAACGTTTGGTATGTCTATTCCTTTCGCAATCATTTGAGTGCCCACTAGGACATCCGCATTCCCCTTTGCAAATTCATTCAAAATCTTCCTATGACCATCTTTACCAGATGTAGTATCTCTATCAAATCTTAAAAGTCTTAACTGTGGGAACTCATTACTAAGAAATTCCATTACTCTCTGTGTACCAATCCCAAATGGTTTAAAGGCTTTTGAATTACAATCTGGGCATGTATGGATTAATGTCCTCTTAAAATCGCACCAGTGACAACTTAACCATCTACCCCCTTTCTCTCCTACATGAACAGTTAAAGCAGTATCGCAGTTTGGGCAATTGACGACATAACCACAACTCCTGCAACTAATAAAACCACTATACCCTCTTCGAGGAACAAGGATTATTGCTTGTTCGTTTTTGAGCTTCAACTTTGAAAGAGAATTTAATAATTCGCTACTTAAGATTTTCATATTTCCCTTCTTAAACTCATTTCGCATATCAATAACTTTTATCTCAGGTATTTTGGTAAATGATATCCTTTCTGGCATTCGCATTATCTTGAATTTCTTTTCAAAATATGCCTTTTTCCAAATCGATAATGAAGGTGTTGCCGTACCAAATATTATTTTGGCATTATCAATTTTAGATCTTTCTAAAGCAACTTCTCTTGCGTCATAACAAGGCATAGGATTTTCCTGCTTATATGAGTTATCATGTTCCTCGTCTAAAATTATTATTCCTAAATTTTTTATTGGAAGAAAAATTGAAGATCTAGTCCCTATTACGATAATAGGTTCACTCGCATTTAAGATCTCACGCCAAACTAGCTGTCTATGCCTTGAAGAGCAACTGCTGTGATATTCAAATATATTTTTTTTAAATTTATCAGCAAACCTATCTATTAGTTGAGGAATTAAGCCTATCTCTGGGGCTAAAATCAGGCAACTCTTGTTGAGAGTTAATTGACTTTCTACGATTCTTAAATAAACTTCAGTCTTACCAGATCCCGTTTCTCCCCAAAGTAATAAAGCTTCTCCATATTTCATCTCTTCAATTCCTCTAACAACCTTTTTTTGCTGATCTGTAAGGTTTGGAATATTTCTTTTTTGAGAGCTACCTTTATATGAATTTAGAGAAATATTCATTCTTTTTTGACGTTTTATTTTCTTTAATATTCCCTTACTAATTAATGAATTTATTTGTTGAGAACTAAAACCCAACTTGATTAATGTATTCTGCCATTCACCCTTTTGGCTTTTTATTTTTTCTAATAATAAAGACTGTTTTGCTGTTAATTTATATTGTGAGTTCACTCCATCTTTATTAACAATTATCCAAAGTTTTGTGGATATTTCTGATTTCATATTTGTTTTTCCAATCCATCCAGGGGGAAATGCTGTTTTAAACATTTTCAATTCGCTTACTTTATAAAGAATGGCCATCTGCTCTATCCATTCTCTCCACCAAGGCTGAAAAACTCTTTTCTCAATAATTTTTTCTATAGATAAATATTTAAAATCAGCTGTTAAATTTTTTTTAAAATCATTCTGATTATCTGAATTTGTTTGAAAAATATTCTTTTTTATAACTAATCCATTTACTAAACGCCCTTTAATTCTAACTAACACAATATCACCGATCTCTGCACCCAAAAATTTCTCATCAAGATAATCAAATCTATTGCTATATCTACCGAAATCAAGTAAAACACCTAATTTGATAAGCATCGGAGATTGATTATTAGTTGCGAGCTTCAAAACTTTTTCTTAGTATTGGATTGTTGAACATTCCACAAAGTGTTTTTGCACATTGTACGCATCTAGTTCTGAGGGAAGACATGAAGCTTTGATCATTGATTTAAAATTCAATTTTGATCTGCCAGTCTGAGAAAGCCCTAAACTTTTTGCCTTAGGTAATTTATAACACTAATTAAATTTTTCAACATTTTCCAAGCACTTTAACTTTTAAAACCTTTGTGAATAGATGAACTTCACCACAAAGCTAACTTTTGCTACTAAATGTACGGAATAGCCGTAATTAAAGTTTTATTTAGTTAAATTCACCCTAGAAAGGAGTCCACTATGTGTCCAATAGCTGCAGAGTCTAAAAATCCTAAATCACGTTCAAAGAAAAAAATAAATAAGAATATTGACTTGACTTCAGTAAATGAGTTGCAAGGTGTAGGAAATTTAGGAGGCGAAATAAATAATCAAAAATCTGATATTGAAAAAGTTTCCTCAGATAATAGCGAGTACAGTCTTACAGATGAAGAAGCGAAAAATCTCAGCAACATAAAACTCGGACCTAAAGGTACTTATACGGAAGATTCAATTAGAGTTTATTTGCAAGAAATTGGCAGAATAAGATTACTAAGACCAGATGAAGAGATTGAGCTGGCTCGAAAAATTGCAGATTTACTTCAACTTGAAGAATTAGCAACACAATTTGAATCAGAGAAAGGATTTTTCCCCTCTGTAAGAGAGTGGGCTGAACTAATAGATATGCCTCTTTCAAAATTTAGAAGGAGGTTATTGCTCGGTAGAAGAGCAAAAGAAAAAATGGTTCAATCTAATTTAAGACTAGTTGTTTCAATAGCTAAAAAATATATGAATAGAGGTTTATCTTTCCAAGACTTAATTCAAGAAGGAAGTTTAGGACTGATAAGAGCCGCTGAGAAGTTTGATCATGAAAAAGGTTATAAATTTTCAACCTATGCTACATGGTGGATTAGGCAAGCGATCACTAGAGCGATTGCAGATCAAAGTCGAACTATTAGATTACCTGTACATTTATATGAAACCATTTCAAGAATAAAAAAAACGACTAAAGTCTTGAGTCAAGAATTTGGAAGAAAACCTTCTGAAGAAGAGATAGCAGAAAGTATGGAAATGACTATAGAAAAATTAAGATTTATAGCCAAAAGTGCTCAACTTCCAATATCTCTTGAGACCCCCATCGGGAAAGAAGAAGATTCAAGACTAGGAGATTTTATTGAGGCTGATATTGAGAACCCAGAGCAAGATGTCTCCAAAACTTTACTGAGAGAAGATCTAGAGGGTGTTCTTGCTACTTTAAGTCCAAGAGAAAGAGATGTTCTTAGGCTTAGATATGGAATAGATGATGGCAGGATGAAAACATTAGAAGAGATAGGTCAAATTTTTGATGTTACAAGAGAAAGGATTAGACAAATAGAAGCCAAGGCATTAAGAAAACTAAGGCACCCAAACAGAAATGGTGTTTTAAAAGAATATATAAAATAAAATTGATAAATTTATCTTCATTAAGTTGCTAAATAATATCTTTAAATGTTTACTCCTTTCTTTTAATCTTAAGTAAAGATAATCTTTTATGACCAAAACAAATCTAAGAATAGCCACGAGAAGAAGTAAGTTAGCTATGGTGCAAACTTTATGGGTTAAGGAAGAACTAGAGAGAAATATCCCTGATATAGAGGTCTCAATAGAAGCCATGGCCACTCAAGGAGATAAAATATTAGATGTTGCACTAGCCAAGATCGGAGATAAAGGACTATTTACAAAAGAGCTTGAGGCTCAAATGCTATTGGGGAAAGCTGACATAGCCGTTCACTCTCTTAAAGATTTACCTACAAATTTACCTGAGGGCCTTACCCTAGGATGCATTACAGAAAGAGAAGAGCCTTCAGATGCTTTAGTTGTTAATAAAAAGAATGAGATTTATCAATTAGAAACTTTGCCTGCAGGATCAATTGTGGGAACAAGCTCATTAAGAAGACTAGCTCAATTAAGGTTTAATTATCCCAAGCTTGTCTTTAAAGACATCAGAGGGAATGTTTTGACTAGGCTTGAAAAGTTGGATTCTGGAGAATTTGATTGTATTATTCTTGCTGCAGCAGGTTTAAAGAGATTAGGATTTGAATCAAGAATTCATCAACTAATTTCAAGTGAAATTTCTTTACATGCAGTTGGGCAGGGTGCTTTAGGGATTGAGTGCAAAAAAGATGATCATAAAATCTCAAATATTATAAAAGTTTTGAATCATGAGGAAACAAATAAGAGATGTTTAGCCGAAAGATCATTCTTGCGAGAATTAGAGGGAGGTTGCCAAGTTCCAATAGGTGTTAATAGTGAAATCAGGAATGATCATATTTACCTAAAAGGTATGGTAGCTTCTATTGATGGAAAAAGACTT
Organism: uncultured Prochlorococcus sp.; assembly: GCA_902624105.1. GTDB lineage: Bacteria > Cyanobacteriota > Cyanobacteriia > PCC-6307 > Cyanobiaceae > Prochlorococcus_A. The sequence continues at coordinate 12,706 of CACNWH010000015.1, read as the reverse complement.
ATTAAGGATCATACAGAAGGCAATATTAATGAGCCTGAAAAAATAGGAAAAGTATTAGCAGGCAAACTCAAAAGTAAAGGAGCAAATGAAATACTCAATGAAATATTTGACAAATTTCGCCAAAATTAATCAATTAAGCTTGGCTCAATATCTTTTTTATATCTAGCTTCACAATCTTCAATTACTTTAATAGCTTCTTCAATTCCGTAGAAACCATTTACTTTACATGTACCTGGCTTTTTTAAATCTTTATAATGTTCCCAATAATAAGTAGTCTCCTTGATCCAATGAGGTCCTAAATCCTCAAAAGATTTTATGTGTTCCATTCTTTTATCATCTGATAAAACAGCAATCACTTTATCATCAACCTCTCCTCCATCATCAAACTTCATCACGCCAATAATTCTGGCTTCAACAATGGACCCTGGGATCAGAGGCTCTGTAACAGAGACAATTTCAATATCTAAAGGGTCTCCATCTTCATCCCATGTTTTTGGAATACACCCGTAAGCGAATGGATAAGCTAAAGATGAAAAACCAACTCTATCCAGCTTTAAATGCCCTGTTTCAGTAATTATTTCATATTTATTTATTGTATTAGAATTTAATTCAACTATTGTATTAACTATCAATTTAGTTTCATCTGTAAAAGCATTTAATATATGCAATAAATTCGGGGTACTTTTACTTGGTGGTTGATTAAGGTTTGCCATATTCTTAGGAAATTAATATATTTTACAATCTTTTATCATTCAAAAAACTTTAAAAGTTATGATTGAAAATATAATTAATTTAATAAATTAATCTTTTTTTCTAAATAGGAAATGAAATAATTTGGAGATAATTCTAACTTAGTTACATCTTTAACTAATTCCATTGAATTCAAAGATCTTCCATATTTATGTACATTTTCTTTGAGCCAGTCAATAATTGACTTATAAGATTGATTAGCAATCAAGTTTTCAATTAAACCAAGATCCTCTTCTAACTTACTTGTTATTTGTGCACTTATTAAATGTCCAAGTAAATAGGAAGGGAAATAGCCAAAAGCCCCCTCACTCCAATGAACATCTTGTAAACATCCCAACTTATCATTAGGTGGTTTAACCCCTAAAAGCTTTTCGTACATATTATTCCACTCAAATGGTAGATCCTCTGGATCTAAATTGCCCTCAATCAACTCGATCTCTAATTCGGTCCTTATAAGGATATGTAAACCATAACTTAGTTCATCAGCTTCAACTCTATTCAAACCACCCTTAAAAATATTCATTGATTTCCACAATTCCTCATAATTTTTTAAAGGACAACCTTTCTCAATAAAAAACTTAAAGAAACTTTCCGAAAAAGCTTTCGATTTAACAATTCTATTTTCCCAAAATAAAGATTGGCTCTCATGAATGGCCATTGATGTTGCTTGACCTAATGGCCAAGCAAACCATTGATGACTCTGAGAGGGCAAACCTTGTTCGTATACCGAATGCCCCCATTCATGAGCGGTTGCTAAAAAACTTGAGAATGGTTCACCTTTTACAATCCTTGTTGTTACTCTAAAATCTCTTGGACCCAATGTGATGGAAAATGGATGAGGTGATTCTGCCACAGCAACCAAATTTTTATCTCTCCCAAAGACATCAAGTAATTTTTCAGAAAGATATTTCTGAGAATTATTATCTAAATCCCATTTATCTTTCTTTACCTGTTTAGTACTTTTTAACATTGAAGGGATAGCTTCTTTAATCGGATTAAAGATTTTAAATAACCATTCCTTAGTAATATCAGGTTCATAAGGTTGAGCTAAAGTTTCCCATGGAGATAATTTATTTGATATTTGCTTAGATTCTTCAATACGCAATTTAATAAGTTCTCTGAAATAAGGCAGGAATATTTTATATTCTGAATTTTCCTTAGCTTGTTGCCAGCTTTCGTAACCACGTGATTTAGCTCTAGCCAAATGTTCAACTAAAACTGGATCAATTCTGCTCTGTCTATCAAGTTCTTTTTTTAAAAGTTCAATATTTTTCATTTTCGATTTAAATTGAACCTCATCAACTTCATTACTTCCTTTTAATTCTGTCTCAGCTGAAATTATCAAATCAGATAAAACATTTGAAGATGTTCTTTCATGGAGAATTTTTGCCAAATAGGTTAATTGATCTGCTCTCCAAGATGCTCCCTCTCTGGGCATTATTGTATTCTGATCCCAATAAAGAGTATTTTGTATGGAACCTAAAATTTGCGTTTCATTTAAATAAGCCCCTAACTTATTCCAAGCGATCTCATTCAAAAGTTTCTCCCAATAGAACTATCAATAGAACTATATATTAAAGCTATTTTTTATAGTCAGTGAGAGATATAAAAACTATATTTGAAAGGATAACTTAAAAAATTTTTTATAAGTGGAACAAGTTATTTCATCAATAAAAGTTATTACTAAAGGTCAGGGATTTACTGACATCACTTATTCAGTTGAAAAATTTATAAGAGAAAATAATTTCGTTGACGGTATTTTAATTTTGAATTCACTACACACTAGCTGCAGCTTAACAATAAATGAAAATGCAGATCCAAAAGTTCTTCATGACCTAAGTAAATATATTGAATCAATAGTTCCATATAATTCCTATCAAGATTTAAACATACAATCTAAAAAAGTTGCTTATGAACACTACCAAGAGGGTGAAGATGATATGCCTGCACATATAAAAACAGCTTTAACAAACAATTCTTTATCAATGAGCTTTCAAAATCAAAAACTTATTATTGGAGTTTGGCAGGCAATTTACTTATGGGAGCATCGTTCTGAGAGAAAAGAAAGGTCAATAAATATTCATGCAATTGGTGAAAAAATAAACAGAAACTATAATAAAAATAATTAGAATATATAAATGAAACCATATCTATTAAAAGAGGAAGAAATTAAAGAATTAGCAGCTAAAATACCTGGCTGGGAAATTCATCCAAAGTATATTGAAAGGAATATTATCTTTACGAATTTTGTAGATGCTTTTTCTTTTATGACTAAAGTAGCTCTGCTCGCAGAAAAATATAATCACCATCCAAATTGGGAAAATGTCTATTCACAAGTCAAAATTAAATTATCTACTCATGACCTTGGAGGAATATCAAACCTAGATAATGTCCTGGCATCAGAAATAAACAATTTACTTAAATAAAAACCTCAATTAATATTTAAAGTGGATATTTTAATTTAATTAAAAAAATAAAATAAAAAATGAGTACTAAGCTTTTGCCTGTAACAATTATTAGCGGATTTTTAGGATCTGGCAAAACTACTCTTTTGAATCATATTCTCGCCAATCAAAAAGGTCTCAAAACAGCTGTATTAGTCAATGAATTTGGTGAAATTGGAATAGATAATGATTTAATTATTGAAACCAGTGAAGATATGATTGAATTAAGCAATGGATGTATTTGCTGCACAATTAATGGAGAATTACTAACAGCCGTTAATAAAATCTTAGATAAAAATAAAAAAATTGATTATTTAATCGTTGAAACGACTGGACTTGCAGATCCATTACCAGTAGCTATGACTTTTGCAGGTAGTAGTCTTCGATCAAGAGTAAGATTAGATTCGATAATTACCTTAGTTGATGCTGAAAACTTTAACTTTGATATTGAAAAAACAAACATTGCTTATGCTCAACTTTTATATGGAGACATATTGCTTTTAAATAAATGTGATTTAGTAGATGAAAAGAAATTAAGGAAAATTGAAGAAAAAATTTTAGAAATTAAAAGAGAACCTAGAATCTTGAGATGCACAAATAGTTCAGTCGGATTAGAAACAATAATTAGTGTAGGACTTTTTGAGACTGATCAATATGAAAATAATACTTTACTAAAAGAAAACAAAACTGATAAAGGAAATGACTCACATACTCATTCTCATGACCACTCACATGACCACTCTCATAACCACTCACATGCTCATTCACACGCCCATTCGCACGAACATGATTCAAGCAATACTATAGAAGGCTTTGGTTCCGTATCATTTCAATCTGAGAAACCATTCTATTTAAGAAAATTTCAATATTTTTTAGATAATCAACTATCAGAAAATGTATTTAGAGCAAAAGGTATTCTTTGGTTTGTTGAAAGTGAAAGAAAACATATTTTTCATTTATCAGGGAAACGATTCTCTATAGATGATGAAGATTGGGGGAATAATAAATGTAATAAGATAGTTTTAATTGGCAAGAATTTAAATCAAGAAGAAATACAAAAACAACTTGATTCTTGCGTAATTTCTTCAAATAAATAATTTGATAAAATTTTGAAAAATATTAGAAATTTAATTAATAAAAATATAAAAATACTTGATATTTGTGCGTTAATTATTGCGACACTAATTACTCTGCCAATTTTCAACTTTTTAAGAGAGGGTTTTGCAATAATTTTGAATGGAAATTTTTCTATTGGATTAACTGGCAATGAAGAAATAATAGGAACTATAAAAATGCTTTCGCTAATAAGTCTTATTGGCGGTGGTTTGGGAATTTTGAATGCTTGGTTACTTTCAAATTGCAATTTTAAGTTTAGAAAAATACTTAGAATATTACAGATAATACCTTTAGCCTCACCTGCCTATCTTGTTACAGCTATATTTCAAGATCTAGGAAGCATCTTTGGATATCAAATTACTGGCTTTTGGTGGGGAGTCTTAATAATATCTATATCAACTTATCCTTACGTATTCATCTTAACTAATGAAAGTTTTAATAAATTTGGATTAAATCAAATTCTAGCGAGTAGAGGATTAGGTATTGGCCCATGGAAAAGTTTTTTTCTAATTGCGCTACCTATGTCATTACCATCATTAGCTATAGGAATAAGTCTTATGTGTATGGAGGCAATGAATGAACTAGGAACTTTTGAATTATTGAATATCCCAACAATCTCAACTGGTATTGCTGAGAATTGGATCATTGAAGGTGATCTGAATAGTGGAATAGGATTAGCTTTGATAGCTTTAATAATTGTTTTTTCGTTAATATTTATTGAGAAATTTTCTAGAAAGAGATCAAAACGTTGGAGTGAGAATCCCTCTATTAGTAATTCTCAAGGATGGAAATTGGATGGAATAAGAGCCTCCTTAGCTATTATTTTGGCCGCACTCCCTGCAATATTCTCACTAGGGATTCCACTAATATGGGTTATTTTAAACATTGATCAAATCCCTCAAAGCTTTGAAGAAGATTTACTATCTCTAACTTTGCGAACCTTATGTTTAGGAGCTGTTACAGCATCTCTAGCAATAATTTTTTCATTACTTCTCTCACTTTCTAAAAGGTGGAATAAAAGTATTATCCTCAGAATAACTTCTTTCCTTGCTGGAATTGGATATTCTATCCCTGGGACAGTATTAGCTATATTTTTGCTTACTGTAATTAATAATCCTGATTATTATATTTATCTCCTGATGTGGGGATATATTACTCGTTTTCTAACTATTTCTAAAGGATCAATAGATTCAGCTTTAGAAAGGATCTCTCCCTCTATTGATGAAGCCGCCGTGGGATTAGGGGCAAATAATTTTAGAGTTATCAAAGAGGTTCATATCCCTTTGTTAAAAGGACCTGCACTCGTTGGAGCACTATTAGTATTTATAGACACGATAAAAGAATTACCTGTATCCTTTTTAATAAGGCCTTTAGATTTTGACACTTTATCCGTAAGAATATATCAATATGCAACTGATGGAAGACTTGGCTTATCAATTTTACCAGCAATTTTAATAACCCTATTAGGGCTTATAGCATCAAGTACATTAATTCCCAGTTTAGAGGGAAAAAATAATTAATTTCTCTTGAGAATCCTCTTAAAAAATAGTGGAGCACTTAATAATAAATCTGCAGATGAAGATATAAATCTAAAAATAATCAAACTCATAATTAAAGAACTTTGAGAGTAATCATTACCAATTAAAAAAATAAAGCAGCCTTCAAAGACTCCGATGCCTCCAGGTGCTGCTGGAATTATTAAACCCATTGACCATGACAGGCAAAATATCGTAAAAATAAAAAGATAATCTATATTACTTGAATCATTAAAAAGATAGAAGCAGTAAATAAATCCAAAGAACTTAAATAAAATAAAAAGTATTTCAATACCTAATATTTTAAAGGGAAATGATGATTTAATTTTTATTTTTTCATCAAACTCACTTTTTGTATAATTTATTTTAAAGATTCTTAAACTTTTATCTTTAAAAGATTGAAGTTTAATTATTATTAAATAAATTAATTTCCTATGTAAAAATATTGTTGGCAAAAAGAATAATAAGAATAAAGGATTATAAATTACACCAAAAGAAGTCAATAAAAGTGATGCGGATAACATAAAATAAGGTTCAGTAAGATTTACATAAAAAGCTAACTTTTCATTTACTCTATCTTTTAGAAAATTAAACCTTTCAATAAAATGCCATATCCCACCAGGAACGTACTTCAGGCTATTTGTTAATATATAAAAAGATATTACATTTTTATTTTTTATACTGTGACCAAACCACATTATTATACTTTTCCAAGCTAATCCATTAAAATATATACTTAATATACAAAATAAGAATGATAAAAATATATAAGTATAGTGAATATTGCTCTTAATTTCCAAAGAAATATCTTCTCTATTAAATATCAAGTAATAAGTAAAGTAAAAGATACTTATAAAAAAAAATATATTTTTAAATATTTTAAAATTAATTTTTAGAAAATACTTTTTTTTCAAATTCTTATAATTTAATATCAATCTAAATCTTTAAAAGGTTTAAAATCCTTCATGGTATTACTAATAATATTTCTAACTTCTATAGCCGTTTTGCGATATTTCTTTTGTAGATTCATTACTTCATCATACTCAGGCTTTATTATTTTTTCTCCATTAGACTTAGTAATTTCCTTACATTTAATTTTGCCAAGAGATGTTACACATTGACCTTCTCGTCTTGGCAACGTCCATCTCCCTTGCCTTCTCTCTCTAATACCTATTGTATTTGTATATTGAAACCATAATTGTCGAAAATATGCTTCTCTTTCAATTGGAACTATTGCTATGAGGGAAAAACCAATTCTATTTTTTTTCATATTTATTGCTTTATAAGAGATATCTAAAACACCCTCCTGTCTCATTAATTCGACAAAAAAAGCTATTTCTTCAGAGGAATGATCATCAATCCATGCTTCTTGAATGGAAATCTCTTCAAATACTTGACTATTTTTAGAATAATTTTTTTTATACTCTGGCAAATTAATTTTTAAAACTCTCAAGAGATTTGGGAAAGGAAGATTTTTGTGACCTATTCCTATACCATATGAATTAATTGAAAATTCTGATGGAGATCCGAAAACATTCACTAAAGTCAAGAGTAATGAAATACCCGTAGGAGTGGAGAGTTCCTCATTTATTGAATAATCAGAACAAATATTTATTTTACTATTTGTTATCAATTCAAGAACTACGGGAGATGGTATGGGAATTTTGCCATGTTCAGAATTAATAAAGCCTTTTCCAAGATTTGGAGCATTACAAAAAATATTTTTAGGTTTCAAGTAATGTATAGCAGCACAAACACCAATAACATCAACGAGGGAATCTATACTTGCAATTTCATGGAAATGCACCTCATCAGGATGAACACCATGTACTTTCCCTTCAGCAATTGCAAGTAATTCAAAAACTTTTATTATCATTGATTCTAATTCTTTATCTAATAGGCCACTAAATATCAATTTCTTAATGTCCTTCCATTTCTTTTTTTTATTATTTTTTAAAATATTAACTTCGGCTTTGACTCCTCTTAAGGTGAAACTTTTAGATTCACAAAAAGATAAAGAGAAAAAATTTCTTAATCCTAATTTGATTAATGGTTTCTCAAAAATGATTTTCGGTACTCCCAAATCATAAAAAGCGGCTAATAACATATCACCAGAGATTCCAGGTGAACATTCAATTAAAATTTCATTCATATTTCTTTTTTTTCGCAAAAATGTAGTTGCATCTTGAAATAAACATTAAACAATATCGGGTGATATTGAATCAATTATCTCAAACCTTTCCATAAAAAAAGCATTGTCAATCCTCATTACTTCAAGACTTACAAAAGAATTTATAAACTTCATTGATATTTCTCCTTTTACCAAAATTTTAAATGATTTATTTTTTTGATTTTTATTTTTATTTTTATTAGAAAGACATATTTTGATTATTAATTCCTTCTCTTGAATATTTATAAAAATTAATTTACCTCGAATTGAAAATAGATTATCTTTTAAATTCAATGAAGATAATAAATCATGCTCATTATTAATATTGTCATCCTTATTTTTAAAGTTACTTGGATCCCATATACCTGTAATTTGGAGATGAATATTCTTTGAATCTTTATTCCTTGGATAAACAATCCAATAATATTTTTTTTCGAAGTTTATAAATTTTTTTACTATATGTAAAGCTTTTCCTAAGACTACTGCATCAATTTTAAGACCATTTGAATCTTCTATGAATCCTTTATTTAATATATTAGGTTCATGAGGTTTATAAATTCCAGAAATTATTCCTATAGCTCTATACTGTTTCTTGTTTGAGACTTTTGGGATGGGGCTTTTAATCATATAAAAATGTTTGTAAAAATTTATTCAAGCCATGAAAAAATCATATTAATTTCTCTTCTTTGATAATATCAAAATATTTAATGGCCTCATCAATTGCATCTGAGGGTTTTGTCGCATCATTCATACTATTTGATCTCCTGATCCTATCAATAATTTCTAAAGGATTAGTAGGAATATCGCGATTGTTTTCGTCCTCGAAATTAATATTTCTATTAATTTCCAGTTCGTTCAATTTATAGCTGTCTTGAGCAAAAGAGTTATAACAAATAAAAAAATTTGGAGAAATTAATAAACATATCAAGTATCCCGTTATATTTATTCTCATTTTTAATGATCTCATTTTTAAAATCAAAGCTATTTATATTTTTTTATTTTTGCTACCTTTATTTTACATAACTAATTCATAAATTGTTAATAGCTTCTTGGAATGTAAATTCAATAAGGTCAAGATTATCTCAAGTTATAAGGTGGCTTGAAGATGAGCAACCTGAGGTAATTTGCCTTCAAGAGACAAAAGTATCTGACAAAGAATTTCCATACAAGACTTTTGAGAATCTTGGATATAGGGTCAAATTTTACGGGCAAAAATCATACAACGGGGTTGCAATTATTAGCAAAAATAAAATTACAGATATTAAATATGGTTTCGCTGGTGAGCTGAATCAATTAGAAATTTCAGAAGAATTTCATTCTCAAAAAAGGATAATAAGTGGTCTTATAAATGGAATTAGGATAATAAATGTTTACGTTCCAAACGGCTCATCACTTGACTCGGAGAAATTTAACTATAAAGTTACTTGGCTGGCAATGCTTAATAAATATCTTATTAAACAATCGAAACGAGAAGAGCCAACATGCCTTCTTGGTGACTTTAATATCGCTTTAACTGATAATGATATCTATGCTCCAGATAAGTTTAAAGGCAGCATTATGGCCTCCGAAATTGAGCGTAAAATGTTAAAGGAAGCACTTGGTTCTAGATTTATAGATTCATTTCGCGTTTTTGAAAATTTATCTGGACATTGGAGTTGGTGGGATTACCGTAATAATTCATTTGAGTTAAATAAAGGCTGGCGTATCGACCATATTTACATAAGCAACAATCTGTTATCTAATTTAAAAAGTTCAGTAATTGAAAGGAGTCAAAGAGAAAATAACCAACCCAGCGACCATGCTCCAATAATGATTAATTTAGATTTTCAAGAAAATTTAATTGAATTTGATGAAGATGAAGATGATATGTTTAATTTATAGAATTTCTGAAATTAAACTTAGAATTCTCTAAGAACCCCTATTGAAATGGGAAATTTCAAAGAAATTGAAAATTTGCAACTTAGTTTCAATAAAATTAATTTAAAAATCACGAAAGCGCAAAGAGAATATCGTAATGTAGAATTTCTAACGAATTGACAAATTTTAATCTTATTTCTAATTTAGATCATGATGCATTTTCTCAAATTCTCTAAATTATTTAAATCGTGACTGATATATTAAATATTTCTAAATCCCAAGAAATCTTTTCTGCGGCTCAAGGCATTATGCCGGGGGGAGTTAGCTCACCAGTAAGAGCTTTCAAATCTGTTAATGGGCAACCTATTGTTTTTGATAGAGTCAAAGGCCCATTCGCATGGGATATTGATGGTAATAGGTATATAGATTACATTGGTAGCTGGGGTCCTGCTATATGCGGTCATGCTCATCCTGAGGTAACAACCGCATTGCAAGAAGCTATTGAGAAAGGTACTAGTTTTGGCGCTCCATGTGTTCTCGAGAATAAGCTTGCAGAAATGGTTATTGATGCTGTTCCGTCAGTAGAAATGGTCAGATTCGTAAACAGCGGCACGGAGGCGTGCATGGCTGTCCTAAGACTGATGAGAGCCTTTACCGGAAGGGACAAGGTTATAAAGTTTGATGGCTGTTATCATGGACACGCAGATATGTTTTTGGTGAAAGCAGGTTCTGGTGTTGCCACCCTTGGGCTCCCAGATTCTCCAGGTGTTCCAAGAACTACAACAGCTAATACTTTGACCGCTCCATACAATGATCTTGAAGCTGTTAAAAAATTGTTTTCAGAAAATCCAGACGCAATTTCTGGTGTAATTTTGGAACCGATTGTTGGTAATGCAGGTTTCATTACACCTGAGCCTGGATTTCTAGAAGGCCTAAGAGAATTAACTACAGAGAATGGGGCTTTACTAGTATTCGATGAGGTTATGACTGGTTTCAGAATTAGCTATGGAGGAGCTCAAAAAAGATTTGGTGTAACTCCTGATTTGACAACTCTTGGGAAAGTTATCGGAGGAGGTTTACCCGTTGGTGCTTATGGAGGGAGGAAGGATATCATGGAAATGATCGCACCTTCAGGCCCAGTTTATCAAGCTGGTACATTAAGTGGAAATCCTCTAGCTATGACTGCTGGGATTAAAACTTTAGAATTATTAAAGCAAGAAGGAACGTATGAAAAATTAGAGGCAACAACCACTAGACTCATCGAAGGAATTATTCAAGCTGCCATTAATAATGGCATTTCCATAAATGGTGGAAGTGTAAGTGCAATGTTCGGTTTCTTTTTATGTGACGGTCCAGTTAGAAATTTTGAGGAAGCAAAATCTACAAATTCTGAACTATTTGGTAAGCTACATCGAGAAATGTTAACTAGAGGAGTTTATCTGGCTCCTAGTTCGTACGAAGCTGGATTTACTTCTCTAGCACATTCAGAAGAAGAAATCGATCAAACTATTGAGGCATTTGAAAAATCTTTTAATACTCTAAAAAATTAAGATTATCTTCTTTCTCCATTCACAATAACTGGAGGAGTACTGCCTGAAGAATTTGGTAAGCCAGGAACAACTTGTGTTCTACCATCCCATTTATCTAAGAAAAGTTTGAAAAGAACCTGATCATTTAAACCTTTATTGAGGGTCTCATATCTTAAGGCTTCCTGTTCTGCTATTTCAACTTCTGTTTTAGCTCTTAAGAGTAACTGTCCAGCTATCTGCTTCTGTTCAATTGCTGCTCTATATTCTTCAGCAATTTCTAAACCTGTAAGATCTAAACTTTTAACATCTACGTAATCAAAGGAATTTAGTTCCTTGGCCACTGTATCAGCGACTTTTTCAGAAATGACATTAAATTCAGTTGCAATCGTTTCTAATTCGTACTGGGAGAAAACTGACTTTAAAGCTTTTAATAGAGATGGTTGAACTATTTTTTGGTATACATCACTGTTTCTATTGGCGATAGTTGCAAATATCCTTCCTGCTTCACTTGGTTTAACTGAATATTTTACTGTTGCAGTTGCTCTAATAACCTGAAGGTCTTTGGTTAAGGTTTCAAATTTCTCTGGTTGAACTTGAGTCTTAATATCAAAAGGATAAACATTTTGTATAAAAGGTATTTTTGCATTCAACCCAGCTCTTCTTGAACCACCACTAACCTTGCCAAGAGTTGTGACAACAGCCACTTGTCCAGAAGGGACAACAAAGAGAGATTGGGTCAAGAGTAAAAATCCTGTAAAAGATAAAACAATTAATAAGGTAGCTGTTCCTCCTGGTCCTGTCGGAGTGACATTTTTAAAAGAAGATGACATTAAGTTTTTTTATTTAAATTAATCTTATTTAAATAAATTAATTATTGCATTGTTAAATTCTCTAAATTAAATATATTTTTAATAATTGTTTTTTAACTGAATAAATTAATAAGTTTATTATTCCGCTTTGAATTGCTTCAGAAGAATGAGATAGAGACTTTCATCAATTTCTCTAATGTCATACTCTGAGGGCAGAACTCCATGCTTATGCTCATGCACCGCCATCCAGCAAAACTTTTCTACCTCGTTTTCTGAAAAATTGGGATAATTTTTAACTCTAGAAATAAGTATCTTAATCAAAGAATCTGAGTAATCTAACATTAAAAAAAATTTATCTTAAATAACAAAATAATATTAACGATAATTATTTGTTTGTAGAGGTATATTAAATTGTTCTTCGAAGCTATCCATCATTCTTATAGCTAATTGAAGGTCATTTTTACTTTTGCTAGCAACTCTTAAACTTTCTCCCTGA
>CACNWH010000014.1 GCA_902624105.1 uncultured Prochlorococcus sp. | reverse complement strand
CTGGACTGATAATACTTTTAATTGGTTCTGCATATGGCAATTTCACCAGAAACTCATTAGAGGAGTATTTGATCCCGAATGAAAGTATAAATTTAATTAATGATGTATCCAAAGAGAAATTTTCTTTGAAATTAAAAAACTTTAATATTCAAAGAGAGGATGATGGTCTCCCAAAACAGTTTACTTCAAATTTTGAGATCTATTCAAATGAATCAAATGAAAAAATAAAAAAACAAGCAGAAGTGAATCATCCATTAAGATATAAGGGACTAACAATTTACCAAGCTGATTGGGCGATATCTAGTATTATTCTCGAAATAAATAAAATAAATTACCAATTTGCTTTAAAACCAGTTACTGAAATTGGTAATCAGATATGGGGAGTGGTTGTAGAATTGGGTGAAAATATGAAAAAAAATTATCTTTTAACAATTGATAATGAAAATGGACCATTAAAAATTTTTGATATTGATGATTTTTCAGAAAAGGATATCTATCTAAATGAGAAAGAAATAAAAATAAATTCCTCAAATGTTAAGTTAATCAAAATCATTCCTAGTAGTGGACTAATTATTAAAAGTGATCCATCTATTCCCATAATATATAGTTCATTTATACTAATCCTTTTGGGGGCAACACTGAGCTTAATACCAACAAAACGTATTTGGATTCTCAATGATAATTCTTCAAAAAATTATTATATGGGTGGCTTATGCAACAAAAACCTATCGGGCTTTGAGTCAGAATTTAATCAATTATCAGAAAAGATAAGATAAATTAATTGATTTTATTTCCATGAGTAAGCTCAAGCTTCATTGAAACATTACCTCTAGGATTAAAGTCAGCATTTAAAGATAGCCACTGTGGATTAGCTGCAGCTATTAAATCATCCATAATCTTATTTATAACTTCTTCATGTGAAATCTTTTGATCCCTAAAGTTATTTACATAAAGCTTTAATGATTTAAGTTCATAAACTTTTTCCTTGGGTTGATAAGTAACTTTCAATTTTGCAAAATCAGGATATCCCGAGAAAGGGCACTTACATGTAAATTCTGGAAGATCAATTATTATTTGATAATTTCTTGATTTATTTGGGTTTTCAAAACATATAATTTCTGACTCTATAATTTTTCTTTCACCATAAAGAGGTCTTATTGTACTTTGATTAAATTCTTCATTCATTTGTCAAATCTTAACTTAAATTAGAGGGTTAATCTTTTTCAAGTATTACAAATCAACAAATTAAAAACCATAAGATTCTCTTTTTGTATCAACGCGCACATTTTTATATCCTCCTAAAAGGCTTAATAAGAACAAATAAAAAATTATTTAATGGACATTTGTATTACAAACATAGATAATAAATCTAACAAATCACTTACACCATTAAGTATTTATGGCATGTTGTGGCTTCAGACTCATTTTGAAAATGATCAATGGGAAGCACTATCTCAAAACAAAGTAATTATTTCAGAAATAGATTCACAATTACTTATAGAAGATGCAAATTTAGCTGGTGTCAGAATTGAATCAATGTCAGATATTTCGATTATGGATGTTTTGTCGAAAACAAATTAAAATATAGTTGTTATTAAGTTAATCATGAAAAAAATTGAGGCGATTATTCGTCCCTTTAAATTAGAAGATGTAAAAGTTGCACTAGTCAATGCAGGAATCATTGGGATGACTGTAAGTGAGGTTAGAGGATTCGGACGACAAAAAGGACAGGTTGAAAGATATAGAGGTTCAGAATTTACTGTTGAATTTCTTCAAAAGCTGAAAGTTGAAGTAGTAGTAGATAACGAAAAGGTAGATTCTGTTATCAATGCCATTGCAGAAGCTGCAAAAACAGGGGAAATTGGTGATGGCAAAATCTTTATTTCTCAAGTTGATTCAGTTGTAAGAATAAGAACAGGAGATTTAGATAAAGATGCACTTTAATTTAACCTAAGGTTCGCTTAACTAATGTTTTCAAAGATTGCTCATTAACTAAAAATTCATATAATTGCGTTTTACTTATCCATATCAAATATTCATGGTTTCCTGCTGGACCAACTAGGGGAGATGCGATTAAACCATTAATACACCAATTGGAACTTTCTATTGCCCTTATTACAGTATTTAATGCTAATAAGTGATACTTAAACTCTTTTACAACACCCCCTTTACTTACACATTCCTTACCTACTTCGAATTGTGGTTTTATAAGAAAAATTCCTTCAAAAAATTTTTTATTTAATAAATCCTCAATTGGCTTTAAAACCAATTTAAGTGAAATAAAAGAGAGATCCGCTACTACAAAATCTGGAAATATATCTTCTTTTGAAAAAATGCTCTCTGATTTGAGAAATCTTATATTGGTTCTTTCTAAAAGTTTAACTTTTGGATTTTCCCTTATTTTCCATGAAGTCTGACCATAGCCAACATCAATTCCATAAATCTTTTTTGCACCATTTTGTAATAAACAATCTGTAAATCCTCCTGTAGAGATTCCTACATCAAGACATATTCTATTCTTTACATCTAAAGGAAACTTTTGAAACGCCTCAGATAATTTATCACCACCCCTGGAAACATACTTTGGCTGAGCAGAAATATTAATTTGAGATTCGGGAGATATTTCTTGACCTGGTTTATCTAATACTTTACCGTTATTATCCTTAACTTTACCTGCGAGAATAAGCCTTTGGGCTTTTTGACGTGAATCAACAAAGCCTTTATTCAATAAAAAAATATCTAATCGTATCTTTTTACTCATTTACAATAAATAAAGACTTAAGAAAGAAAACAAAGAAATAACAAATTCATATTTTTCATTGGTTAAATTCTAACTAAAGATAATATAAATTTATTTCAAACAACCGAAGTCGATTCCTTAACAAATATCCTCATTTGTGGCATC
Source organism: uncultured Prochlorococcus sp. (assembly GCA_902624105.1). Taxonomy (GTDB): domain Bacteria; phylum Cyanobacteriota; class Cyanobacteriia; order PCC-6307; family Cyanobiaceae; genus Prochlorococcus_A. The sequence goes on along the minus strand of CACNWH010000014.1, from coordinate 25,698 downwards.
AAAAAGCTTTAATAATTGTTTCTACAAAAAAAGTTCCCTTTTATTGCAAAAATTTAGAAAAAAAACAATAATTAATAATGAGTTTTTATAAATTAAATTAATTATCAGAAATAGTTATAATGTGAAATGTGTATCAATAAAAAATAGTGATTGAGCGTTACACGTTACCAGAGATGGGTCGTATATGGACAGAGAAAGCAAAGTTTCAAAGTTGGTTAGAAGTTGAAATTGCCGCTTGCGAAGCAAATTTTGAATTAGGAAACATTCCAGAAGAAGATTTAAATGCAATTAAATCTAAGGCAAATTTCCAACCAGAAAGAATTAAAGAGATCGAAAAAGAGGTTAAACATGATGTAATTGCATTTCTAACGAACTTAAATGAATATGTGGGAGATTCTGGTAGATATATTCATGTAGGAATGACTAGCAGTGATGTTTTGGATACTGGTTTATCTCTTCAAATGAGAGATTCTTGCAAATTATTAATAAAAGAAACTGAAAACCTTGAAAATGCGATTAGAAAACTTGCCTCTCAACATAAAAAAACAATAATGATTGGACGTTCTCATGCTATTCATGGTGAACCTATTTCTTTCGGATTTAAGCTGGCTGGCTGGTTAGCAGAAATAATAAGAAATAAAAAGAGATTAAATGAATTGCAAGACTCTATTTCAATTGGACAAATAAGTGGCGCAATGGGAACTTATGCAAATACAAATCCTAAAGTAGAAGAAATAACCTGCAGAATATTAGGTTTAAATATTGATACGGCAAGTACACAAGTTATATCTCGAGATAGACATGCAGATTATGTAATGACAATAGCTTTATTAGGTGCCTCTTTAGATAGATTCGCAACAGAGATCAGAAATCTACAAAGAACAGATGTTTTAGAGGTAGAAGAAGGTTTCTCTAAAGGACAGAAAGGTAGCTCAGCGATGCCTCATAAAAGGAATCCAATAAGAAGCGAAAGGATAAGTGGTTTATCAAGAATTCTTAAGAGCCACGTCAATACAGCGTTAGAGAATGTCACTCTTTGGCATGAGAGAGATATTAGTCATAGTTCCAATGAAAGAATAATGCTGCCAGATATATCTATTTGTCTACATTTCATGCTTCATGAAATGGTTGAAATAATAGAAAACTTAAAAGTTTATCCTGATAATATGCTAAAAAATATGAATATATACGGAGGGGTTATTTTTAGCCAAAAAGTCCTTCTTTTACTTGTTGAGAAGGGGATTTCTAGAGAAGAGGCATATAAGCTAGTCCAAAAAAATGCACATCTTGCATGGAATACTGAGAATGGCAATTTTAAAGAAAATTTAATAAAAGACGAGAATATTATGAATTTAATTAACGTATCGGAATTAGATCAATGTTTTGATCCTTCAGTACACCTAAATAATTTAAATGTAATATGGGATAGGTTAAATATTTAAAAGTTTATTATCCTAGGTTTAGATAGTTGCTCTACTGATATCAACTCAAAACTTAATGAAAGAAGACTTTAGACTAGAAAAAGATAGTATGGGTACTATTGAAGTTCCTAAAAAAGCTTTATGGGGAGCACAAACACAAAGATCAATAAAAAATTTTGCATTAGGTAATGAGTTAATTCCATTAGAATTGATATACGCAATAACTCTTATAAAAAAATCAGCAGCCATTGCTAATAATAAACTAGGTTATCTTGACAACCGAAAAAAAGATTTAATAAAAAAAAGTTGTGCTGATATTCTAGCTGGCTTATATGATTCAGAATTTCCTTTAAAAATATGGCAAACAGGTAGTGGTACTCAAACCAATATGAATGTTAATGAAGTCATTGCAAATATTTCTGCGTTAAAAGTAAATGCTGAATTAGGTCAATATAAAATTCTGCATCCTAATGATGATGTCAATAAATCTCAATCAACAAATGATACATTTCCAGCTGCTATTCATATAAGTGTAGTTATTGAAATCACAACGAAATTATTACCAGCCATTGAAAAATTAAATATATCTTTAGATAAAAAAAGTAAAGGATGGAATAATCTTATCAAAATTGGTAGAACACATTTTCAAGATGCAGTGCCCATTACATTGGGACAAGAAATCTCTTCATGGTCAAAACAAATAAAAGATGCGAAAAAGTCAATATTATCTGGTGTCTCAGAATTATATAGTTTACAGATTGGTGGAACAGCAGTTGGAACAGGCATTAATTGTCCTGAAAATTTCAGTGAAGAAGTGATAAAAATAATCAAACATGAAACAGACTTGCCATTTACTAAATCAGAAAATTATTTTTCTTTAATGGCTTCCCATGATCGTTTAGCGAATATCATGAGCAAATTAAAAATTTTAGCTTGTTCATTATTCAAGATTTCAAATGATATTAAAATACTATCTTCTGGTCCAAGAACAGGCATTTATGAATTAATTATTCCCAAAAATGAGCCCGGTAGCTCAATTATGCCAGGAAAAGTTAACCCTACGCAATGTGAGTCACTAAGTATGATTTGTTCTCAAATTATGGGATTTGAATATGCCGTATCCATTGCAAACTGCAGCGGGACTTTGCAAATGAATGAATACAAACCTTTGATAGCATTTAATATCTTGACTAGTATTAAATTACTAAGTGAGGCAATAGATAATTTCAGAATTAAATTAATTGACGGGCTAATGCCTAACTTTAAATCAATTGAAAAAAATCTAAATAATTCGCTAATGCTTATAACTATTTTAGTCCCAGAAATAGGATATGAGAAATCTGCAGAAATAGCTAATCTGGCATTTAATGAGTCACTTAATCTTAAAGAAGCAACTTTAAAATTAGGCTACTTAGACGAAACGAAATACGATGAGATTATGAATATTGAAAAAATGATATGATTAACTTCTTAAATCAAATCATCTAATCTTTTAATCGCAGGATTAATCTGATTCTTATCAGATATTCTTAAGAGATCGTTAGATTCTGATACAGGAAATCTATTGATAGCTTTCAAAGTTAATTTTGCATTTTTTTTAAGCTTACTGCTAAGACTCCCACAATATTGTATCTGCGAAAGCACATCTATTGTTCGTCTAATAATTCTTACAACATCACCCTCATCCAAAGAAGTATTAAAAACTATTTCTTTCCATTTCTGGCCTCTAGCCCATTGAGAAACTATGCCGGTTAAATCCTTTTCTAGATAAATAGGGAAATCTATAAAGTAATTGCATTGCTGGGAAGATAATAACTTCTTCAAACTTTCTAACTCATTAAAAACATCAAGCACTTTCGAAGATGGCTTGAAATTACACCACGAATCAGATCTTCTAACTTCTACTGATATAGATTGAATCACTGCTGCCAAATCTGGAGGTTCCAGATCATCTAAATAACCACTTAATAAAACTAATCCAACCCATAGTTCATTCTCGGTTCTTAAAGACCCTATTGATTCCCCAATATCAGTAATATTTACATCTTCTAAACAGCCAAAATAATTTAATATTTTCATCAAATTTGTAAATTTTTCCCAATTATAATTTTCTTTCTTTTCTAACATTATTTTCTTTTCTTCAATTGCAATTTCTATCATGCCAACTTTATTTCTAAGCTTTTTTAGTTTTTTTAAATCGCCTATTTCATGAAAAGGTTGCTTTATAATTTTCTTTTCTATATCGGAGATAGCTTCCTTTTGAGAAACCACCTCTTTTGCTAAATCATATTTTGGGATAGTTAAATCATTCAAGTGACTAAGTTCAAAAATCTTACTGGCAAAAGTCAATGAGAATTCATCACCCCTTAAACTTTCACCAGAAAAATTCAAATCGGGTAAAGTTAGTTTAGAAAGATCTAAAACTTCTATATCAGGAAAAATATTTACAATAAAATCTGGCTTTATAAGAATGAATAAATTATCGATAGTTAAACAAAGAATATTTATATTTTTATTAGATCTTAAAAACTTTTTACATATTACAGCTGGCATAATTTTTCTTTTAATTTGAGGAGCTTTTAAAGCAATTAAACTTCCATCAGCCAAAAATTTAATAGCATTACTTATTTCCTCATATAAGTTTTGGGAAGCCTGTTTCTCTAAAATTTTTAATAATCTTTTTTCTTCTTTAAGACTACTTTTTAACTTTTCATAAATATCAAAATCTTCCCAAGAAATCTTATCTGTAATTTTCTTTAAATTAATTAACTCTTCATTTAGAGAATTCAAATCACTATTTTCTTTTGAAGACTGGGAAATATGAACAAAACTTCCAAAACTTCGCTTAATAAGTTCTTGAGATTTAGAAAGAGTATAATGCTGCAGAAGATTGAGTACCATCCCATAACTTGGGGAGAATTGACTAATCAATGCATTTGGCTTACTCAAAGCAAGTGAACTTGCTTCTTTAGCTCCTTCAAATCTATTTTGAACAGTTACTACATAACCTTGGGTATCTTTACCTCTTCTACCTGCTCTTCCAGACATTTGCAAAAATTCACTACTAAAGAGTAAACGATGACCATCCTCAGATCTTTTTGAAAGCGATGAGATTACAGTCGTTCTTGCTGGCATATTAATACCAGCAGCAAGTGTTTCAGTCGCAAACACAACTTTTATAAGACCTTGCTGAAATAACTCCTCTACCAATTCTTTCCAAGCAGGAAGTAATCCAGCATGATGAGAAGCAATTCCTCTTTTAAGAGCTTCAAAATGAATATTATCCTTAATACCTTCTTGGTTATGTTTTGAATATTGTTTTAACCTTTGAGAGATTAAATTAGATTCTTTATAATTAACTAAAGTTATATGGTTTATATTCTCAAGTGCTCTATCACAACCTTTTCTGCTAAAAATGAAATAAATTGCGGGTAACATATTTTGATCGAATAGCTTCGATATAACAAAAGATATAGAAGGTGACTTTGGTTGAACTAATCTGCCAACTTTAACTTTATTTTTTTGTCCTTTAGGCGATCTCCAAACTTTACAGTTAGGGTGAATTCCATTCTTTTTTTTATTTAAGAGAGGATGAAAGCCCTTAGCACTGCAAAAAATAAAATCTAAAGGTACTGGCCTTATATCACTATTAATTAGTTGAGTTGGTCCATGCACTTGATTAATCCAACTTTTAAGTTGATTTGCATTTGCGATTGTTGCTGACAAAGCGATAATTTGAGTCCTACTTGGACAATGTATAATTGTTTCCTCCCATACTGTCCCCCTTTGTGGGTCATTCATATAATGGCATTCATCAAGTATTACTGATTCCAAATTAACTAGTGGATCATCAAAATCTTCAAACTCGCCATAAAGCATGTTCCTAAATATCTCAGTTGTCATAACTAAGACAGGTGCCTCTCTATTAATACTCATATCTCCCGTGAGCAGACCAACTTTATTTTGGCCAAATTGCAGCGAAAAGTCTCTAAATTTCTGATTAGAAAGAGCCTTTAAAGGCGTGGTATAAAATACTCTACTTTTATGATTTAAAGCTCTATAAATCGCAAATTCGCCCAATATAGTTTTACCAGAACCGGTGGGCGCCGTTAAGACAATAGAGTTCCCACTATTAATTGCCTTAATTGCATCTAATTGAAATGTATCTAATGGAAATGGAAAAATTTCCGCTAGATTATTCAAAAATTCTTGTTGAGATGAATTTGAGTTAACTTCTTAAGATATGATCTATTTAGATATTAATAAATTCAATAATTAACTTGCAAACTTTGCTTATGAATGTAGATTTTTAAGCTATAAAATTATGGACAAATTTCAAACTCCTAAAAATAGAATTAGAAAATTACGAGTACTATCTCTTGGGAATAAACCATATGAATTTAAAGTTTCGGGAGACAATCTCAATACAACTCTTATAGATTTAAGCAGTAATGATTATTTTGGATTAAGCCGAGATAAAGATGTTATTAATGCTGCTCATAAGACAACTCTTATTGAAGGATTAGGATCAGGTAGTTCTAGATTTATAAGTGGCTCTAGACCTATACATAAATCACTTGAAACTAATTTAGGTAAATGGTTAAATCAAGATTCTGTACTACTTTTCCCTAGCGGATATCAAGCAAACATAGCCGCTATTCAAGCTTTGACAGATAAAAATAGTCTCATAATTGCAGATAGATTAATACATAATTCTTTACTTATTGGATCAAAAACATCTGGAGCCAAATTAATTAGATTTCTCCACAATAATTTAAAAGATTTAGAAAACAAATTGTCAAAGTACTCCATAATTAATAATTCAATTCTAGTTGTTGTTGAATCTCTCTACAGTATGGAGGGTAGTATCGCTCCAATAGAAAAAATAACAAAACTGTGTAAAAAATATAATTGCAAATTATTAGTGGATGAAGCTCATGCTTTAGGAATCTTAGGAAATAAAGGGAAAGGATTGAGCTATCCATTTCTTGATTCAATTAGCATAGTTAGTGGAACTTTTGGTAAAGCTTTTGGAAGCGGCGGTGCATTTCTAGCAAGCAATGAAAAAATAGGAGAAATGCTTATTCAATCGAGTAGTCCCTTTAGATATACAACAGCTTTATCTCCTTCTCTTGCTGCGGGGGCATTAAAGTCATTGCAGAAAATCAAACAAAATCAAAATTTAGGCAGTGATTTACTAAAAATCTCAAAAAGTTGGAAAAAAGAGATTGAACATATTAGTAAATATGAAGTTATTGGAGATGCTCATATCCTTTCTTTAATTATCGGAGATGAAGATAAAACAATGATGTTGCAAAAATTTCTTGAAAAGAAAGGCTTCTTAGCAGTGGGTATAAGACCTCCTACAGTACCAGTAGGAAAATCTAGAATCAGGTTGACTATAAGGAATTCTTTCAATAAAGATATTTTAAAAAACTTTATTTCTGCATTAAAAGCCTACAAATGAATCAAATTATTTCACAACACGGTTGGGGATTCGATCAAAGTCTCTGGGATAAGTTAAAAGAAGACTTTATTAGACAAAATTGGATTTGGCAAGATAATGATAGAGGTTATTATTCAGACTTTTGCATTAAAGCTAAATGGCTCAAAACTGATTCAGATAACAATAAGAAAGTTGCCTTATGTCATTCTCTTGGTATCCATTTAATTGATAAAGAAATTCTCAAAGAAGCATCTCATATCGTATTAATTAATTCCTTCTTCAATTTCATACCCACAAATAATGAGAGAAATATAACTATGAGAACTCTCAGAAGAATGGAAAAAAAAATTAACACTCTTGAAGTGCGCTTTATGTTAGAAGAATTTATTAGTAGATCATCTATGCCAAATCAAGTTGATATTAAATTTAAATCTATTTTTAATCTAAACTCAAAACAAATTAATTTAAAAAGTTTATTAAAAGATTTTCAAAAGTTATATTTCCAACCAAGTACATTTGATTTATTTTCTGAACATGCTGAAGTTTTAATAATTAAATCTAAAAATGATTTTATTCTCAAGGAATATGCTTCTAATGAATTTATTAATTTATTAAATTATTCTCAAATAAAAAAACCTAAATTAGTACAAATTGAAAATCAAGGGCACTTAATAGATGATAATTGTATGGTAAAAATCCTAAAAGATTGGTTATAGATATTTTTTATGATGACAAAAAAATATTGGAATAAAAAAATAAATAATAACTTTAATAAGGCTGCTCATCGTTATTCAAAATATTCCTTAGTTCAAAAATACTTTGCAAATAAGCTATTACTTATCATTAAAGAATTAGAACCTCAAATGGGAGAATGGATTGATTTAGGAGCAGGAACAGGCTATCTAGCTGATCTATTAGAAAAAGATTTTATGAATATAAACGTTATTAGAATCGACCTTAGTCCAAATATGCTTAAAGAAAATAAAAGAAATAGTCAGACTATCTTATGGGATTTAAATAATGATTTACCCCCTTATATAAATAAAGCAAGTTTAATTATTTCTTCTTTCTGCTTGCATTGGTTGAATAAACCGGAGGAGAAGTTGAGAGAATGGTATGACAGATTAGTCCCTGGAGGTTTTCTAATAGTTTTATTTCCCAATAATGAAAGTTTCCCAGAATGGAAAGATACATGTAAAAAAAACAAAATGGAGTACAGTGGCCTTTCTTTACCATGTACAAATACTTTAAAAAAATTTATAAAAGAAAATGAAATATTTCTAATAAAAAAATTTACTCATAAGGAAACTTTTCCAAATATTTATAAACTTTTTAAGAGTATTATTAATGTAGGAGCTCATACTTCACAAAGTAGAAGAAAAACAATTTCAGAATTAAAGTTAATGCAAAAGAAATGGCCCAAAGATCAATATGAGAAAGTAAATTTAACTTGGTCTATCAGCGTGTTAATCCTAAAAAAATGAAAATCACTAATAAAAATTTTCAATTTGTTGTATGCGGAACTGATACTGATGTTGGTAAAACATTAATTAGCTCCTTTTTAGTTAGAGGTCTAAATTGTTATTATTGGAAGCCAATACAAAGTGGAATTGAGAAAGAGACAGATAGTCAATATGTAAAAAGAGTTAGCCAAATCAGTCAAAAAAAAATTTTAAAGGAAGCTTACATTTTCAATAATCCAGTATCACCCCACTGGGCTGCGGAAATTGATAAGGTAAAAATTATAAAATCAAATCTAAATTTACCAAATATCGATAAGTCTCTTTTAATTGAAACAGCTGGCGGGCTTATGGTTCCAATAACACGAGATTTTTTACAGATCGATCAAATCAAAATTTGGAACTTACCAGTAATACTTGTTTGCAGGAGCTCTCTTGGGACACTAAACCACACACTCTTAAGTATTGAGGCTCTCAGAAAAAGAAATATTACTATTTTAGGTCTTATTGTAAACGGCAGAAAACATTTAGATAATCCACAAACTTTAAAACTTTTTAGTGGATTAACAATTATCGCTGAATTCCCTTTGATTAAAAATTTAAGTGTTGAAAATTTAGATTTATTATGGAAAGATCTTAAAATGGATGAAACACTTAATCAAATACTAAATAAGTAAATATTGTTTATGATTTATCATTCAAATTCATTTAATAATGATTGGCACCCCAATATTTGGCCTCCTTTTACTCAGATTCAAACAAACAAAGCTCAAATTGAAGTCAGCCATGGTAAAGATGCCTCTTTATTTACTGTAAATCCTGAGAAAGAACTTATAGATGGGATTAGTAGCTGGTGGGTTACTCTTCATGGGCATAGTAATGAATTCATAGCCAATGCAATATCAGATCAAGCCAAGACATTAGAACAAGTCATTTTTGCTGATTTCTTACATCCTCAGGCAAAAAAGCTAGCAGAAAGACTTAGCAGATTAACGAAATTAGAACGATTATTTTTTTCAGATAATGGATCAACTGCAGTTGAGGTGGCTCTTAAAATTGCTTATCAATGGTGGCAGAATAATGGTGAACAAAGAAATCAAATTATTGCTTTTGAAGGTGCCTATCATGGAGATACTTTCGGTGCGATGGCTTTAGGGGAAAGAAATATATTTAATGAAAGTTTTGAGAATTTAATGTTTCCTGTTAAAAGAGTGCCATGGCCATCAACATGGATAGGAGATGAAGATGTTGAAATGAAAGAAAAAGTTTCTATTGAAAAACTTTCTGAGCTCCTAAAAGAGCCAACTGTAGCAGTTATTGCCGAGCCTATTTTGCAAGGTGCCGGTGGTATGAATATGGTAAGACCAGAATTTATAACAAAGATCTCAGAATTAGTAAGTAATCATAATTCTCTTTTAATAGCAGATGAAGTAATGACTGGTTTTGGCAGAACTGGAAGTTTATTTGCTTTTCAAAAAGCAAATATCGAGCCAGATTTAATTGCAATCTCTAAAGGTTTAACTTCTGGTTTCTTACCCATGGGAATAACACTCTCTAAAGATAAAATTTTTCAATCTTTTGTTAGTGATTCGCCAAATAAAACATTTTGGCATGGGCATAGTTTTACTGCTAATCCACTTGGATGTGCAGCTGCAAATGCAAGTTTAGATCTCCTTGAATATGAACCTAATAAATATCTTAAATTTGAAGAAAAACATTTATTTTTGATAAATAAATTTAATGATTTACCTTTTGTCAAAAAAGTAAGAATTTGCGGGACTATAATAGCTTTCGATTTAGAAATAGGTGCTAATTCTGGATATCTAAATACGATTGGGAAAAAGATAAAGAAACTTGCCATTGAAAAAGGACTTTTTATTAGACCACTTGGAAATGTAATTTATTTACTTCCTCCTTTATGCATCACAGATAATCAATTAGAAATAAGTTATGAAATTATACATGATATTCTTTTAACCTTATAAATAATAAAATTTAAATATTATTAGTTAATTTTGAAAATATTTATAAGAATTCAAAAGTTATTAATTCGCTTATTTTTGTAAAGTAATTAATGAATTTATTAAGTTACTCAATAAAACTATTTAATCAACCATATTGGCATAGAGTTTATTTCTTTGCCTGTAAAATTTGCGAATAAAACAGCAAATAATAAGCATACAAAAATAACAATCACTAATAATAATAATGAAAACATTTCTCCATTTGAAAAAGGTCTCCTATCTCCAATAGAATTGGCTATTTTAGAATCTGCAGCGTACGTGTTAGTTATAGGCTTTGTATAATTTTTTTTACTGGATAAGCTATTTTGAATTTTATTATCGTAAATATTTCTTAAATAAGGATTATTGAGATTTTCATAAGCTTCCATTACGATTTGAAGCTTCACTTTTGCATCTTCTAAATTTAGGGAGGTAGTATCAGGATGTAATTCTTTAGTTAATTTACAAAATGCCCTTCTTAATTCATGAGTTGAAGCTTTCTCATGAACCCCAAGAATCTTATAGTAATCTTTTTCTCCTTTCAAAATTTATTTCTATCAATTACATATTAATGTATTTGATTTAAAGTTAATGCTATATAAAAACATTAAATTAAAAATTTAATTGAGAAATATGATGCAAATATTACACTCTCAAGATCTTAATAAAATTCTTAATAGTAATGAGATTCGATTATTTCAAAAATTACAGAAAAGTATTAGTGAAATTAATCAAAATACAAATTTAACCCGACTACTTGAAGGTGATGATTACTGGATATCACAAGTTTATGATAGTATTTGGCCATTTTATTTAAGTCCAAATAAGATATTGGATGGAAAAAAATTTATTGATATTGGTTCAGGATGTGGTTTCCCGGGATTGGCTTACGCAATAACACATCCAAATTCAGAAGTTTATTTAGTTGATTCTTCTAGAAAAAAAACAGATGCATTAAAGCAAATTATTGAGGATTTAAATTTATGTAATCATATTCTTGTAATAAACGACAGGATCGAAAACATTGCTCATAATGCTTCATATAGAAATAATTTTGATATAGGAACGACAAGGGCAGTTGGCTCTCCTTCCACAGTTGCAGAATACATATTGCCAATGCTAAATAAGAGTGGTCTTGGATTACTTTATTGTGGTAAGTGGGAAAAAAAAGATGAGGTTAAAATAAGGAATTCTTTAGAAATATTAAAAGGTTCTATTACAGATATTAAGAAAATTCAACTTCCTAATAGAAAAGGAATCAGACATATTATTTTTATCAAACCAGAGAAAAATTGCCCTGATTCTTATCCAAGAGCAATAGGTAAACCTGCAAAATATCCTTTATAAATTTATATTGTTATGTTGTTGATAATCTAGCCTGTTCTCCTGCACCAAATTTTTTCTTTAAATGTCTGAGTTTTTTAATTACTTTTTTAGGATTACGATGATTAATTAATGATTTATATAAATCATTTTCAGTTACACTTATATCCAAAGAATTTGAATTATTACCAGGGAACCAATGTCCGCCATTTCCTAACAATTGATATCTTGCTTTGGTAAAACTTTCTAAATCCCATGCTTCAAGCAAATTTGCTAACCAAAGTAGGACTGGAATATTAATTTCTCCTGGTGTATTTTTCCATGTTGGTAAGTTCTTATCCCAATTTTGATACCAATCAACACCTAAAACTTTGATTGATTCTTGCGTCAATTTATTTTCAATGGAAGAAACTAAATCATTCGATTTATGAAGCAGGGAAATCGCTTCTAAGTGATAATCAAAATCAGACTCTTTTGCAGCCCCGACACTCAGTGTGTGCACAGAATTATTACTCAAGCAAAACAGATCATTAAAAACTATTGGATGTATAGGCTTACATAGTTTATAAATTTTCTCTGAGGGTGTATGCAAATGTCCACCCTTATCCGTAGGGCTTATTATAAAAACACCTAAATCAAATTTTTCTGCTAATTTTATTGCTTTGATATTTATCTGATTTATGAAATACCAATGTAAATTTACAAAATCAAATTTATTTGAGGATATTGCTTTTTGAATCAGGCTTAATGATCCATGAGTAGAGAAACCAATATGGCCAATCATATTGTCTTTTTGCCACTTTCTAAGAGTATCAACGCATCCTCCTTCTCTTATAGCTTGCTGAAGATGTTCAAAAGTATTTATGCCATGAATAGCAAGAAGATCAATCTTTTTAATTCCAAGTTTTTGAAAACTCATTTTAAGTTCATCTTGAAATTTGTTGACATCTTCATTTGGAGGGATTTTGGTTTGAATAATTTTTGAATTTATATCCATATCTTTAAATGCAGAACCTAATTGCAATTCAGAAGTTCCATAGTGTCTCGCTGTTTCAATATGATTTAAACCATATAAATCGGCTAATTCTAAAATCTTTATTACTTTATTTTGTTCCTCTATCGATATGTCGTTAAATTCTAATTGTTGCCAACTTTTTTGAAATCTCATTCCACCTAGAGATAGTACAGGCATATCAATGTTTGTCCTGCCAAACCGACGATATGGTAATACCATTTAGAATTTTTAGTGTTTATTTATCCTAGGTAATTTACCTAATGATTGAAACATATCCCTGTTTAAACTAGCTTCCAATCTATCAAGATCCTCAAAATCAACCCAATGCATACAGTCTACTGGACATGTATCCATTGCTTCTTGCACTACTTCAAGATTATCTCCATTTTGACGAATTACTCTTGCTCTCCCGTAATCCTCGTCAACAAAAAATGTATTAGTAGCCACATGAACACAATACTGACAGCCAATACAGGCAGATTCATCAACCCAAACTGCTTTTTCGCGCAATTCTCCCCCAAGAACAGGTTCGAATCCTGAAATATCATTAGACTCAATATATTCATGAAATGCAGCTAAATTATCATTCTCAATATCTTCAAGTGAATCTAATTTAATATCAGTTTTCACGAAAGAATCAAACGAAGAAGTACTTATAGTTTCTTCGAAAAAGTCGAACGCGGTAGAAGGATCAATATCCAAATTTTATGCTTCCCATTTAGTTAGAACTAATTCTATGGAACCATCATTGTCATTCTTTTGTTCAACAATTTGATAACCATCTTTTTGTGTTTGGGAAATTATTGTTTGATATGCATACATTTGGGTAACCTTTGAAATAAATCTTTCAACTGGAAGATTATATTTCCATAGATCTAAATCAGTAACTAGCTCATAGGAATTTGTTTTATTGTCCCACTTAAAGCCAACCTTGGTGTTTTCTGGTAAATCTAAGCTAATGTCAACAGCTGTGAATTTGCCTTGGTATCCTTTTACAAATTTCTCATCTTGATTTGGATTATAACCTAATAGATCTAAAGCTTTTATAAGAGGCTCTGTTTCTTTAAGCTTAGTTTTAATAGTACTAAAATGTGACATTAGATTCGTTTTTTAATTGATTGGAATTGTTGACTTGATTAATGACAAATGAGTCTGTTGTTAATCTCTTAGTTTTAACTTCTCCAAGAGCATCTTCTAAATTCTTAGTTGCATCATTACAAGAATCGCCATCAAAACCTTCGACCGTTTCTTGGACACGTCCATCTTGATAAATTTTGAATCTTAATGTTCTTTGAGGCATTAGATCTATACACTAAGTACTTATACTTTATATAAAATAACTAAAATTTCTCGTTTCAGTTGATAACGTAACTTTGTTTTCATTATTGGATATAAAATATTTCAATATCCAAATAAATTATTTATAAAATCCTTTCATCCCCATTGAATCAAGTGCCGTTTTAGCCTCTTCCATAACAGAGGGTTCTGAGTCAAATAAAGCAATTTTTGTACATTCATCTATAAATAATTCTTGCAACTTATTACTTAAAATTTGATAAAGCCTGCATAAAGACCAAATACAATTACTCCTAACAACAGGTTCATTATCAATTTTAAGACTTATTAGTAATTGCTCAGCAGCTAATTGAGCATTATCATTTGAAATACTTCCAATCTCGGCAAGTGAGCTTGAGGCCCAAAGCCTTACTGATGAGACATCATTCTGTAAGGCTTGTATTAAGGGACGTAATACAATTTGATTATCATAATTAGCTAAACTCCAAGCAGTAGCTCTTCTAACATAAGCGTTATCGTCCGACTCTAACAAACTTACTAATTTACTTACTGCATCAGGACAAGGATTACGACCTAAGGCATAAACAGCACTCATTCTCTCCACAGGACAAGACTGATCCAATAATGGTAGTAATAAAGGGAAAGACCTTTTATCACGATATTCACAAAAAATCTTTAAACCTTGAATTCGCTGTTCTTTATTCCCTTTCAAATATTCTAAAGCCTGATCACATGCAGAAGAAATATCTAAATTATCTTGTGAAAAGCCATCATTATCAATTTCCTCGAGAGGATCAACTTCAAAATCAACTGCTAACTCTTTAGCTAAAATATCTGGGTCAATAGCAATATCTGCCAAACTATCATCATTTAATTCTTTTTTGTAATTAATCATTGAACACAACAACTATTAATTAATTGGAGCGGGGGACATCATATCACCAGGCAACCAAATTCTTGCACTAACAGCAAAAAAAGCAACTCCAAAAAGAATTACAATAGTAACAGGCAGTAATTTGGTCCTAATAAAGCTCACTAAATTTTACTCTTTTATTAATACTAGCTTTTTTATTGAATAATTAAAAATAATTACCAAAAATATATTTCTTAATATCTAACTTCGTCTTAATTGACCACAAGCAGCATTTTTTTCCAATCCTCGACTTTTTCTAAAACTTACATTAATTCCATTTTTCAGAAGTCTATTTTTAAATTTGTTAGTAATAGAAGATGAAGATTTTTTAAATGACATTTCATTTATATAGTTGTAATTAATCAAATTTACATGTGATTGAAAACCTCTTATTAAATTACTTAATTGATCAGCATGCTCCTCCTGATCATTAATTCCATCTAGTAAGATATATTCAAAACTTATTCTTCTGCCTGTCTGTAATACAAAATTTCGGCAATCCCGAATAATATGTTTAATATTATAGTTTTTTGCACTCGGTATTATACTTTCTCTAATTTTCTGATTTGGAGCATGAAGGCTTATCGCAAGAGTAAATTGACATTTACCTAATCTCTCAAAGGAAAGTTTAGACAATTGACTAATTTTATTGGGGATAGCCACTGTGCTTACTGTCATTCTTCTTTGGCTAATATTTAAATCTTCATTTATGAATTTAATAGCCATTAGAACTTCATTTATGTTTAGTAGTGGTTCACCCATTCCCATAAAGACAATATTCGTTACTTTCATACTCATTTCTTTTTGAATTAATAATATTTGTTCAATTATTTCACCTGCTTTTAATGATCTTTTTAATCCCTCCTTACCTGTAGCGCAAAACTTACAATCCATCGGGCAACCAACTTGGCTAGAGACACATACAGTTAATCTTTTATGGGAAGGTATCCCTACTGATTCGATGAATTCTCCGTCTATTGTCCTTAAAAGTAACTTTAAAGTACCATCATTAGATAAAGATCTTTTTTGTAATTCTAAACATCCAGCAATAAAACCTTCACTTTTTAATTTATTTCTAAAGTTAGAAGGTAAAGTTTTTATATCATCAATATTATTTGATCTTATTTTTGAATTGTAAATATAATTATAGATTTGCTTACCTCGAAAAGATGATTCACCATAATTTAAGGCTATCTTTTCAAGTTCTTCTATACTGCACCCCAAAAGATTTTTCAAAGGGCTCAATTAATAAGATGAAAACAAACCGCGTTTCAAGAGAAACTCGGTAAATAAAATAGCTATGAAACCAATCATTGCCAACCTTCCATTAAGTTTTTCATTATAAGAATGAAACCCGTAACGTGGCAGCTTCCTTTTTGGAATAAATTCAGGTTTGATCATCAGTTTTCAAAATTATATTCTAATATTAAAAATTAATAATAGCTTATTCATCAGTTAATAATCCCTCCTCTTGTAAACCTTCTAATGCCGCCGGATCAGGTAATTGATCCTCAGAAAATTGATTCTCAGCATTAGGTCTTGCAAAAGCAGCGAAATTACTGGAAGTTGGATCAATACCATGTCTTGACCTTGTAGTTTCTAAATCTTCATCACTTGGATCATCCAAAATAGCAGATGAATTGACTGCATTATTAGATGGCATATCTACTGTATAGTCAGGTCTTAGATTTTGAGCCCTTCTATACCCCCCAGATTCTTCTGCGAGGATATCAGGATGAGGTCCCGCCTCAGATGCTAATTCTTCCACAAATCCACTAAAGCCTGTTCCTGCAGGTATGAGCCTTCCTATAATTACATTCTCTTTTAGGCCTCTCAGCCAATCAGACTTACCTTCAATAGCGGCCTCAGTTAGAACTCTAGTAGTCTCCTGGAAAGAGGCTGCGGAGATAAAGCTATCAGTATTCAGAGACGCTTTTGTGATTCCTAGTAAAACAGGAGTAAATTCAGCAGGAGCACCACCAGTTATTGACATAGCTTGATTAGTATCTTCAACTTGTCGTATTTCAATTAATTCTCCAGGTAGAAGAGTCGTATCCCCAGCATCTTCAACTCTCACTTTACTAGTCATTTGTCTCACTATCACCTCGATATGCTTATCATCTATAGCTACTCCTTGGGATTTATAAACATTTTGAACTTCATTAACCATTCTTCTTTGAAGCAAAGATATTGATTCTTGAGCTGCCTCCATTAAGGGTTTTTGATCTTTTAAGTCTATAAAGAAACACTCTAATAATTCATGTGGATTTATTGGACCATCTGTTAGCAATTCTCCTGCAGTAACTTGTTGACCATCACTAACCATAATATTTTTGCCTATAAGGATCTGATATTCGTTAATCACATCATCTCTTTCAATTACAGATAAAGATATTGATTCATCATCAGTGCCTTTTTTGATTTGGACTACTCCAGATTTTCTACATAAAACTGCAGAATCTCTTGGTCTTCTAGCCTCTAATAATTCTTCGATGCGAGGTAAACCTTGAACAATATCTCCCGTTTTTTGTCTTTCAAAAACTAACAAAGCTAGACCATCTCCTCTTTGTACTAAATCTCCATCTCTGACATGTAATACTGAATCAGGAGAAACCATATAGGGTCTACCAAGTCTTAAAGTTACAGAATTTTCACTTATCTCCTCTATCTCTCCACAGGAAGTTGACTTTTCAGTATTACTTACGAAATCTCCATCAACAACTCTATCTCCAACTTTTACAGTTGGTTTTCCTTTCGTTTTTATGATAATTTTATCTTCTTCTCTTTCAACTATTAGTCTTCTAATTGGTTCATCATCAACAGGAGTTGGCATTTGTACTATCCCTTCTTCTTTACATAAGATTTGAGTAGTCGCAATAACTTCACCAGCTTTAACTGAGGTATTGTTTTTGACTTGTAATTCAGTGTGAGTAGAACCATGACTTGAATCAGAGATGGTATCTCTTCTAACTAAAATTGACTCAAGAATTACTAAATTTAGTCTATTAATATTTTTATCCTTTTTATCAGGAATAACTTCAACATCCACTGTCATTTGGGGAGTTGCATCAAAAGTTTCTAAGCTTAATTGAGTCCTTAATAATTCGACTCCTTCAACAGATTTAATTAATTCCCCATCTTTATAAGAAATTCTTTGAATAGCTTTTAAACCAAGGTAAGGTCCTTTATCTTGTTTAACGTGTTGAAGTTCAGGTAATTGAGCTTCATCTGGAATAGTAAATTCTTCAACAGTTCTTAATAGTAAGCCTTTACGATTTGGCGTTTCTAGTCTTTGGACAAACAGTGTTTCTTCATTTTTTATACCATCCATGATCTTTTCACCTGGGTTAACTAATATCCCTTCATCATCAAAACGACTTAAAACTTCTTCATCATCACATTCATGAAAAGTACCATTCCTTACAGTAATCTCTCGCAAAATATCATTCTTCTGAGTAACTGTAACGATACCAGAAGTTTGACTAAATATATCTTTAACTACTTCTGTACCTGCTTCTATCCATTGCATATCTTCTATCATTAATAATGATATATCCTTGTTAATTTCATGAGTTTCCTGAGGAATCCAGAGTAATGTTCCCCCTTGGCTTACTTCAAAACCATTTTTTGCTGATCTAGCTTTTTTAACACTTAAACCTGGAGCATATTTAACTAAACCCCCTGTTTTTGTTCTAAATTTATCATCAGCTAAGTCTGCAATTATTTCACCGCTACTAATTTTACTACCTGGAATAGTATTTAAACGATAAGATACACCTTCACCTGATTCCAGATGCCAAATTTCTCCAGAATGGGTAGCTTCCTCAATTAATTTGCAATCTTTAAGTGCCATTGAAGTTGTAACTATTTGTACTTCTCTTGAATCGCCTATAGAATCTCTGAGACGAATTTCCCCTCCATATTCACTGAATTGGCTTGCCTCTGCTAAGACTTCGCCTGCATTTACCTTCTTATTAGAATTTACTACTGGAGTTGCATTTGGAGGTAAATTATAAACATCTCCTGCTAATACCCACAATCTACCCAATCGTTGTGCTTTAAGAGTAATATTTCCTTGCCTATCAGTAACCTCTTTAGGTTGAATGACCTTATCATACTTAACTTGGCCAGCTAAGTCGCAGATAACGTCTTTTGTAGCTTTCTCAACACTTTTTTTAACTGATCCTGCCGTAATTTGTGCAATAGTTATATCAGAGTTTACTTCTTGTCCATTTTCAACAAATAACAAAGATCCACTGGTAACTTCAATTCTTTGATTCTTTGCAGAACCTCCTTGTTTAGGAATAATTTTTAATACAAAATCAACTTCGGCCTGTTTTGCCTCAACACCATGAGGTGTTCGATATCCTCTTATTTTAGCTTTTGAACCAAATTCAACTTTTCCAGCAATTTTTGATCTCACCACACCACTTTCAGCGGTTGATACTCCACCCGTGTGGAAAGTTCTCATTGTTAATTGAGTTCCAGGTTCTCCGATTGATTGAGCCGCAATGATACCAACTGCTTCGCCAAGATCAACAAGATGATTATAAGCTAGTGCCCAGCCATAACATTTCCTACAAACTGATCTATTAGCCTCACATGTTAAAGGTGATCTTATATTGACTTTCTCAATCGATGATTGTTCAATAATATTACTTATAGAAGGATCAATTGCTGTATCCTTCGGTACTATTATTTCTTCTTCAGAATTAAATACATCTTGAGCAGTAAGTCGCCCTAGTAGTCTATTTCCGAATTTTCCATCTTCAGATTCGATTACAATAGATCTTTCAGTTCCACAATCTTCCTCCCTCACAATTACATCCTGCGCTACGTCGACTAATCTTCTTGTTAAATATCCTGAATCAGCAGTCCTTAAAGCAGTATCAACTAAACCTTTCCTTGCTCCGTAGGAAGAAATTACATATTCAGTGACAGTAAGACCTTCTCTAAAATTTGTTCTTATTGGTAAATCAATGATCTCACCCTGTGGATTAGCCATCAAACCTCTCATCCCTACAAGCTGTCTCACTTGAGACATATTTCCTCTGGCTCCTGAATTAGCCATCATCCAAACAGAATTCAAAGGATCATTTTGATTGAAATTATTTTTAACTGCATCAACTAACCTCTCATTAGTTTCAGTCCAGGTATCAATTACTTTTGTATGTCTCTCAACTTCAGTTATTTCACCAAGCCTATAACATTCCTCAGTGGCACTAATTTGAGCTTCCGCCTGACCAATTAAATCTTGTTTAGCCTCTGGAACTTTCAAATCTTCTACTGAAATAGATACAGCTGCTTGAGTTGCATATTTAAATCCAAGATCTTTGAGGTTATCAGCCATAGCAGCAGTTATTGCTGTTCCATGAGTTTTATATGACCAAGCAACAAGATTTTTTAAACCTTTTTTATCAATAACTTTATTTTTAAAAGAGGGGGGGGTTTTAGCTAAAGGAGGCATTACTAATTGCGATGTTTTTTTAGCAGTCTTTGAACTTTTGCGAGTCTTTGAATTTTTTTTTGGTTTGGAGGATGTCATAATTTCAATTTATAAATGATAGATGTATTGTTGTGATTAAGTTTGAGAGACTGAATCAATTATTGTATGGTTCATTACAACTCTACCCACAGTAGTAAGAATATATCTTGATATAAGATTATTCTCAGAATCGAACTTATCGCGCCTGTAAGTCCAGATTTCTAATTTCGAACCATCATCAAACTCTTTAACTTCATTGGGTTTCTTAGATTCATCTTCATCCTCTACTTCACCATTAAATCTAACCCATACCCAGTTATGTAATCCTATCCTTTTATTCTCAAATGCAAATATGACATCTTCAAGCGATGCGTAAGTTGATGAATTGTCCTCAAATTTTGGTTTTTTATAATCTGGTTGTAGAGCAGTTAAATAATAAGAACCAAGAACCATATCTTGTGAAGGGGTTACGATTGGTTCGCCTGTAGCGGGTGACAATATATTATTACTTGCAAGCATTAGCATTCTTGCCTCAGTTTGTGCTTCTAAAGCTAACGGTACATGAACTGCCATTTGATCTCCATCAAAATCAGCATTAAAGGCTGGACAAACAAGAGGGTGAAGCTGTATCGCCCTACCTCCTACAAGCTTAGGTTCAAATGCTTGAATACCTAATCTATGAAGAGTTGGGGCTCTATTAAGTAAAATAGGATGACCTTCAATAACTTCTTGTAAAACTTGCATAACTTCATCATCAGCTTTTTGTATTAATTTTTTAGCGGCCTTGATATTATTGACAATGTTTTGTCTGATTAATCTATGAATCACAAAAGGTTGGAATAACTCGATAGCCATTTCCTTTGGTAGACCACACTGATGCATTTTTAATTTCGGGCCAACAACAATTACAGACCTTCCTGAATAATCAACTCTCTTACCTAATAGATTTTGCCTAAATCTTCCTTGTTTACCCTCAATAATATCGCTAAGCGATTTTAACGCTCTATTATTAGCACCAACAACCGTTCTTCCTCTTCTTCCATTATCTACAAGAGCATCAACTGCCTCTTGTAACATCCTTTTTTCGTTTCTAACAATAATTTCAGGAGCTAAAATTTCTTGCAATCTTGCAAGTCTATTATTTCTATTAATAACTCTTCTGTATAAGTCATTCAAATCAGAAGTTGCAAATCTACCACCATCCAATTGAACCATTGGTCTCAGATCTGGAGGTATTACTGGAATTGCATCTAGTACCATCCATTCTGGCCTAGCATTAGTAGCAATAAAATTATCTATCACTCTTAACCTTTTAATTAATTTAGCTCTTTTTTGACCTTTACTTTGAGTAATTTCTTCACGAAGCTCTTCTGCAATTTCAGCTAAATTTAAATCTTCAAGTAACTGTTTTAGAGCCTCTGCTCCAATTCCAACAAATGGTTCATTTTCAATTGTTGAATCTTCTGCATAAATTTCATCTTCAATCTCCAACCATTCGTCTTCAGTTAAAAGTTGTTTATATTTAAGCTCTTGATGATCTCCAACATCAAGAACTACATAACAATTAAAATATACTATTTGTTCGACATCCCGAAGAGGCATATCAAGGAGAATTGCTACATAACTAGGGATACCTTTTAAATACCAAACATGAGAAACTGGCGCTGCCAGCTTAATATATCCCATTCTATGTCTTCTTACCCTGCTTTCAGTAACCTCAACGCCGCATCTCTCACAAACAATACCCCTGTGCCTAACTCTTTTATACTTACCGCAATGACATTCCCAATCTTTAGAGGGGCCAAAAATTTTTTCACAAAATAGACCGTCCATTTCTGGTTTTAGGGTTCTATAGTTAATGGTCTCAGGTTTAGTAACTTCTCCAACCACTTGCCCATTAGGAAGAGTTCTCTGACCCCAATCCATAATTCTCTGAGGGGAAGCTATTGAGATTTTTACGTAATCAAAGTGATTTTCAGTTCTTAAATTGCTGTTAGTCATGATGAAATATTTTGGTTAAAAGTGTTATTGATAGAAATTAATCTTCTTCATATTCTGAAGTTCCCAATGATTCATACGTTGGTCTTGAAGGGGTATTCCTTCTAGAATTAACATCTTGCATTAAATCAACTTCCTTACCTTCATCAGTATAAACAGATATATCAAGACCTAAAGATTGTAGTTCTCTCATTAAAACTTTAAATGATTCAGGAGTTCCAGGTCTTGGGATTGGTTTACCTTTGACAATTGCATTAAGAGCTTCATTTCTACCTTGCATATCATCAGATTTAACTGTTAATAATTCTTGTAAGGTATAAGCAGCTCCATATGCTTCTAATGCCCAAACTTCCATTTCGCCTAAACGCTGTCCACCTTGCTGAGCTTTTCCTCCAAGAGGCTGCTGAGTAACCAGTGAGTATGGGCCTGTAGATCGAGCATGAATTTTATCATCAACTAAATGAACAAGCTTTAGGAAGTGAGAGTAACCTACAGCAACTGGTTGATCAAAAGGTTCGCCAGTTCTTCCATCTATTAAAAGAAGTTTGCCAGGATCTTTTGGATTATAAACCCAATCTTTACCTATTTGTTTTGATGCTTCAGTCAAAAATGCTTGCACTGTCTGGTGTGATTTTTCAGGGCCATACATTTCATCAAAAGGTACTACTTTTACTCTACAATTTAAATTAGAGGCAGCCCAACCCATAAGAAGCTCAAAGACTTGGCCAACGTTCATTCTACTCGGCACTCCTAGGGGATTTAATACAATATCGACAGGTGTTCCATCAGGTAAATAAGGCATATCTTCTCTTGGTAAAATCCTGCTAATAATACCTTTATTTCCATGTCTTCCAGCCATCTTATCTCCCACCTGTATCTTACGTCGTTGAGCCACGTATACTCTTACGACCATATTTGCTCCAGGGGGTAACTCATCACCTTGTTCTCGAGTATATATTCTTACATCAACAACCCTTCCCCTTTCTGTATTTGGAACTCTTAATGAATTATCTCTTACATCTCTAGCCTTTTCTCCAAATATTGCTCGCAGTAGTTTCTCTTCAGGAGGTTGATCAGATTCTCCTTTAGGAGTAACTTTGCCGACCAATATATCTCCACTTTCAACAAAAGCTCCGATTCTTATGATGCCCATCTCATCAAGATTAGCAAGACTATCTTCAGATACATTGGGAATCTCCCTTGTAATTTCTTCAGGGCCTAACTTAGTTTGCCTTGCTTCTATTTCGTATTTTTCAATATGGACAGAAGTATAAAGATCATCTGTAACTAACCTTTCACTCACAAGTATTGCATCTTCATAATTGTATCCTTCCCAGGGCATATAAGCTATTAGAACATTTTGGCCTAAAGCAATTTCACCTCCCTCACAAGCAGATCCATCAGCTAAAACCTGTCCAGAAATTACTTTGTCTCCATTGTTTACAATTGGTCTCTGATTCAAACAAGTATCCTGATTAGATCTTTGATATTTTTGTAATTGATGAATATGATCATTACCTTCATCATCTCTAACAATAATTTCATTCGCATCTACGTAGGATACAGTGCCATTTACTTTCGTAATTGGAACCATTCCAGAATCTCTAGCAACTTGAGATTCAAGGCCAGTTCCTACGAGTGGTCTTTCAGGTCTTAAAAGAGGAACAGCTTGTCTTTGCATGTTTGAACCCATCAAGGCTCTATTAGCATCATCATGCTCAAGGAAAGGAATTAAAGATGTTGCTACAGATATAACTTGAACAGGAGATAATTGAACATAATCAACTTGTTGAGGTGGAACTTTTTCAAAATCTTGGCGATATCTCACTGGAATTAAATCAGCAAGTATTAAGCCTTCTTCATCTGTCGCCACATCCCCTGGAGCGACTCTGCATTCATCTTCCAAATCAGCTGATAAATAAATTGGATTACCACTTTTCACAACCCTACCTTTAACAACCTTCCAAAATGGAGTTTCTATAAAACCATATTCATTAACCCTCGCATGTGTTGCTAATGAATTAATTAGA
Organism: uncultured Prochlorococcus sp.; assembly: GCA_902624105.1. Classification (GTDB taxonomy): domain Bacteria; phylum Cyanobacteriota; class Cyanobacteriia; order PCC-6307; family Cyanobiaceae; genus Prochlorococcus_A. The sequence goes on along the minus strand of CACNWH010000014.1, from coordinate 1,308 downwards.
CCAGCGTTTGGACCCTCAGGAGTTTCAATTGGACAAAGTCTTCCATAATGAGAGGGATGTATATCTCTGACTGCGAAGCCTGCTCTTTCCCTAGTGAGTCCTCCTGGACCTAAAGCTGAAATTCTTCTTTTGTGAGTCAATTCTGCTAAAGGATTTGTTTGATCCATGAATTGACTTAATTGACTTGAACCAAAAAATTCTTTGATAGCAGCCACTAATGGCTTAGGATTAACTAATTGAGCTGGAGTTAGAGAATCAGTTTCTCCAACAGTCATTCTTTCCTTAATTATTCTTTCTAACCTGTTAAGACCAACACGAACTTGATTTTGTAATAATTCACCAACGGATCTGACCCTTCTATTACCTAAGTGATCTATATCATCTAGACTAGCACCACCGATATCAAGTTCTAAATTAATCAAATAATCAATAGTTGAAAGAACATCCTCATGTGTCAAAGTCCTAATATGATCTGGAACAGTGAGCCTAAGTTTTTTATTAATTTTATATCTACCGACTCTGCCAAGATCGTATCTCTTAGGGTCAAAAAAACGACTATGCAAAAGCTGTTGGCCACCAGAAACAGAAGGTGGCTCTCCTGGCCTTAATTTTTTGTAAAGCTCAAGTAAGGCTTGGTCTTCAGAAGTTATACCTTCTTCATTGGCTGAGTCAATTGAATTTCTATAAAATTCAGGATGTCTGAGTTTATCTATTACGTCATTATCGGAAAGGCCCATAGCCCTCATAAGAACATGTGCATTTATTTTCCTGGTTTTGTCAACCCTGACATAGAGTAAGTTATTCTTATCTGTTTCAAACTTTAACCAAGCCCCCCTATTGGGTATAACACTTGCATTATAAGTTCTTCTACCATTTTTATCCTGTTCGTCTTTAAAATATACACCTGGACTTCTTACTATTTGGTTAACGATAACTCTTTCAGCTCCATTAATAATGAAAGTACCTCTTTCTGTCATTAATGGTAATTCCCCTATAAAAACTTCTTGTTCTTTTATTTCACCTGTTTCTTTATTAATAAGTCTACAAGTTACATACATTTGGGAAGCAAAAGTTGCATCCCTTCTTTTTGCTTCTTCAACATCATGCCTAGGTCTTTTTAAACGATATTCTTCACCAATAAAATGCAACTCAAGCTTACCTGTGTAGTCAGTAATTGGAGAAAAATTCTGAAGTTCTTCAATTAAACCTTTCTCCAAAAACCATTTAAAACTTGCTCTCTGTACCTCTACTAAATCTGGTAAATAAGTAACTGTCTTTGTTACTTGTAAAGCGCTACTGCTCATCCAA
>CACNWH010000013.1 GCA_902624105.1 uncultured Prochlorococcus sp. | reverse complement strand
AAGCTGTTAGCTTCTTGACTTTCTTTAAAATTATTTTTAGAAAATCTACCGTATTTATTATTTGATTTATTTTTCATAAAATTTTTTTTATTATTTTAATTCTAATTGGTCAAAAAGATCTGATAATCTTTTTGGATTATTTAAAAATAACCAGCCAATTAACGTTTCAAAACCCGTTGATTTAGCATAAATACTTGGTTGAATTCCTTTCGGAGACCTTTTTCTTTTATTCCTAGCTCTTTTTACTAGTGCAATTTCAAAATCATTCAATAGAGGTTCTAAAAATATTAATGATTCAGCTTGAGAATCAGCTTTAACATTATTAACAACAGATAAGTGGAGATCTTTTGATTTTGCAGGCATCTTTATATGTCTCATCCTTTGATGCAATTCCCAAACAGCATCTCCTAACCAGGCTAACTGAATAACTCCGATTTCAAAAGTTGTTTTAGTTTGTTCTAAATTATTTAACCAGTTATTCAAGTTCTTAATTTTTGCAGGGCATTTTCCAGACTAGACTCTAAATTTAAAAAATCTCCTAATCGAACTAATTTAATAGTTTGAACTACTCTTGAATTTCCAATTACAGAAAAATCTAGCTTAAGTTTTTTACATTCCTTAGCTGTTTGCACAAGTGCTCCTAAACCAGAGGAATCTAGGAAATCAATCTTCATTAGATCAATAACAAATGACATGGGATCCTTTTCAAGATTGCTCGTAACAAATGTCTTAAATTGTTTCTCAGAAAAGGCATCTAACTGGCCTGTGAAAGTAAAAATAATTGTTTTTGATTTTACAGTTATGTTTCCCCTTAGAGAAACTGTAAGCCTTTGGAAGTCTTCTATGGTTTATTCCTCCAAAAAATAATTTATTAAATGTAATTATCAAATCAAAATAATTGAATATGTCAACATCTTTCTAACATTAGAGAAACAAAATTTTTAAATAAATAATCTGAGTCATGAGGACCAGGAGAGGCTTCAGGGTGATATTGCACGCTAAAAATAGGTTTGTTTTTAATTCTCAATCCGGCAACAGTATTATCGTTTAAATTTAAAAGATTAACTTCAGCAATATCTCCAGGGATGGAATCCGCAGCCAGTGCAAAACCGTGGTTTTGACTTGTTATATCAATTTTATTGCCAAAACCACAAGGATGATTTAAACCACGATGTCCAAAAGATAATTTGTAAGTTTTGCCGCCCAAAGCTAAACCGAATATTTGATGACCTAAACAAATTCCAAACATGGGTATATTACCTATTTCAATTAATTCTTGTGCTAACTTTATACCTTCATAAACACAAGAAGGATCTCCTGGACCATTAGAAAAGAATATACCGTTTGGCTTATAAGACAAAACCTTATCAAGTGAAGTCTTACAGGGTAAAACAATTACATTACAACCATAGTAAGATAATCTATCTAGAATCGACTTCTTTATCCCAAAATCTATAGCAACAACTATTAATTTTTCTTTTTTAATATGATTATTAGTAAAATTTCCAAATGAGAAATTAGAATCAGATCGATTCCAAATATATTCTTTATTAGTTGAAACATTAGAAGCTAAATTCATTCCACTCATACTTGAAGTATTTGTTAGGTATTTACTGCAACTTTCGATACTAATATCTTCAGTGGTTATAATCCCATTCATTGAACCATTATTTCTTAATATCTTTACTAAAGCTCTAGTATCTATTCCAAATAAACCTATTACATTATTTTTTTTTAACCAATTATCTAAAGATAATTTTGATCTCCAATTACTAGTACTATTTGAGAAATTTCGAACTATTATTCCTTTTACAATATTATTATCCGATTCTGAATCCTCAAAGTTAATACCTGTATTACCAATTTCTGGATATGTAAATACTAAAATCTGCCCAAAATAACTCGGATCAGTCATAACTTCTTGATAACCAGTCATTCCTGTATTAAAAACCACTTCTCCAATTGCTTTACCTTTTGCGCCAAAGGAATAGCCATTAAAAGTTATTCCATTTTTAAGAACTAGCTTCGCATTTTTTTTAAAAGGATCATTCATTTGCTTTATTTAATTTTCCTCTAAATAACTTTTTAACATTAAGAATTTCTTTATTGGCAAACCTTTTTCTATAGTTTTGAAAGCGATATTTAAACAATTAGAAAGATCATTTTCTATCCCAGAAGCCCAAAGAACAAGAGCCGTGTTAAAAGCCACTACACTAATATGACTCTTATGGCCTTTACCATTTAACACAGATATTAGTATTTCTTCATTAGTTAAATCTCCTGAGACAACAAGCTCTTTATTAGATATATTTTTATATTTAAAATCAGAAAAATTAACCGTAGATGAATTTAATACTCCATTCTCTAAGAAAATAATTTTGTTTTCACCTTCTAGTGATGCTTCATCCAATCCACCATATCCATATACAACAATCGCCCTTTGCATTCCAAGTTTTTGTAAGGCTAGTGCCATTGGTTTGAGTAGATCCTCAGAAGCTACACCTAGGACTTGAGCATTTGGTCTTAGAGGATTTACTAGGGGGCCTAATTGATTAAAAACTGTTCTCACCCCTAGATCTTTTCTAATTGGAGCTAACTTAGCAAGTGATTTATGCCATAGAGGAGCAAATAAAAACGTAATTCCTATGTCATTTAAAGCATTTATGACTTTTTCAAGAGGGGCATTTAAATTTATTCCCAAGTTCATTAGAACATCTGCAGAACCTACCTTCCCACTTGCACTTCTATTTCCATGTTTGGATACATTTACTCCGCATGCAGAAGCTACAAAAGCAACTGCAGTAGAGATATTAAAAGTATTAGCTCCATCTCCTCCTGTTCCACAAGTATCAACAAGAAATAAATCCGGCCTATTAACAGGCAAAACACAAGCATTTAGTAATATATTTGCCATAGTTGCCAACTCTAAACCAGTAACTCTTTTACATCTCAATCCTGCCAAAATAGCAGATGACTTGATGGGAGAAATATCATCATTTAGCCAAGAACTCATAAGAGTTCTTACCATGTTTTCATCCAAATCATTCCCTTGAAGAATCGTTTCTAGAATTGAAGTTATTTGATTAGATATTTTCATTTTGATATAGTACTCTCATTAGATGTATCAAAACCTGAACCAATTAAATCTTTAGGTACATTACTTGGTTTAAAGTTATTTGACCAAATTTCTCTCGTTTTTGCAAATAATAATTCTTCTGAAATATTCCAAAATTTAATAATTTTTTCTAAATCATTTTTTAGATCATTTTCACCAGGAAAATTTTGATATCTGTTTATTAATCTGGCTAAATTTATTAAATCAATTTTTTCAGGTAGTTCTTTAACGACAAGAGAGTCTATGATATTTTTGTCTATATCATGAAGGGGATGAATCTGATCATCTTCCATAGTAAAAAAAGCTTATCTTTATAAAATTAGCTCACAAATTTCAAAATGAAACATTATCTTAATCTTATTGGAAAAACTTAATGAACAATCTGAAATTTAATATTATAAAAAAATACCTTAGACCATTTAAAAGAGAATTAATAATTGGCGCATTAGCATTATTAATAGTTAATATTTTAAGCGTAATAATTCCCTTAGAAGTTAAAAATATCATTGATCAACTACAAGATGATTTTTCTGGGTATTTTATAATATCAAAATCTTTGTGGCTGATACTTCTAGCAAGCTTAATGGGTGTGATCCGATTATATTCAAGACAAATAGTATTTGGTATAGGTAGGAAAGTAGAAGTAAAATTAAGACAAAAACTTTTTGACCACCTACTAATTCAAGATCCAGATTGGATTCAACAGATTGGGAGCGGAGATATTATTGCGAGAGCTACAAGTGATGTGGAAAATGTTAGGCGTTTATTAGGTTTTACTGTACTGAGTTTGTGCAACATTATTCTTGCTTATTCTTTAACTATCCCATCGATGTTTACTATTAATAAAACCTTAACTATTTCTTCTTTATTAATTTTTCCTGTAATTCTTGGAATTGTCGGGTTATTTGGAGGAAAAATGGTTGCTCAAAGGCGTTTACAACAAGAGGCATTATCAAAATTAAGTGACTTAATACAAGAAGATTTATCTGGGATAAGTGCAATTAAAATTTATGCACAAGAATCATCAGAATATAACCAATTTAACAAATTTAACAATGCTTATAGAAAAGCAGCTATTAAACTTGCAAGAACAGCTAGTACATTATTTCCTCTCCTTCAGGGTATTTCATCAATTTCTTTGTTATTACTTTTAGCACTTGGAACATCACAACTTGAGAATGGTTTTATAACTATAGGGGGATTAGTTGCATTAATACTGTATGTTGAGAGATTAGTTTTTCCCACCGCATTATTAGGATTTACTCTCAATACATTTCAATTAGGTCAAGTAAGTTTAGATAGAATAGAAGAGATATTTCAAAGTGAACCTAAAATTAAAAATAATGAAAGAAATAATAAGACAAATATATTAATTGAAGGCCTTATTGAAGCGAAAAATCTTAAAATTCGATATGAAAAATCTAAGGAAAATGCTTTAAATGGTATTAACTTTAAGATATTGCCTGGTGAGCTAGTAGCTATTGTTGGACCAGTAGGTTGCGGCAAAACAACATTAGCTAAAGCTTTAGGAAGAACAATTGATATTCCTAAAGAACAATTATATATTGACAATATTGATGTAAAAGAAATAGATCTTAAATACTTAAGAAAAAATGTAGCAATCGTTCCCCAAGAGGCATTCTTATTTACATCAACTATTGCAGAAAATCTTAAATTTGGAGATCCTAAAGCATCTATAAATTTAGTAGAAACTTCAGCAATGAAAGCTGGTTTAAGTGAAGATATTAGCAATTTCCCCAAAGGATATAATACTGTAGTAGGAGAAAGAGGAATTACACTAAGTGGCGGCCAAAGACAAAGAACTGCTTTGGGAAGAGCACTTCTTGTTGATGCTCCTATTATTGTTTTAGATGATGCTTTGGCAAGCGTAGATAATAAAACAGCATCAAAAATTATCAAAGAGATTAGGGATAATAAGAATAAAACTATATTAATGATAAGTCACCAATTATCAGTTGCTGCAACCTGCGATAGAGTTTTAGTAATGGATAAAGGCAGAATAATTCAAGAGGGCATTCATAAGGAATTAATAGAAAAAAAAGGACTCTATAAAAATTTATGGGAAAGAGAACTAGCTGTTAAAAACTTAGAAGATAATTTAAACAAATAAATCTTCAAAAACAATTTAAAGTATTTATAATATTAAAAAATTTTAAAATGTTTGAATTTCTTATAAATAAAAATGATGAAACCGAAAACTGCGATAAATTTTTTAAACATAGAATTTTAAAAACAAATATTTTTAAGGAGCCAGGAAACGGAGAAGATTCCATTTATTTTGGTTGTGGCTGCTTTTGGGGTGCTGAAAAGTGTTTTTGGAAACTTCCTGGTGTGATTACTACTTCTGTGGGATATGCTGGTGGCAAAACAATTAATCCGACATACAACCAGGTTTGCTCTGGATATACAGGCCACACTGAAGTTGTAAAAGTAGTTTGGGATAAGAAGTTGATTGACATTAGCGATCTATTGAAGATGTTTTGGGAATGTCATGATCCCACTCAAAAAAACAGACAAGGAAATGATTGTGGAACTCAATATCGGTCGGCTATATTTTTTAGTAATAGTAGCCAACAAGAAATAATCATTAATAGTCAAAAAGCTTATCAAAAAGCTTTAGAAAAAAATAACTTTGGAACAATTCAAACTGAAATAAAAAAACTTAATAAATATTTTTATGCTGAAGACTATCACCAACAATACCTCGCTTCATTTGGAAGCAGGCAATATTGTTCAGCTTCTCCTACAAAAATTAATTTAAAAAATTTTGAAAATTGTAATTTCAAATTAAATAAGGAAGTATGGGATAACTTTAATTGGGCAGTTGATAAATGTGTATTAATATCAACTAATGATCCAATAAAATAAAAAAATTAAACAAAGACTAATATATTTATTTTTTTAATCAAAACAAATTTAAATAATGTAGTTCTAATTTTAATATTAAATTATAATTAAAATATCGGGGCGTAGCGCAGTTTGGTAGCGCACCACTTTGGGGTAGTGGGGGTCGTGGGTTCAAATCCCGCCGTTCCGATATTAGTCTTTATTATCATTGTTTATTAATGATTTATATAACTTATAAGAACTAATACCAACTGCCAAAAATGTAAAAGAAGAGAAACCTATTAATACTCCTAAAGTTAAATTGGAGACTTCTACTTCTCCTAATTGAATAGATAAAAAATTATACATTCATTAAATATAATCAATTAAAGATTAGCATAAATATCATAGTATTTTTATGAAAAAATTTCCCAAAATAAAATTAATAAACCAAAAAATAATTTATAAAAAATAAAAATCTTTAAACCTTTCAGTGAAATATATTTTATTAGAAATCTTATTGAAATATATGAGGTTAAAAAAGATGAAATTAGAGCCACCCAAAGAGGTCCATAAGATATTAAAAGATTTCCTTTTATTGAACTAAAAATTTCAACAAAGGCAGCTATAGATATTGCTGGTATTCCAAGCAAGAAAGAAAACTTTGCAGCATCAACTCTTTTCCAACCTAGTAAAAGGGCAATAGTTATGGTTATTCCTGATCTAGAAACTCCAGGAAATATTGCAAAAGACTGAGCTAAGCCTATAAGGAAACTATTAATAAATGTATGATTCTCTAATGAAATATCTTTATTTTTTTTTAATTGCGATAGGTACATTAAAAAAGAAGTAAAAATAGAAAGGATACCAATTAATAAATTTGAGCGAAGATATGATTCATAAAAATGAGGTATTAAAAATTTGACAAATCCTCCTAAACATATAATTGATATTGAACCTATTATTATTGAAATGAATATTTTATTTTTATAAATATAATTATTTACCAAAGAAATACCATTAATAGTTCTAATATCTTTTCTAAAGTAAACTAGTATTGCTATTACGCTTGCAATCTGAACTACAGCTGAAAGAGATGAGCCTGGATCTGGTAAACCAAAAAATTCAGATAATACTTTTAAGTGAGCACTACTACTAATTGGTAAGAATTCAGTAAATCCTTGAATTATTCCATAAAATAAATATTTAAGATAATTCAAGAAAAGTTCTCATAAAGTATTTTCAATTATTATAAGGACAAATAATAACAAAAAATTCCTGACCATTTTTTTTAAAATAAGATGATTTTAAAATTAATTTTTAAATTTCTATTTATATTTGGCATCTTGAATATGACTAGTCCAATAAAAGCCAATTATTGGCTAGTTATAGGAACTTATAGACAAGGACCTAGCGGAAGACCAGAAGTAAGCGGCATAACAAGTCCTTCACTTTATTCTCTTCCAATGAAAGATTTAGAAACATGTTTAAAAGCTGGTGATAAAATTACTAAAGAAATATATAAACCAGTCTGGCAATTTGATAGTAAATGGACATGCGTTTATGGAGGTAAAAATTAAATAATTTACCTTTTCACATCGTGAGCACAACCATCACCTTTATAATTTTCACTTTCGTAAAAATTACTTTTAGTACCAAAGTAAGCGGTTAATAAAACGAAAGGGAAACTGAAAAAAAAAAGTACAGTTGTTAATTCCATAAACTTTATTATAAGTGAATTTTTTATAAAAGCTCTTTATATTTACCAAAATATTATTTAATAACTTTTTGGTCCTTTAATACCAAGATAGAAAAATACTGCAAGTCCTGTTAATAGTAACGCCCCTGCTATTGCAGCAGATGGAACAAATCCACCTATAGCAAAAGAGGAAAAATTATACATTGAATATTTAATTAATCTTTCTGAATACTACCAACTCTTTAGAGTCTTATTGCAAAAAATGCGGAGTCGCGCATATTAAAAATTTGTTCCTTTATATATTCAAAGCAACACTTATTAATTCTCGGTTTTTGTTTAATTTAATCATGTAATTTGAATTAATTTCATTAAAACTCTCTTGAGGAATTGAAGAATTTAACATTCTTAGAAAATTTTTTAATTGGTTATCAACCAAAGCTTTACCTTTAATTTTTAACATTTCATTTTCTTGATCAGTTTTCCAAAGATTCATATATGAGAAATTTTTTGGCTTTATTTGCCAAATCTTCTCAAATAGTTTCCAGATTTTCAAATAATCTTTTAAGTTTGTTTGTATTTTTGATCTATATTCAATTTCTCTATTTAGAAGAGGTGGTGTTATGTTTTCTTTATAAATCCACTGAGATGATATTTGATTTACACCCAAGAACCATCCTTCTAAAATTAAAATTTCAGGAAAATCTATTCTCCAGCAACTTCTATCTCCTAATCCATTTCTTAATGACTTGTCAAAAACTGGATAATTAAACCTTCCAGAATTCTTCCATTCTAAAATTCTCTCTTCAATCAAATTAATTGAATGACTTCCCGGGAATCCTCTTGATACATTCCATGGATTATCTTTGATAGCTATTTTCATTTCTGAAAAGGGCAAGTAAAAATCATCCATAGAAACCACACAAGCTTTAATATCCATTTTTAATAAAAGTCTTTCAATTAATAGTCCAAGGGTAGTTTTTCCTGTTCCAGGCAAAGCTGATAATCCAATAACTTGTCTCTTTTTCTTAGAGTTTTTTAAGGAATAGATATCAGATAATATTGGTAAAATGACACCCCAAAGCCAATCATCTCTATATTTATCCCCATAAAACTCATATACGTATGACAATATCATTCTCTCTTTTTCCCAATAATTTATCCATTCATCAAGTTTTAATCCTGAAATATCATTGATTAATTTTTCATAATTACCTAAAGGAAATTTAATTTTGTCTAGATTCATATAGAAATCATGTATTAGATAACTTTGTAATTAATTTGGTAACTTCATCTTTCCATCCATATCCATGCGGTTTTTTTGAAATAAAAAATTCTGTTCCTTTTAATTCATTTAAAAGTAAATGATTTGGCCCTTTAATACCTGATATAACAATCTTATAGTTTGAATTCATTAAAAGTGGTAAATCATTTGGAGAATCACCTAAACCAATTATTTGTACATTTAAATTTTTGTTTTTGCTTAAAAGTTTTTTTATGGCTATTCCTTTATTAGAATTTTTAGAAAGCAAATGACTCATTCTGTTTCCTCTAAAGATATCAACATCATATATTTCACAAAGTTTCTTTAAATCTTTTTCAAAATTATCTGGTGGGTTTAAAAATGGCATACTCCAATGTCTATCTCTCATTAAATTAAGAGATTCTCCCTCAAGGCCTGTTAAATTTTTAGCTTCATCATCGGATAATGAATTAAGGGGTCTTAATTTAAAATTTATATTCTCAGAGAGATTATTAAGAATTTTCTCCAAAATAGAATAACTTTTACCTAATATGATTTCCCATTCTTTACCATCAGGATTTTCTCCATATATTGCACCGCCATTTTCCACAATGTAAGGATCCTTTAAATTTAGATCATCTCTAATAATCTTTACTTCTGATTTTGTTTTACTAGTACAAAGAATTACTGGAATTCCTATTCTTTGTAACAAGATAATTGTCTCTTTTGCTGGTGTTAGATCATAAAAATGATCCATAAGTGTACCATCAACATCCGACACTATCCAAATTTTTGAATTGTTAATCATTTATATTTCCCTATCCATAATACTTGAAAAGGATCAAGAACAAAATTTAAATTACTATATTGTTTATCAGATAAATAATCACAATAAATAAATACATCTTTTAAGGAAGATTTTAAAGAATCATCAATTGAAAAATTCAATTTATTGTCTGTCATATTATGTATTGCAAATATTGAACTTTTTTCAAACGTTCTATGAATTGCTACTATATCACTCCTTCCTTTTGTTAAGCATTTCATTTCTGCAGATGGATGAAATGATTTAATTTTTGATCTTATTTTCATAGCGCTACTTAAAATTTTTAAGTTTTTGCTTGCTATAGAATTCTTATCTTCTAATTTTATTATTAATTTATCAAAGTCAAATTTTTCACGATTTAAATCCCTTCTTTCCCCTGTAATTGAAAATTTCTTGATATCATTGCCAGATCCTAATAAAGCTGGTAAATAGAACGCCGGGACACCTTTTAATGCCATTACGAGAAGTTGAGACAAAATAAACCTTTCCTGCTGAAAACGTTTAGTATCTCTACTAGAATCTTCCATGGCACTCCACCAACTTATATTTAACTCATAAGGCTTATCTTCTCCGTTAAATAGCCTTCTATGACTAATAAGTCCCCCTCTTTTTTCACAATTAATAAGTAGTTCTTTTATTCGCTCTTCATTCATTAAACCTTCTAAAGGTCTCAAACCTACTCCATCATGAGAAGCAGTGAAATTAAAAAGAGTTGTATTTTCTGGTAATACTGGCCAATTATATATCCAGGTATTTAATATGTCTGCACGTGAAGTGATTACTGCCTCTAGTAAAAGAGGTGGGAGAGGAAAATTATAAGCCATATGAGCTTCATCCTCTGTCTCAAGATAAGAAAGATTTTCTTTCTGCGGAACATTTGTCTCGGTTATTAAAACTCCATCACTTAAGAGACTAGAAAGTTTTTTTCTTAATACTTTTACAATACAATGAGCTTTTGAAAGATTTAAACAGGTAGTTCCAGATTGTTTCCAAATAAATCCAACGGCATCTAATCTAAACCACTTAATTCCATTATTAATATATAAAATAAATAGATTTAAAAACTCAATGAGCATCCTAGGATTTTGCCAATTTAAATCAACCTGATCAGGGCCGAAGGTTGTCCAGACCTGCTTCGGGCCAACACTAGTATTAATTTGTGAGAATAAGGAGGAACTTCTCGGTCTAATTACATTACTCCAATCTAAATTTTTTGAAGGTGCAAAAATATTTGATAAACCTGGTTCTTCTCCTTTTTTAAACTGTTGTACCCAGGGATGAGAGGATGAAACATGATTAAGAACTAAATCAGCCATCAAAATATGTCTTTTAGATAAATTTTTTAAATCATTCCAGTTCCCAAATTTTTCATCTAATAATTTATGACTTGAGACTGCAAATCCACCATCACTTGTTGCCCTTAAAAATGGAAGAACATGGACTACTTTAGATAATTCCTTGAAATACTTTTCCAGAATAATATTTAAAGTCACTAATGTTTGCTCACCTTCTTTTTGAACTGAATCAGCATAAGTTATTAAAACAGAATGATTTTGGTTCCATGGAATAATTCTTTCCATATTTATAAAACCAGATTCACATTGGTATTTACTTAGTATTTTTGATAACTGAGATAAAACTACATTTAAATCTTCGCTATCATGGTGATGGTATATTATTTCCAACAATTCTTTAAGATTAAATCTATCTAAATCATTTTTCATTACTTTGAATAAATTTTCGAAATTATTACTACTACTATTCTGCACATCAATTAGCAAATGGACTTTCAACAAGGATTAATCACAACAATTCATGAATATGGTATTACGAAAGATTTAATCAAAGAATTAAATAAAGGTTTAAAGAACAGACCAACTGCAATATTAATTCCTTGCTTATATGAAGAGTTTGAGAGACCCGCACTAAAATCTATTAGAGAAGTTCTGAAAAATTTAAATGGTTTAAACGAGCTTGTTATTGCATTGTCTGCGAAATCGAAAGAGCAAGTTAAAGCTGCAAAATCCTTTTTTGAATCAATGCCATTTCCTGTTCATTTACAATGGACGAATTCACCATCAGTTATAGAACTTCTCAAATCTCAAGAAAGTAATGGTCTTGAATTATTGGGGACACCTGGAAAAGGATGGGCAGTTTGGCAAGGGATAGGAGTAGCAACTAGAAAATCTGAAGTAGTTGCATTATTTGATGCTGATATAAGAACCTTCAGTTCATTATATCCCTCAAAAATGATTCTACCTTTATTAGATGATTCATATGGAATCTCATATGTAAAAGCTTTCTATAGCAGATTATCCTTAGAAACAAATCAATTACAGGGGAGAGCAACAAGACTATTTGTTGGCCCACTATTAGCAAGCTTAGAGCAATTGGTAGGGAAAGGCCCATTCCTTCAATATCTTCAGTCATTTAGATATCCATTAGCAGGAGAATTTGCATTTACTAAGGATCTTGCGATGAATCTAAGAATTCCTTGTGACTGGGGATTAGAGATTGGCCTTCTTTCAGAGGTCTATAGGAATGTGAGGACATCAAAAATAGCACAAGTAGATTTAGGTCTATTTGATCATAAACACAAAAATATTGGATCATCTTCAAAAGACGGTTTACAACGAATGTGTACTGAAATTTTATCAAGTGTTTTAAGAGGATTGATGGAACACCAAGCGGAAACATTAACTAATACAAAATTATCCACATTAGAAGTACTCTATAAAAGGGTTGGGGAAGATAGAGTTAAACAATTTGGATTAGATTCTGCGATAAATAAAATTCCATACGATAGACATGAAGAGGAACTATCTGTACAAAAATTTGCAAAATTACTTAGACCTGCTACCGAAAATTTCTTAAAAAGTCCCGCTACACAACAATTACCTAGTTGGTCTCGTGTCTTATCTTGTGAGAAGGGTTTGCAAGAAGATCTAGCAATTTCTGGATCAAAAGATTTAGTTTAAGAATAAAAAAAGCTACAAAATTTTTTAATTCTCACACCTTATAAGATCAATACTGCTTGGATGATCATGTATGTATTTATTGAATTCCATTGCTAGTGCTCTTGCCTCAAAAGCATCAAATGCATAAAAGCAACTTTCAAAGCGAATATTATTAAAATTTCGATAATGTACTGTATATGGCTTTAAAACACTTGCTTTTGAGCTATTTAAATTATTCATTATCCTGAGGTACTTATTTAAAACTTGCAATAAATAAATAAACTAAGGAATGAAATTTGTTGTAATCAATATAAAAATGTTTTAAAGATAGCTTAATCTTTTGCTTGATTGGATTTATCAATAGATCTTTTATTATTATTTTTATTACCTTCTATTAAAAAAACAAATTTAGATAAGATTTTTCCAAAAAAGGGATACCAAAATTTATCATAAAGAATTTTTAACATTATCTAAGCAACTAAATATGAATCAGTATAGTCTTCTGAATTAATAGTTTCATTATGATCCTTTAAATTTTCAAGCTCTAAGGAATCAAAAATGTACTGCATTAATAAAAAATCAAGCTCACCTTTCAATAAATTGTCTTCAGATGAAATAATATCATCTACAAATAAGTCAAAAGATTCAAGTTCTTTATTCATGCATTAAATAAAAATTATCATTAATATAACTTACTTCTTTTATAAGTCAATAATTTAAATTAAAAAACCAAAATAAAATAAGTTAAAATGTAATTTAGAATACAAAGAAAACAAATTTAACTTAATTTTCTGAAAAAACTTGAAAACTATTGGTTATATGTAAAAGTAAAAGAAAGTTTTTATGAAATGATTACAATTTTAGAAAAAGATATTAAAAATAAAATATCAAACTTTTTAAAATCAGATATTAATAAATACTTGGTCGATAAAAATAGAATTACGGAATCTCCAAAAAGTATGTGGTTTAAGGGTAGTAGATATAGATAATTTTATTTTAACTAAAAAATCTATTGAAAGATATTATAAAGATAGTTTTAATTAGGTAAATTATCTAAATTATGTCTGATTTACTTCAAAAGGATTTAGGTTCAAGTTTGTTATCTATTACCGTTTTACTAGGATGGCTTGGAATAGGATTTGTTTTTTTAAGAATATTGGCTATTTCTATAAAAAGGATTCTTGAAGCAGTATTTAAACTTTCGAATAAAAAATAAAGTTTAAAATTAATATTTTTCACTCAAATTTTATTTAGGTGTGGTAGTTTAAATAAATGGAATTTTTAGATTTAGTAAAAGTAGGATCACTTGTAAAAATTAATGCTAATCTCTCAAAGGACAGATTATCTTCTAAAACACTCAATGCAATCAAAGATAGTTCTAGTTTTAAAGTAAAGGATTTTAGATTAACGGATGGAAAAGGAGTCGGAGTTATTGTTGAGTTTTCAAATGGAGAAGAAGAATGGTTTTTTGAAAATGAGATTGAAATACTTGATGAAAACGGTAAAATAATTCCAAAAGCTGATTCGATAGAGAAAAATATTTTAAGTAATTTGGTAAAGGAATTAAAATACAAACCAAAAAAAAATGTTAAAGAACTTATTAATCCTATTAACTTTTTTTCTTGGTTAATTTACTCCTTAAAAGACATCTTTTAATTAAATAAAAAAAATATAGCTAATAAAACCTCACATTTGAGATAGAAAATAAGTTAAATTATATAAAATAATTAAAAATGGTAACAAATATAATTGAAGTAAAAGATATAAACAAATCTTTTTCTATATCATCTAAAAGACCAGGTATACAAGGAACTATAAAACATTTTTTCAATAGAAAAACAATTGAAAAAAAAGTAGTTAAAAATATTAATTTTGAAATAAAAAAGGGAGAAATTGTTGGATTTCTTGGTGCTAATGGCGCAGGTAAAACTACAATTCTGAAAATTTTATGTGGTTTGCTGTATCCATCGAATGGATATATTTCAGTAGCTGGTTCACTTCCTTTTGAAAGGGAAGCATCATTTTTAAAAAAAATAACTTTAATAATGGGACAAAAACAACAACTTATATGGGATATACCACCTATTGATTCTTTTTATTTAAACGCTTCAATATACGGAATAGAAAAGAAAGAAGCCATAAGACGAATTAAAGAATTATCAGAAATGCTAGAAATTGATTCTGAACTTTATTTGCCTGTCAGGAAACTATCTTTAGGCCAACGTATGAAAGCTGAATTACTTGCTGCACTAATACATAGACCTAGCATTTTATTTTTGGATGAGCCTACATTGGGACTTGATATAAATGCTCAAGCAAATTTAAGAAAATTTCTTAAAATTTATAATAAACAAACTGGTGCAACAATTCTTTTAACCAGTCATTATATGAAAGATATAACTTACCTTTGTAAAAGAGTGATATGTATACATGAAGGTTATATTACGTATGATGGAAAACTTGAGAAATTATTAACAAAACTTTCACCAAATAAAGATGTATCAATAATATGTAAATCTATAAAAGATATAGAAAATTTAAAAAAGTTGAACTTAGAAATTAAAAATATCAATGATAATCAAATCACATTCACAATAAATAAGTTAGATTTTAAAAATACCCTTAAAGAGATATTAAATAAATTTGATATTGAGGATTTGCAGATTACTGAACCGCCAATTGATGAGGTAATTGGCAAAGTTTTAATTAATAAAAAATAAAATGAAAAATTCATCAATTTATAAATACAGTACTTTATTTAAAACCCAATATGCAAATATGCTTGAATACAGAGCTGAAATTGCTTTATGGGCTATTTCAGGGGTTATTCCATTTTTCATGCTGAATATATGGACAAATAATGGATTAAACGAATCAATAAATATAAGTAATATAATGCTTTCTAGATATTTTTTAAGTGCATTTTTTGTTAGGCAATTTTCTGTAGTTTGGGTTGTATTCACATTTGAAGAAGATGCTCTTTTAGGTAGAGTATCCCCATTTCTAATTCAACCTTTACATCCATTCATAAGATATTTTGCTCAACATCTTGCTGAACAAATAACAAGGTTTCCCTTTGCATTGCTAATAGCTATATTTTTTTTTATATTTAATCCACAAAGTTTATGGATACCTTCCATATTGACAATAATAATTGCACTCATAAGCACTTTTTTCTCTTTCTTAATACAATTTCTTATGCAATCAATTATCGCTAGTTTTTGTTTCTGGACTGAGAAAGCAAGCTCAATTGAAAAATTATTATTTATTCCTACATTATTTCTCTCTGGATTGTTAGCTCCAGTTTCATCATTTCCTTACTATGTAAAATCTTGGATTTATTTGACCCCTTTCCCTTATTTAATAGATCTCCCAGCAAGTATCTTATCTGGTAATAAAGCCAACATAATGGAAGGTATCATAGTACAGCTTTTATGGATTATTTTATTTTTTTCTATTTTTAAAAAAGTATGGAAATCTGGAACAAAAAAGTTTACTGCTATGGGTTTATGAATATAAAAAAGTATTTACAAGTTTATTCTTATTTTAATTATTCCTCCTTTTCTATTGAATTGGAGTACAAGATTAATTTATTTATTGACTTATTAACTTCTATTTTAGGACTTATTGGAAGCGTTTTTTTACTATCTATATTCTTCTCAAATACAGATAAGATAGGCGGATGGGATTTCAACCAGGCATTAATAATACAAGGTATCTATACGATTTTAAATGGAGTTACAAATACATGGTTTAATCCTAATTTAAAGGAAATTGTAAAATACATTAGGGAAGGAACTTTAGATTATGTATTACTAAAGCCAATAGATAGTCAATTTTGGATTTCTTTTAAAAGAATTTCGCCTACAGGATTAATAGAAATACTACTAGGTTTTTTTGTTCTCAGTTATTGTTTTTATCTAAATAATATATCTTTTACAATTTGGTCCTTAAATTTATTAATAATTACATTAATTTGTTCAATCTCAATATTATATAGTTTGTGGTTTTTAATATCCACAACTACCATATGGTTTGTCAAGACTTGGAATGCTACTGAAGTTTTACGATCTTTTTTATATATGGGTCGATTTCCAATGGATTCATTTTCTTTTTCTTTAAGAATATTTTTTAGTACTGTTATTCCAATCACTTTTATAACAACTATTCCATCAGAGGTTTTACTAGGATTATCTCCTGCATGGAAAATAATTTTAGAAATTTTAGTATCTATGACTTTTTTAATTTTTTCTCGGAGATTTTGGAAATATGCTTTGAAATTCTATACCTCTGCTTCAAGTTAATAAAATTCAAAAGCTGAATTCTCTACAGAAATCCCAAATTTTTTGTTTTTTTAATTGTTTAGTCAACTTAGATAATTTTTTGAAATTACTTTGTGATTTATCTACAAGAATTAATCTACATAAATAATTTATTTCATAATAGTGGGTTAGTTTGTTTATATTCAGGGCGATATTTGTAAAAAGAATTGCAAAAAAAGTAATTATTGATATCGCAAACGATAATGATAATTTATCTGTAAATCTATTTTGATCGGTTTTAATTTCAAATCTCATTATTCCATAATATAATTTGGACATTTAACTGCAGCTACAGCAATTGCAGCTACTTTAAAATTATCTGAATTTTCAATTACATTTTTTACTTCTAATGGTCCAAATTCATGACTAGCATCACTATATGCCAATAAAAGAGATTTATAATTATCGTGCCCAATGTTTCTATATTCACAAAAATTATTACCAACTAGATTTAATAAGGTCAATAAGCTCAATTCAACCATAACTTTTTAAGTTTATATCACTTTTAAGAATAATACATTGTAAAAGAAGTTATTCAAGTAAAAAAAGTAAATAAGAAAATATATAAATAATTTCATTTATAGAGAATTAATTAATTCAACAATATTAGAGAAATAAGAAATGACTTTAAAGCTACCACTACCCATAGTGCTTTTAAGACCACTAAATAACACTATGGGTGGGGTCTTGCAATTTACTTAAATTTGGTTTAAAAATAAAGTTCCCCATCACCCGGCTTCACTGTTGTGAAGCCTTTTTTTTATAAAAATTATCTTTTATTTTCAAAAGCTTTTAATTCATAATGATGGGAAAATGAAATTAATTCCTACTTTTACAAATAGAAATTATAAAAAATCTCTCTTCAAAATTATTAAATAAGTTAGTTAACAAATAAAGCATCTCTTAATATTGATTATTTATTGGTAATCTAGGAAAAATACTAATAAAGATAAATTCAAGAAATTAAAATTTTAATATTAATGTTAAACCAATTAAAAAACATAAGCATGTAAATAGTTTTTTAATAAAGTTATTTCCCTTTAAATTTGACAAATGTGCACCACTAAATCCCCCTAGAAAAGAACCCAAAATTAAAATAATTAATATATTTGAAGGTATAGAACCTATTCTACTTAAAGCTATAGCGCCTGTTGCGTTCCAAAAGATTCCTACAGTAAGAAAAGTAATACTAATTGAACTAAGAAAATCTAAACCAAATGTCTGAATTAATAAAATAGTTACTAATAAACCTGTGCCAGATGATATTGAGCCATTTAAGATTCCAATAATAAATGCTAAACAATTAAATTTAAAGTATGAAAATATTCCAATTTTCTTGTTAATTGATGTCAATCCTAAATTAGGCTTATTAATGGAATAAATTCCCAATATGATAGTAAAAATAGCTAATAAATAATATAAATATTTTTCAGATATTAATTCGACAATTAAAGTTCCTAAAATAACCCCAGGAATACCGAATATTAATAATAGTAAAATTATCAAATAATTCTTTTTAACATTTTTATAGTTTCTTATGGAGCCTCCAATCCCAAGCGCAACAGTAGCTATTTTATGAGCAGCTAGAGCTTTATAGTAGGGTATTCCAAATAATATTAAAGCTGGTAACTGAATTAAACCTGCACCCCCTCCTGCGATTGACGAAAAGACATTAGATAAGTATGAAATAATGAAAATAAAAAATTGGCTAACAATTGTTAGATCTTGACTAAAAAAATAAACAGAAAAAATTATATTCATTATATAGATCAGATAAATTTAATTATACTTCCATTTAATGAATCAAAATCAATTAAATCGATTCTTAAAGTCAAAAACAAGTTAAATCTGCTAACATTTTCAATAAATTAGTTTTTATAAATGCATAAACAAGATGCTATTTATTTAGAACAATTATGTCCAAAAATAAATAATAAAAATTGGAGAGAATCACTTCATAAAATCACAAAAAATAAATGTATTTATTGTGGATTGAATTCAGAATCAATTGATCACTTATATCCTCGATCTAAAGGAGGAAAAACTATTACAAGTAATTGCGTACCTTGTTGTCTTTCCTGCAATGGGAAAAAGTCAGATAATGATGTTCTTGATTGGTATAGAAAGCAAAACTTCTACGACCCAAGAAGGGCAATGGCTGTAAGAGCTTGGTATAATAATGAATTAAAATTAGCCTCTTTATTACTTGGATACGTAAAATAGAGATATTAAATATTGAGAACTCTATTAATATAAAATATCATTAAAATTTTTACTTAGATAAATTTCTGGTTTGAAGTATTATTGGTTTTATAGCTTTGTGTATAATTATCTTTCCATATTAAAGGAGAATCTATAACTTTTCTTTCTGGGGATTTGACAGAAAAAATTAATCCGAAAATAAAAAATATCGTAATTAAAATTATAATAATTACATTTTTATCAGATATATTATTCATGTATTTAATAAATTAACCAGATAATTTTTTATTAGGTGTGGTTTTTTCATTAATTTCTAAAAAATACTTTTTAAAATAATTAATTCCATCTTTGCCAGTTAGTCCAAAAGACCATCCACATTTATTTATAACTTTAATAGATATTTGATTCGCTAGATCATCCTTTAATATAAACTTTTTTTGAGGATTGATAGAAAAAGCAACAATATTTTCTGTCTCGATAATTGCAGATCTCATCGCTTCGTCTTTAGAAAAACCACTTTCAATTCCTTTACAATATTTATTGGAAAAATTATTTGAAATTCTATTCCTTAGAGCAATTGCACTTGGATTTGTTGCAGTAGAAGCAAATCCTTGAATAGGATTAATTAATAGAATACTAAGAATTATAAAGCTAATTAAAAATCTCAACAGTTTTAATTTAATTTGATAAATTTATAATAAATTAAATTGTCTAAATTTTGAAGTTTTATAGTCTCAAATTATTTAAATTTTAAATTTTTAAATTTCAATTTATTAAATATAGGCATATTTTTCATATTTATCAGTCATAGTTACTATTAACTAGAAATTTTGTATGTATAATCTTTTTTCAACTCTTTTATTTTTCCCAGACTGGAATAATGGTTTTCCCTCTGATTTCCTGATCCTTCATTTTTTTATTGGGGCAATATTCATACCATTTCTTATGATTAGTAGAAGAGCAAGAAATTTCGACAATAAAAACCCCGAAGCATATTTAAATGGCTATAAAGATTATAATAAAACGTCTTATTTAGGATATGAAGAAATAAAATAAAATTAAATAAATACTGTATATAAAATATGAAAGAAAATGTAGATCTCACAATTTTTAGCCCTACTGCTCCATTAGGTATTTTCATTATATTTTGTGGTTTAATATTCAGTTCTATTGTTTTCTATATAATTTATGCAGTAAGCACTAATAAAGAGTCCTTAGAAGATAAAAAAATGAGAGATAAAAAAGATTCCATTCAAAAAGAAAAGATAAGTAGACTTTTTCCTAAGAAAAAATAGAATTAATAACTTTTATTTTAGAGAGGTAATTATTGGTTATAGAAACAGCTAAATCAATAGGGTCGAAAAACATCTTTTCAACTTCAGTGTAACTAAACATATTTAAAATTTAATCTTATCAAGCAAAAGTTTCTAGTGCGAGAAAAAGGTAATTTTATATAGATATTTTTTATATTATTGTTAAAAAATAACTTTTTTTCAATTCCATTAACATAATTTATTTAAGAAGGTTTATTAATTTAGATGAGTGGAAATATATACCTAATTCTTGCTAGTGGAGAGATAAATGGAATAGGTTTTTGGTTAATTGATAAAATTTATAACGAATTTCCAATGATAGAAAAAAAATATTTATTGGAATGTCATAGAAAAGAATTAATTGCCGAAGAATCAGCAAGAGATATACTATACGCAATAAATTTTAATCTCAATAATTTATTGAATGAATTACAATATGAGGGATTTACTATTGAAAAACCCCCTAAAGGAATATCTTTTAATCTACCACTAGATGTAATTGAAGATATTTTTGACTTTTGGCTAGAAACTTATAAAAATAAAAATTATTGGCAAACATCATTAGGATTACTAAAAATAAAGAAAAGAATTTCTCTTTTAAGCATAATAAAAAGCAAAGCAATAAAGAATCACGTTAAAGATTTAGCATGTATTATTGAAAAACTTCATAAATATAGACCTTACACTTCAGAAAGATATAAAAGTAAAGATCCAATGTGGCAATAACAAATATTAAAAAATCAGTTCAAATAAAACAAAGAATAATTTTGTAGGGTTTATAATTAAAATTATTTAAATTAAATGAGTAAACAATTTTCATTCAGCGAAGATGAGATGAACGGAATAGTTGAAGATACCTATAAAAATATAATTAATGAATGTAAGAATTTGATTAGGGAAACTAAATGTCCAAATGAACAAATTATTGCGTTATTAAGTTTAGTGGCATCAACATATACTCCAACCTTATCAAAAGAATAAGTAATAATAATTTTAAGTTATGAGTATATTTTTTAATTTATGAATTTAAATATCATTAAAGTAATGATATTTTTTATAAAAATTATTTTTAATAATTACATATTTAGAATTAGGTAGATAATATATTAGTTTTACAGAATAAATCACGTATCAATTAGCATAAATTTAAATTAATTAAGCTTTTCATAAGAAAATATATTATTTATTTCCTTAAAAAACCTTTTAAAATAAAGTTGCAATAAATGATTTATAAAAAAAATTCAAAAAATTTATTCTCAAGGAAAATCTTAAATTGGGCATGTTAAGTGGTATAATTTAATTTTATTATTTCTTATTTTGACACAAGTAACTGTAGGCGAAAATGAAGGAATTGAGTCTGCTTTAAGAAGATTTAAGAGACAAGTATCTAAGGCTGGTATATTTGCAGATCTTAAAAGGCTCAGACATCATGAAACACCTATTGAAAAATACAAAAGAAAATTACAACAAAGAAGAAAGGCAAGGAGAAGATAAGGTTAATAATATTTCAAATCAATATTAAATTTAAGATTAAAAGACTATATTTCCTGCTTTATCATTTATTAGATTCCAATAAATTTTTGGAATATATAAATAATTAAAGAATTCTTTGGATCTTAAATTTAATTTCCTTATTAAGATTTGTAATTCTTTAATTTTTCTACTAGATTTATTCCAACACCAGGGACGGCTAAAAGGTCTTCCTCTTTTGCAGAGAGAATATCCTTAGTAGATTTAAATCCAGCTTCATAAAATGCCTTAGCACTTTTTGCTCCAACACCAGGAATCGAAGTAAAACTTTCTATTAAAAGTTTAACTTCTTGCTTTTTTCCTTTAGCAGGTTTTGTAGTTTTCTTTGTTGTTGATTTTGTAGATTTTGTTGATTTTGTAGATTTTGATAATTTCTTAGGCTTGGAAGTCTTTGAAATTGATTTTTTGCCAAAGATTGCTTTTAATTTATTTAAGATTTTGGTAAACATTTAATCAATTAAGTAATTAATAATATCTAAAATCTAAAACTTGGTAAAGAACTAATAAATAGTTATTCAAGTTAAATTAGATTTTTATTTATTTACAATCTTATAAAGACACATATTTAAATATTATGCAAGTTAATAATCTTAATAAGAGTGAAATTCAAATTTTAATCCTTTGAAGATGTTATTTAGGTAATTATTCATAAATTGATTATTGGAGTATTTAAATCATAACAAGTAATAATTGAGAAATTATTATTTATTCAAATTAAATAAATTTAGACACCTTATCAAATAGAGATTATTATTTGAAAACTGGAAAAAAATATTTATATTTGAGGTTAATAATTCTCAAATTTATCAGTACATTTATAATTTTCTTAGATTAAGCCAGATAAATCTTATGAAAATAATTATCATAACAGGCCCCTCTGGTAGTGGCAAAACAAGTCTTGCAAAAAAACTTATGAATGAATTAGAAAATTGCCATATTATTAGTACAGATGATTTCTATAGAACTGGAAATATAAGTAATTTATTATCTAAATTTATACCATCTTATTTTGATAGAAAACTTAGTCATAATTTTAAATTGTTAAGAAAAACTATAGATAAAATCTTAAGAGATAAAGAGATAAACTATTTATACAAATATGACTTTATAAAAAAAAGAACAGAAATTACTTACAAGAATTCTTCTGATATTAAGAACTTAATTATCGAGGGAATTTTTGCACTTGAAATTCTTAAATTTATTAAAAAAAATAATTATCTATTGGTCAGATTAAAATTAAAAAAAAACATCTGTATGAAAAGAATTTATGAAAGAGATCATATTGAAAGAGGTAAAAGCAAAAAAGAGTCTATGAAAGATTTCATAAGAGCATGGGCTATTTATAAGAAAAAAGAAAAATTTTATAAAATTAGTGGTAATGGAATAGAGTTACTCTTCAAAAAAGAACCAAATGTTAGTATTATTCTTAATCATTTATCTCATAAAATTTAATAAACTTTTTTGATAACTTCAAACCACTTGAAATGGCACCAAGAACGGACCCATAGCCTTCTACTTGAAACCAATCTCCACAAAAACCAATTTTATATTCTTCACATATTTGTAGTCTTTCAGGTATCCCTTCTCCAATAGGTTGTGATGCTCTCCATGTCATTCTAGAAAAATCATCTAATAAAAGATTTTTAAAAGTAATTTGACTTTTAATTAAAAATTTATTTAATTTATTTGATATGAATTGATATAAAAATTTTTTATTTTCTCGATCATAATTATCTAATACATGTTCCATATTTCTTGTATGCACTACTATTCCAAGACTATTATTAAATTGTTTTTGAAATATTATTCTTTCAAACCCAATTTCTTTTTGTCCTTTTTCATTAAAAATAAAATGAATAATGTCTTTATCAAAAATTCCTTCTAAATGACAATTCTCTTTTGTAAAAATTAAAAAATTATTTCTTTTTATATATTCTTGTTTATTTGTAAGCTTAATTATTTCATCTATTTTGATATTCTTTTTGTTTACAGCTTTTCTTAGGGGGATTTCGCATACATTTAAAATTTCTAATGATCTTTTGTGCAATAAGAGATTACTGGTGCAAACTAAAAATTTTCCAACAATTTTTTTATTTTTATTTGATATTATATTCCATAATTTGGAATTAAAATTTAATTTTACAATCAAAGATTCAAAATAAAAATCAATTTGATTTTTTGTATTGTAGAGGTTAATTAGATTTTCTACTAGTTTACTCATATTGCAAGTTGATGTATAAACATTACCTAAATAAAAATCATTGGTATAGTTCTTCGATAATTTATAATTTTCGTCAAATTCAAAACATGAATTTTCTAAATTTTTTATAAGATTTTTATCTAAGAGTTCTGTTATGAAATCATCCAAAGAAGAATTTTTTAGAGAATAATTAACATTGAAGTTAGGGCAGCCATGGTTTAAAGCCAATTTTTTATCTTTATAACTATATCTTGTACTACATCTGCCTCCTAAACCTCTACCAGCTTCAACAACAGCTATCTTTCCCTTAAAACCCTTTTTTAAAATATTTGCGATAAAGGTAGAGGATGAGATGCCTCCTCCAATAACAACTAAATCATAAATATTTTCCATTAATTTATAAGATAATTAAATATACATAAATTTTTTTGCTTCTATAAATTGTTTTTCAGTAGAAAATTCAGTCTCTATTAAAGGAATAATACTATTATTTAAATAAAAATCTATTATAGTTTTTGTTGCTATAGTTGAATCTTTTATAGAATTTAAGTATTTATTCGATAAATAAACACCCCTCCATGGTCTAAATTTAAATCTTGCAAGAGACTGCTTAGATGGTATAAATAGACTCCCATAAATTTTTATTTCTTTATCTATAAGTTTTTGTGAATTAAATATTTTTTGACTTAAATAATTTATTTCTTGTATAAGTTGATTTATTTCTGAGCCAAATTGCAACCAAATAGACTTAACAAAACAGGAATTTAATTTATCAATTAATCTATCTCTCTCTAATTTACAATGACTATCGTCAGGGAAATAAGGATTGAATGCTACTCCAAATTTTATATTGTTAGGTAAATCAAATTTTAATTTTTGCAGGATATCCAACACTTCAAATTCTTTCCTTTTTCTTGAACCAGAAACTAAAAGTATCTGATTATTATTATTATAAAGTCTATTTAATTCTAGAAAGTTTAGAAAATTTTCATAGGAAAGAGATGTATTCTTATAGAATTGATGATAGAAACTATAGTGGTAAATAACATCTAAATTTTTATATTTATCTCCTATAAATTTAACTACTTCTTGTAAAAAATCTTTTTTAATTTTTCCCTTACAAGGAATATTAATTTTATAAATTTTCTTATTTAAACAAAAATCCAACTTTTTTTTTAATTGATCTAAATCTTTGAATGATATTTCTACTCTAAAGTTGGTAAACATTAAAAAAAATATTAAAAATTTTATCAATCTAATAATAATAATAATAAAAGATTCCCGACATCAAGTATTAATTACGATTCTTAATTTTGGGATATTATATTTAGAATTGGATCTTATAATCATTTTTATTAAGAAAGTGAATAAATTATATATGTGATAATTCTACTTTTTTGACTTACGATGATTACAAATAATCAACACATTTTCTATATGGAAAAAATTTTTCCATAAAAATATTTAAAATAAATCTCTTTTTAAAATTAACTCATATCTAAATTAATAGTAATTTCAAGTATATGAAGAGCTAGAATAAAAAGTAATTGATTTATAAACATATGGCTAGCCAAGATTATTTAATTGCAATTGCTCTAATAGAACAAAATAATGAAAGGTCAATGCCTCTTGGCGGAAAAGAAATTAAACTAAGTATAGATGAAAAAGAAAACTTTAAAAATCTTGCAAATGATGTAGTTTTAAATCTCTTACTTAGACTTTTTCAGAGAAGTGATGATGGAGCAATAAAAAGATTATCCGAAGATAAAGGTCTTTTATTAGTACACATGCACCCAAAGAGAATGCAGAAAGAGTTGCCATTTATTAAAGCAGAATGGATAAGAGATGGTGATACTTCTCAATTTCTTCAATATTTAGGAAATTTATCCAAAGAGATCTGGACAGCTTCTTTTGTGAAATATCAAGGAGTTGAATTTACATCAATAGCAAAAAATGAGGAAATTTAAAATATGACAAATAAATTACTGATTAAGCTATCCCACCATTAAATAAATCATAAATACTAATAATAAGTCCCCATGCAACTATCGTAGGAGTTATGTATTTCAGCATAAATTTTAAATAGTTCTTAGTTAATAATGATGAACCTGAATTAGTTAATTCTTTATCAAGTGTCTTTGGCAATACCCATCCAATTAGGAAAGACACGAGGAAACCGCCCAATATTAGTAATACATTTGCTAAAGCGTCAATATTACCTAATAAATCTGTACTTAAGGCAGAAGGAACACCCAAAAAGAAAGTAAAAATCACTGTAATTAAAGAAGCCCTATTTCTTTTTATTTTAAATTTATCAATAAGAGTTGATACTGGAATTTCAATAAGAGATATTAAAGAGGTAATTGCAGCTATATAAGCCAATCCAAAAAATAAAATAGCAACTAATCTACCAATTAATCCATATTGACCTAATCCAGAAGGAATTGTTATGAATAAAGTAGCTATTGTGCTATTACTAATAGTCTCGCTCAAACCAAATGTGAAAATAATAGGGAATGTTATTAATCCTGCCATTAAACCAACAGCCGTATCTAATGAAGCAATTTGTACAGCTTGCTTAGTTAAATTACTTTTTTTATTTAAATAAGAGGCATAAGTAATCATTATTCCTATTCCTAAACTCAAAGAGAAAAATGCCTGGCTAAAAGCATTCCTTATTGTAGTGGGATTAGCTAACTGACTTAAATCAAAATTAAATAAAAAATTTCTATAACCCTCTACTGCATTGCCTAAAAAAGCTGCCCAAATAACTAAGCCTAAAAGAATTATAAATAAAATTGGCATACAAATTTTATTTAATTTCTCAATCCCTTTTCTAATACCTCCTGAAACAATATATAAAGCAAGTAGTAAACTAAAAATTTGTCCTACAAAATCTCGCGATCCATTATGAATAATATTAAATAATTCTCCTGCTTTATCAGTATTCTCGGGTAATCCTACAAATAATGATTGAAAGAAAATATCTGCAGTCCAACCCATAATTACTGCATAATATGAGGCTATTGCGAGAGGTGCAATTAGGAAGAGAAATCCTAACGCACCCCATTTTTTTCCTGCTGCTTTTATTGGAGCTAAGACTGCACTGGTGGTTGTACTCCTTCCCAAAGAAAATTCAGCAACAAAAATAGGAATTCCAACAACTAAAACGACAAAAATATATAATAAAACGAAAGCTGCCCCACCTCCTTGAGAGGATCTATAAGCGAAGCCCCACAAATTCCCTAGACCAACCGCACTTCCTACTGCGGCAAGAATAAAGCCAAGTTTTGAGTTCCACTCTTCTCTTTGAATAGATTTTTGTTCCAAAATAAAAAATTTTTTTCTAGTTGATTTATAACCTATAAAATTTTAAAAAGCTAATTTTTTAAAAGAAAAACTTTTTATAAATTTTATTATTTTTTCTACAAATCTTAAAACATTTTTTATTATCACCAAAATTAATTGTTTTAAATTCATTTCTATTAATATGTAAGGCGCTATATCCCTCAATACATATGCAAGAGTCTATTAGATTTTTACTTATTAAATCATTAACATAAGGTTCTCTTTCTTTTTCTTCATCAAAATGGGGACAAGCTATACCTTTTACAAATCCAAGGCAATCTAATATTTCAAGTCTGTTAGCATAAGAATCTGTAATTCCCTTTTCAAACCAACATATAGCACCTGCACTTACTCCACTCATGATAATTCCATTATCGTAGGCTTTCTTTAAAATTAAATGTAAATTCCAGTCTCTCCAAACAGCTAACATACTCTTAGTATTACCTCCACCAACATAAACAATATCTTGACTTAAAATTTTTTTATCAAGTTCTTCTGTTCTTGAAAAAAAGTCTATATGAGATGTTTCACAATTTAATTTTGAAAAAGCTCTATAAAAATTTAATTTATATAGGTCATTATCTCCAGAAGCCGTAGGTATGAAGCATATTTTTGGAACTTTTTTATTTACCAAGGAAATAATATATTTTTCAATCTTTAAATTACCTAATGATCTTCC
Source organism: uncultured Prochlorococcus sp. (assembly GCA_902624105.1). Classification (GTDB taxonomy): domain Bacteria; phylum Cyanobacteriota; class Cyanobacteriia; order PCC-6307; family Cyanobiaceae; genus Prochlorococcus_A. The sequence goes on along the minus strand of CACNWH010000013.1, from coordinate 5,155 downwards.
AAAACCGCCACCACCAATTGCGACAATATCTTGACTAATCATGTTTTAAAGTATTCACTATATGAAATTAAAACAAATAACAGAAAAAGATCAACTAAAGCTAAAAGAGGTCTATTTTAATTCGATTTTTTCAATTGATGAAAATACTTATAGTAAAGAGCATAAATTTGCTTGGGCTTATCAAGCATTGGAAAATTCTCAGTTTGAAAAATCACTTTTGAATGGAATGGGCTCAAAGCTTATTTATAAAAATAAGATTATCGGTTTTGCTACAAGATACCCACAAAATAGATTATCTCTATTTTATGTAAGAAACAATTATAAAAGAAAAGGTTTTGGGACAATAATACTCAATTCTATTGAAAGAGATGCCATCAATTCAGGTATAAAAAAATTAAGAACTGAAGCTAGTTTAATAAGTTATAAATTACTTCTTAAAAATAATTGGGAAATAGATAGTAAAGAAAAAGTAAATATTAAAGGTTTGATATTTGAAAGATATAGGATGTTTAAGAATTTATAGACTAATAAATTTAAAAATGATCCAAAAAAGAAGAAATTTAAAAATATTTATTAGGATTCTCATCTGGTTAATATATTTATTTTCAGGTTATTTTTTATATACAGAAAGTTTTATCTTGCCAAAATTTTTCGGGACATTCGCAAAGTCATTTTATCCACTATCAATCTTTTGGTTACAAATAAGAATTAAAAACAAAGAGCCTTGGTTGCCTTTTACAGACGCAATGTCAACATCTCAATTATGGTTTAGATTTATACCTATTTTAGCTTCTTTTTTTACAATTATAATAGTTTCAATAAACCTTATATTTAGAGTGTTTTTTATCTCAAATAGTCAATAACAAAGAAATTTAAAATGTAATTATGTAAAGAAAATTGCCTTTTAAAAATATTTGGATAAATTTTAAGTATGAATCAAATTAAATAATGAATCATATAGGAGTTCATGAAAATGAAGATTATGAAAAAAGAAATAATGAATTTATTGACAATGAGTTCTTCTCATTAAAATTTACTGACAGCTTATATAAAAAGGATATTGGAAAATTTTTAGAATTTTTATCTTCATACCTAATTTAAATTGAGAAAGTATTACTAAATCATAATATTGATCTTTATACGAAAACTTAACGACAAAATATAGAAAATTTGAATAATATTTGATTAATTATTTTTTTTAAAATGCAATTATTTCTAGCAGATTGTCAATTTACAGATATTGATAATCAAGTGAAGGGTTATCAAGCATTCATTAAAGCTTGGGAAAGTGGTGAGATAGCAAAATCAGATAAAAATGAAAAATTTGAAATGCTTTTCAGAGTTCATGCTCCAGGAGAAGGCAGAGTTGTTTGTTTGTGCAAAGCATTTAGTGATAAAGAAATTTTCGAGCATTTTGCACCTTGGAGAGCAAAGTTTGGAATTCATATGGAATTCACGCCAGTAATAAGTTGTCAAAATGTAGTTGATTACCACAAAAATTTGTTTGAAAGCATAAACTAAATAATTTTTAACTTGATAAATTTTATTTGTATTTATTGCTTTTAATGAGAATTTTAAATTTGTTTGCAGCGCAATAGTCAAAAGACAAATTAATAACAAAAAATTATATATTTACCGCCTCTATCTTGTCTTCAACTTCTAAATCTTTGTTAGGAGTATTATCTTTTTTAATCTTTAGTGCATAAATAATTGATCCAGCAGCTATTGATGAGGATAAAACAATACCTGATAATAAAATTAGAGCAAACAATCCACCTATTAATCCTCCTTTAAGTCTTAAAAGATTTGACTTTAGTAGAAGACCTAATAAGATAATGCTTGTTGCTTTAAGGCTAGAAACTTTTAAAAAAGTGAATGGCGATAAAGGATTAATGAACATTGATCTATTTAAACTATCTATACAATAAAAATATTTTAAGAAAAGTGTTAAAAAAAAAAGGCTCTAAAAGAGCCTTTTTTTATAAATTTGAATACATTTACTAATCTTGATTTGCCTCAGAATCAAATTTTGACAAATTTGGACCAGCAATTAAACCAACTAATCCAAAAAGGACTAATGATCCAATACCAAATCCAGCTGCCCATGGGTTAAAACCGCCTAATGCGAATGAAGCTAATAAATTCATAATTTTAAGAACATTTATCTCGGGATTAGCATACAGATTTTCATGACTGAAATTACTATATTGAGACATTTCTTCGTAATTGAACTAGTTTTATTCATTATCGAATTGATTTTATAAAAATATTTTTACTAAAATTAATTATTTTTACTTTAAAAAAACTTTTTTTAAATTGAAATCATCAATTAACAACAAAAAATGTTTATTATTTTAATAAAAGATTTATGGAAGATTCAACACTTACCTTTATTTATGATGGGCAATGTCCTTTTTGTAATCATTTTGCACAACTACTAGAATTAAAAAGCAAAATAAAAAACATAACAATACTAGATGGAAGAAAAAATCCTGAATTAATAAAAGATTTACTTCAAAAAGGATATGATTTAGATAATGGGGCAATTCTAATCAAGAATAAGGAAATATTCCATGGAGCAAACGCCATCAATACTATTTGTAAACTTATAAACCAGCCCTCAAGTAAATTACTAGAGATTTTGTCAACAACTTTTAAATCTAGTAAGAGAACAAAATTTATATTTCCTTTTTTAGTTAGAGCAAGAAGACTAGCTTTAATATCAAAAGGTATTCCAACATCTCTCCAATAAATTTATATAATTTTCTAAAAGAATTATTAATATATTAATAAAGTTATTAATTATTAGAGAAATATCTGTTTTTTCTAGCTAGAACTAATAGATAAAGTATTAAAAAGATGATAGAAAATTTTAATCCATTTATTTGTCTTGGTGGAGACAATGAAAAAATTAATCACATCGCTGAAGCAGCTATTGAAATGAATTTAACCTGTAACGACTTAAAAAAAGATCTAAATTTGTCTGATGGCGATGTAGTAGATATGTTACAGCTAGTTATGGATAGATTTAAGAATAGAAATTCTCTTTGAAAATAAAATATAAAAGAAAAAACTAGTGAAGAATATTCTTATTGAGTTATCAGATTTCTCATCAGTTAACAATCTTTGGTCTGAATTAATAGAGAATTTTGGATTTGAAAAAGCTAAAAATTTAATATCTCAAGCAAATGATCTACAAAAAATGAATGGTGTAGATGATATTACAATGCCAATAGTTTTTATTGGTACAGGAGGTTTAGCTCTAATTGCCATAAATCTAGTAGAAAAAAATATGGATTTTGAGCAGAAAAAAGGTAAAAAAGTTTTAATTTTTAATCCAAAGAAAAAAACTTTTCAAATTTTATATGAAACAAAATGAAATTTAATTAAAGTTTTCAACTAAAAAAGGAGTTAAAAACTTTCTCAATATTAAATATTTGTATATATGATTAATAGGTTATTTAAATTAAATGAAGTTTAAGGCAACTTATTTAGGTTCAAACGGGTGGATAATAGAATTTAAGAACGCTAAGATAATTATTGATCCTTGGCTTCTTGGAGACTTAATTTTCCCTCCAGGTGGATGGTTTTTTAAAGGGACATTAAAAGACCAAATCCCAACTCCAGAGAATATCGATCTTATTCTTTTAACTCAAGGATTACCAGACCATTGCCATATCCCATCACTAAATAAATTTCCGAAGGAAACAAATGTTATATGCTCAAAAAGTGCTTATAAGACATTAGATAAATTAAATTTCAAATCAATCAATATCATTCAACCAGGACAAAATTTAAAATTTAATGATATAAATATTGAAGCCACATCAGGAGCTGCAGTACCTCAGGTTGAAAATGGTTATATTTTAGAAACAAATGAAGGAGGTTTTTATATTGAACCTCATGGTTTTTTAGATAATACAATAAAACCTAGGAAACTAGATGCTGTTATTACCCCTACAAAGAACTTAGAATTACCAATTGTAGGTCCTTTTGTAAAAGGGGCAGATGTTATTCCAAATTTAGTTAAAATATTTAATCCTAGTTATATCCTTTCAAGTACAACTGGGGGCGATGCTCAATTCAGTGGTATTTTAAATTCATTTATTTCGCTCGAAGAATGTAAAAAAAGTCTAGACTGTAAAATTTTGGACTTAGATCAAATGCAATCTGTCATTATTTAATCATATATATCTATTAAGCGAAATCGTAAAGTATTAACTCGTCTTTTATTTACACCTAAATCGTATATACCCAATCTAGATGAAGACTTTACTAGAAAAATATTATCTTTATTTAAATTCTTAATTTCTATATCATCAATAAACTTCATAATCCTACTTGTTGCTATGGCATGAATGTAATATTTTTCTGTTTTAATTATTTCAAGTCTTGGGGTATTCTCTATAATTTGAATTAATTCATTAAACGCTTTTTCAGAATCATCCACCTTCCAAGTTTGGAAGGTGCAATTAGTTATTAATTTACATTCAGAAAGATTATCATCCATATTTGTAAATTCAGAAGCATTCAATGTAATTGAATAACATAATATTTCACAAAATATCATTGAAATGATAAACAATTTAAAAAAAGCTTTTTTTAAAATTCCTTTTTTTTGTTCCAATTAGCCAAATCTCTGATAAATTAATTTAGTTAAACTATTTCTATAGCTAAAGCTGCTTAGTATAATTTTAATATTAAAAGTTTGGATTAAGAAGATTTATTCAATTTTTACATCATTACTCATATTTTTAACATTACACACAAATTTTATTTGTGATAGTGAAAACTTAAATCTCATTTTAAGAAACAATCAAAATGGAGATTTTGCTTTAGTAGAAAATGTAACCGATATTAAACCTGGAGCATTTATAAATATTTTATGGAACAAAAACAAGCTTATGCTCCCATATTCACCAAGAGTTGGATCTATATCTTTCTCAGATAAAAAGTGGGATTTTAGATACAATTTTAAAGATAATGTCAAAATAAATGAAGAGGAACCAATATTATATGAATTATTACCTAATGGTAAATATATTACTCATGAATGTATTTTAAAGAATTAATTTAATATGAGAATTTCTAAAAATAAAATTTTAAATTATGTAAAATTAAATGATTATAAACCGTTTGATTACTCAATACCCTC
>CACNWH010000012.1 GCA_902624105.1 uncultured Prochlorococcus sp. | reverse complement strand
TTGATTCACTCATGAGCAATATTACAAAAAATTGGGATACAAAAAATATTCCTGACTTAATAGGTAAAACAGCTTTAATTACTGGCTCTAATAGTGGCTTAGGTTATTACACGGCAAAAGCACTTGCTGAAAATAATTGTCATGTAATACTTTCATGTAGAACTCCAGAAAAATCAATTGCTACGAAAAATAAATTACAAAAATTAATCCCGCAAGCTCAATTAAGCACCATAGAAATAGATTTATCAGATTTTAATAATGTTTCTTGCAAGTGTGATCAAATATCTAATGAATATGACAATCTCGATTTATTAATTAATAACGCAGGGATTATGCATCCCCCTAAAACTTTAAATTCTCAGGGATATGAGATTCAATTCGCAGTTAATCATTTATCTCATATGCTGTTGACTTTAAAACTATTACCATTATTAGAAAAAATTAAAAACTCAAGAATAGTAACTGTTACTTCCCTAGCACAATTTTTTGGAAAGGTTGGTTGGAAAAATCTTAAAGCTGAAGATTACTATAATAAACAAGAATCTTATGCGACTAGTAAGTTAGCCAACATTATGTTTGCATTAGAGTTAAGTCAAAAACTTAAAGAAAAAAATATTTTATCTGTAGCTGCGCATCCTGGGATCGCAAAAACAAATCTTTTTAATGCTCAAAGGCCTAATCCAAGTAAAATAGAAAAGTTTTCATTGGAATTATTTAGTCCTATCTTTCAGTCCGCTGAGATGGGTGCCTTGCCTCAGCTATATGCAGCCACTTCTAATTTAGTAAAAAGTGGAGATCATTATGGCCCTAAATTTAATTTTAGAGGTTACCCGAAATTGTCTAAGACTTCTCCTTCTGCTTTAAATACTAATGAAAGAAAAAACTTATGGAATAAAAGCCTTGCAATAATCGAAGAATTTATTTAATTTTTTTTAATTGAATAAGTTTTAAAAAATACTTTATTATATGTAATTCACTCTCCGAAAGTTTCATAAATTCCTCTAGAGCCTCTTCATTGTTATCATCAAATTTATTTGCGAGTGCAATTAGGTTATCCTGATTATCTTCTACGAATCTTTCGGCAATTTGGGATGGTAATAAACCATTTTCTATTAATTCTCCTGGAGAAAATTTCTCCCAATTTTTATAAAACCATTTAAACCACATCTTACTTGAGTTATTATTCATAAAATATATGCAAAATAATTTCTACAATCATAATAATTATTTACTAAGTAAAAGTTAAATTTTTAAATGTGCTGATTTTTTAAATTCAAATATAATGATAAATATTTAATTTAAAGCAATATATATGACAATAATTAGAAATAAAATTACTCTAATAATTGGTTTAGGTAGATCAGGATATTGGGCTGCAAAATTTTTAAACGGAAAAGGTGAGAGAGTAATAGTCTTAGAAGAAAAATTTAATGATCAACTAGCAATTTATAAAAAAGATTTAGAAAATATTGGCGTAGAAATTTTTTTAGAATTTCCATTCAAATACGAAAAAATTTATCACTGGATTAATAATATAAATTACGTTATTTTAAGTCCCGCTATTGATATTGAAAATCAAACTGTCTTAAAATTGAAAAATGCAGGCATCAAAGTTTTAGGTGAAGCAAATATAGGTTGGAATTATTTAAAAGATATTAATTGGGTAGGAATTACAGGTACAAATGGGAAATCAACCGTAACTCATTTATTAAGTCATATTCTTAGCCAAAATAACTTGGAAGCTCCCTCCGCTGGGAATATTGGAACACCACTTTGCAAATATGCTTATGATTACAATTTGAATAAAAAACTTGATTGGATTATTGCCGAATTAAGTAGTTACCAGATTGAAATAGCTTGTGAAATAAAACCTAAAATTGGTATCTGGACTACTTTCACTCCTGATCATCTCGATAGACATAAAACATTAGAGAATTATTTTGAAATTAAAAATCATCTTTTAAAAAGCTCTGAAATTAGAATTTATAATTATGACGATGACTATTTAAAATCTTGTTATAAAAAACTTGCTAAAGGGATATGGGTATCATTGGATTATAAAAATAAAATTATTGAAGATTGTGATTTCTGGTTAAACGAAAAAGGATACATAGTCGAAAAAGGAATAACACTATTTCATTCAGATGCTCTGAAACTAAAAGGTGAACACAATACCATAAATTTATTACTTGCAACCGCTGCAGCGAGGAAGATAGGTTTAACTGGAAAAGATATCAAGAATTCTTTAAAAACGTATAAACAATTACCTCATAGATTAGAAATAATTCATAACACAAAAAATCTGGAAATAATAAACGATAGTAAAGCAACTAACTTTGATTCATCATTTTCTGGTATTAAATCCTTAGATAAAGGACAAATAATTATTATTGGAGGTCGAATAAAACAGGGCGATTCTGATTTATGGTCAAGTATTATTTTAGAAAAATGCAAAGGTGTTTTTATTTATGGAGAGAGTTCAAAAGAATTAAAAATAATTTTATTAAAAGCTGGTTTTACAGAAGATATATTCATACATAATGAACTTAAAGATTTAATTCCTGAAGCTTTAACTTATATAAAGAAAAAAAATTTAAGGATATTATTATTTTCCCCTGCCTGTTCAAGTTTTGATCAATTTATGGATTATGAAGAAAGAGGAAACTATTTTAAATATTTGGTAAAAAATTATTTACCCCAAAAGATCACCTTTTAAAAAATTAAGTAAAACTCTTGAGGTCGGTCATTACAACCTAGACCGAACTAGCACTATTTTTATTTTAAAAGTTAAATTTAATTTAGATATATTATTAATATGAACGAATCAAATAAATTACCACAAGCCATAAGTCACAAGAAATTATCTTTTTTACTTTTGAATGCTCAAAAAGATAAATTTACAAGTTCAGATGAAAGTGATCAAAACAACAAATTACAGGATGAATTACTCACGGAGTTAGATAATTGGGAATCAACTACTAAATCTTTACTAAAGAAAATATCTGGTAGGAATGAAAAATATTTACAGGACAAATCATCAAATTCTCTTATGGCACTTGGTGCGATGGAAGTTTATCTAAATATGGCATTGCAAGCATTACAAGGTTTTAAGAAAGGATCTTGAGAAATTAAAATAGTAGTTTTAATACAATTAAATTTTTTATTATTTATTAATTTTATCCTGAGCTTTATTAGCCTTAACTAGAATTTTTTTTGCTTCTTTTCTAGAAACACACTTTTCAGCTTTTACTTGAAGATTATTTAGTTTTAAATGCTGCTTAGAGTTTGCCATAATCTATAATAACATAATTGGATTTTTATTATACTTTAGTTATAAATATAAGAATTATTGATTATCTTTTCTAACTTATTTAATTAAAGATTAAATAGATATGTTTAACCTTATTATTTCAACAAAAACCAAAATTTCGTAAGTAATAATTTAATTATTAATTTTGAACTAAGCCAATTCCTCTAGACATTAATGTGGCAAAAAAAGGAATTACTGCAAAACCAACTAACTCTGTCATTATTATTAGCTTGAATCTCTTGACAAGATTTTCAGAAATAATTGGCAATTTATTCTTACTTAGAGGAATTGCCCATAATATATATGTAGTTGTAGGATAAAGAGATATCAATCCAATTAAAATGTATAGTGAAACTTTGACCCAAAATATAGGATTGCTAGTATAAAATTCCCCACCTTGACCATAATATTTAACTCTTAAAATTCCTGTTATTAAAATAGCTAGGCCTGCAATTCCATAAATTACATCGGCGATTATTATAGATATTGTTTCATTTTTGCTGAGATTTATTTTTAAAATAATCCTTTCAAACATTAATGCTCCAAAGCAAAGAATAATACCAAGATAATGGACATAAGCGACCAGGGCACTCGTAGAGACATCATTGAATACTAAAAGCTTAGATAACATACGGCAGTAAAAATTTATACAATGCTAGCTTTTTAATATAGGGATCGTTACTTCCTAAATTTCGATGAATTTTAATTAGTTTGTATTCTTTGTTTATGTTTGTAATTTAAGTAGGCATATATTCATTCTTACTCCATGCCTCTACAACATCGGGGAAATGTCTTTCCATGCAACTATCACAAACTCCATGACTAAATTTAATATCACTTACATTTGATAAATATTTTTCAATATGTTGCCAATCACCATCTTTATTCCTTACTTCTCTGCAATAAGAGCAAACAGATAATATGCCTTCTTGATGATGCAAGTGAGATAATGCATCTAATAAATTAAGAGAGCGTTTTCTTAATTCCAAGAAAGATACAATCTGTTTAGCCAATAATTCCATGATGGAGCATTGTTCTGAGTCCAAACTTCCAGGTTTTCTATCTATAACGCATAAAGTTCCTAACTTATTTCCATCATTATTCTTCAAGGGGAATCCAGCATAAAAACGAATCTTTGGATCTCCAGTTACTAGAGGATTATTAATGAATCTTTTGTCTAAGCAGGCATCATTAACAACTAATGGATTATTTTCTTTAATAGCATGAGTGCAAAATGACCAATCTCTTCTAGTTTCATTTTTTTGAAATCCCACCTTAGATTTAAACCATTGCCTATCCTTATCAACAAGAGTCATTAAAGAGATAGGTACATGGCAAGTTCTCGCTGCTATTTGAGTTATGTCGTCATAACATGACTCAGGCTCAGTACCAAGAATTCTATATTCAGCTAAGGCTTTTAATCTTCTTCCTTCTTCATCTTTATCAGTAATAAGATTAGCCATTTTTATTATCTAATATCTTAAGACTTTAAGATTAGAGCAAAAATATATTATCTTTTTTATCTAATACTTAATAAATTAAGATGAAACTTAGTCTTTTGTTACTTAATTAATTGGAAATTGCCTTTCCTGCTAACCAACCACTTGTCCAACAATGTTGAAAATTAAATCCCCCCGTAATACCGTCAACATCTAAAACTTCTCCAGTAAAATATAATCCTTTGCAGATAAAACTTTCCATAGTTTTAAAGCTTACTTCATCTAAGGAGACTCCTCCTGATGTCACAAATTCATCTGCAAAAGGCCCCTTACCAGAGATTTGATATTCATCATTCAACAATATATTTGTAATCTTATATCTTTCCGTCGAAAATAATTCAGACCAGGTTTTAGCATTATCTATTTCTAATTTATCTAATAGATAAACCCATAATCTTTTAGTCAATGACGGGATTGGTCTCAAATTACAAATATTAGTAGTTCCATTGGTCTCTCTCAACATATGCATCCTATTGTTTAATTCAGAAAAATCTAAATTTGTCCAATTAATACGTAATTTAAATTTATACTTTTTTTCATAAAGATCTCTTGCGGCTTCAGAAGATAATCTCAATATAGCTGGTCCGCTAAAACCCCAATGAGTAACTAATAAGTCACCCTGACTCTTGAAGCGTTTGTTATTAAGATAAATTTCTAAAGATACATTTTTTACTGCTACACCTCTACATTCCTTAAGCTTTTCGTCTCTACAAGTAAATGAAAAAAGTGATGGAACTGGTTTAATAATTCGATGCCCAAGCGATTCAGCTAATCTATATCCACTGGAATGGCCACCTGTAGAGATTAATAACTTTTTGGTTAAAAAGAATTCATCTGTAGATGTAAACACTTGAAACAAACCATCCTCAAACACTCTTTGTATTCTCTTAACAAATTTTTTGGTTGAAATTTCTATTCCCAAATTTTTGGCTGAATTTTTAAGGCAATTCACGATATCTAAAGATGAATCTGATGTTGGAAAAACTCTGAGATCATCCTCTATTTTTAATTTCACACCTTTCTCTTGAAACCATTCGAATACATCTCCAGTTGCGAAGCGACTAAAAGACTCAATAAGTTTTTTTTTACCTCTAGGGTAATTATCAATAAATTCACTTGGTACCCAAGAAGCATTAGTAACGTTGCATCTACCACCTCCACTAATCCTGACTTTTTCTAATAATTTTGTAGATGACTCAAGTATGGTTATTTTCTTAACATCATTTTCTGCTGCAGTTATTGATGACATAAAACCTGAAGCCCCTCCACCTACGACTATTAGATCGAAAACATCCAAAGTGATTTTTTACATTTAACTTCAAAACAAATATTAGCAATTTCATGGATTTTTGATAACAGATTAGTTAATAGATTTTTTTTAAATTGAATTTTAATAATTTCATTAAATACCCATTAATACTTTTTTTGCATTAACTTAATGTGATGATAAAACTATTTTCTTACGTCAAATATTCTGAGGCAAGCTTTCAAATGAGTAATGAATACTTTGCCTTACTAGTTATAACTACAAGTATATGGATCTTATTGTGGCTTGGCTATAGAAAAAACAAAATAAGTGATGACAACAAGATGAAAGAAAAACAAGCTCGCATTAAGGCAAAAACTGAAAGAAGAAGAAAATTAGAAAGTTTATATCCAAGTAAAAATAAATAATAAAAAATTTTCTGAATTTTAATTAACGATATTAGTATTTTTTGATTAAATTAATAATTGTATTACGAATTATAATTATAAGTAATGAAATTAAATGACATCAAAAATTATATTCAGTACTTACCTGGTTGTATTGTAATCTTTTATTTAATACTATTAATCATTTCACAAACCACTAATTAAGAAGATATAAATTTTATTTTGATTGGAATATTTGCAGCATTTGGAGCAACTTTATCATGGACATATGCATGTTCGATCTGGAGAACCCAAACTTATATTTACAAAGCTATTGAGATCAATTTTTTAAAAAATGTTATTGCTTTTATAATTTTTAGTCCTGTTATTTTATTTTTTGATTATTCCACTAATTATCAATATTTTCTAATTTTATTTTTAAGTGGAGTTATAGGTATAGGCTTAGGTGATACTTTTTATTTAAAATCCTTAAATCTTATAGGAACAAGAAAGACTCTCTCTATTGAAGCCTTATCTCCTTTAATTGCGGCCATCACAGGAACATTATTTATTGATGACCATTTAAGTATTCATACTTGGTTGGGAATAGTAATCGTTACAGGAACACTTGTAAAAATAATTAGAAAAAAAAATTATCTTTTAGACAAAGATTCAAAATTGGTTGTAAATAATAATTCATTAGACAAATACATATATGCATTCCTTTCAGTACTATGTGCTGTAATTGCAGCTTTACTATCACGTTTCGTTTTATTAGAGAGTGATCTAACTCCGATTTTTACAACTGAGATCAGATTATTTGGATCTATTATATTTCTATCCTCAATTACAAAAATGAAGTTAAGGTTCTTCATTAATAATTTTGATAATAATGAAAAAAATCAGTTTTTACTATCTGTCCTAATGGGAACAAACATTGGTATATTCCTTCAACAAATAGTTTTTCAATCTCTCCCCTTAGGCATAGGATGGACATTATTAAGCACATCTCCAATTATTTCTCTTCTTTTTACGAAAAAAGAGGAAGGAATATTAACAAATGAAATTATTTTCACTACCTTTTTATTATTTATTGGGATTTGTTCAATACTTCTATAAATGAGTTAAGTAATAAATACTCATGTAGCAATAAAAAAAAGGAAATAAATTAAATTATTAAAGGGTATCTATGCGAATTCTTAAGAAAAAGTCACTAAGTATAGTTGAAGTATATGCAGTATTTACTGCTTGTATGTTTGTTGGTTATCTTACCTACTTAACGCTCATTAATAAATTTATTTTTTAAATCTTTTGATTGCTCTTTATTAATTGACCTCCATCTTGATCATCATCATCATTAGAATAAAAAAAAATAAGATAAATACCTAAGGAAGCGACACTTATTGATATCGATATAGCTGAGAGCTCATCCATCATTGTTTTTTAATAAAATTGTGTCTAATTTAATTTAATTGTTTTTAAATTATATTGAGAATGTAAAAAGTAATTAGTCAGTTTATAAAAAAATTATATTTATACTCATAAAATCAAATTTATTTGGATTCTAAAAATCTGAGTAAGTTCCTTATATAGTGGAAGCCACATAATCGAAAATGATAGCAAATCGGGTTAAGGAAATCTTATCAAGACTTTAAAAAAACAATTTTAATTACATATAACTTTAAACATTAAAGAAATAATATTTACAATTTAATTAGTGAGACTTAGTAAGCTTCTCAAAAAAATTTGTAATTAGTCCATAAAAAAATATAAAAAAACATTAGAGATAAGATGGGTAACTAATAAAATTTGAAATTAATAAATTTTAATGTTATTTCTAGTTTTAATAGTATTCTTTTAAAAGTAATAGTTTATCTATGTCTTTTTCTGATGATGAATATTTTGAAGTTATTCAAAAGAATAAACAAGTTAAAGAAGCTTTTAATTCAATAAAAGAAATTTGTAATCAACTACATGAAACAACTGCTTGTCCAGAGGATGACATCGATTATTTTTTAAAATTTATAGCAGGAAAATGGAAAAAGTAATCACTCTTTTTCCATTTTTGCAGCATCCCATTCTTTTTTAGGACCAGTATTAATACTAGATTCTCCATTAGCTGCTTTTACAAAGAAAATGAAACCTACTAAACCTCCAATACCAAAGATAGCTGCTAGAGGTTCAAATGAGAAAGAAAATGTAGAGAATAATGAGAACATAAAATTAATAAAACCAGAATAAATAATAGTTTTTGATTCCAAATTACACAATTATTGTTAAGTAACATAAATCACACTTAAGGCTTTCATTATGTCTATGAAAAAATTCATAGGAAAACCAAAGAATGCGATATCTCCTCTTATAAAATTAAATCGAATAAATAATTTCTAGATCATTTAAATTTAAAAAATTACCGAAAATGAAAATATCCTCTCGGAAGTTATGTATGTTTTGACAGTTTAAGTATAAGTTTCGTTTTATCGAGGGAAATTTAGCAATATCCAGTATCCACATATTTTAAAATTTTAACTTAATATAACAATATGGAAAATTTTATAGATAGTTCTTACTCTATTTCCCCACTTTTAGCTATACTTTGGTGTTTTTATCCTCTAGGTATATTAGTGATATTCGAGCTTTTACTCGGTGGAGGTATTGATGATGATAATGATGACCAAGACGGAGGTATGTTAATTCCTGCTTATGCAGCATCAAGCAATTAATCTTATACTTCGTTTTCGATAATAGGTTACTAAATAAATTAAAAACTGTATTTAATACATGTATAAGTTTTGCTTGAAATTTTTTAATATTCACCATATATATAAGTATGTAGAAACTGGGAAATCTACAACTCACAAATCCAAACTTTGTGAATATTAATGAGAATATCCCTCTAACCTCCTTTACTTGGCATAGATAAAGGGGGTTTTAAACATTCTTCTTACTTGTTTTATCTTTTCATTCATATAAATATTTAGTAAACAAACTTAGTATTGTATAAATTTTGCTTGTCATGGTTAAAAAAGCAGAGATATATATAAAAAAGTAGATGTTGGGAAATCTACTTCGCCGTCAGCTTTGATAACTACGGTTTTAAGAATAACCTCCCATTCCTCACTACTTAATTCTTTTAAATAAGAATAAAGGAGTGAGGTTTAATTATTTCAGAGGAATAGAAAAAACCATTAATTAAATATATTGATTTAAATTATCTTTTTATTTGTATCTTTTTTACTTTGCGCATCTCAAAAAAATGTTTATAAAATTATTGTGGATCTTGGGCAAATCTGCTACCGAATTTACGGTCTTTGATAACCTGCCTAACGTTATAATCCTAACTGCTTTTTGTTATTTTAGTAGTTAGGATTATTTATTACCAATTATTAAATTAATTATTTATTGATAATTATTTTTTCAAATAAAACAATAATGATATTAAAATATACAAAATAGAGATAAAAATGACTAAAGATTTAAAAAAACCTTCTGAAATAGAAAATATTTATAAGATCATTGAATCTGGTTTTCAGGAAAATAAATCTATTAAGCAGTATGCCTTACCAAATGCTCGACAATGGCTAGGTGGTAGATTTTTTGCTCTCTGGGTTATTCCTATCTATTTAATAAAGAAGTTAAATAAAATCGCAAATTCTTCTGTGTTTGTTAAACCTTATACTCCTACAACTAATGGGCCATCATATAAGCAACCTGAAACATTATTTACTTCATTAAAGTTAGTTTTTCAAGGAAAAGATCAACTAAGATTTTTTGATCATCGGTTTATAGGTATTTGGGTTTTACCTTTTGCGGCGACAGGTATATTTATGGAAATACTTTTTGTGGCACCTTTTAATAATACAGTGCCTTTTGGGTAGTCCCTAGACGCATTAAAACAAGTTCACTGATTTCTATAATATTCAATTATTAATTTGCCTCAAAAACTCATATTTCAAATATAATTTATATTAATAAATTCTTCATCTAACAGTAAGTTACATTATCAATTAAGATTAATTCATTATAGCGAAGCAAAAAAATCTTTCTTATTTTGCTTTAAAAATAGCATTTGACAATGATGCATTTAAATTCCATACTTTATATTTCTTCTATAGCTCTTTTTATTTATATTTTGGCGCTATTTTGGAGAGATATTCCAAACCAAAAAAAGTAAAAATCTAATTAATAAATTTCGGTTAATTATTATTTAGAAACATTTTTAGCTATACCATAACTTTTTATGGCCCTTATAAGGTTTATCTCTATAGGAATGAGCACCAATTTCAGGAGGCAAGCTATTATTAATAGGATGAACGAAAGCAAAAGCCATTCCTTCAAAGAGATTAGACAACCATTTTCTGAAAGATTTCATAATGAACTCCCTATCAATGTTTAAATTTTGATTCAAATTAAAAAAAAAGTAAATCAGTGAAAATTCTTATTTATTTATTGCTTTACTTATGAATGTTGGTTAATAATTAAAGTAATAAGATCAAAAAATTCTTAAATGCAAAATAAAACAACAAATGATCCAGAATATAATCTGTCTGGAAATATAAAAAAAGAGAATAAAAATATTATTTGCACAGATGGTTATTGTTTTATTCCTAATTTAGAAGAAAATAAAAATATCAATACTGACAATATAAATATATTTGATCCCATATAGATATCTATTAAGCATTAAGAAGCTTTGTCTAACAGATTCGACTGAACATCTAAATTTTACAAAATATTTAATTTTCTTACAAATAAACTAAATCCAGGTTCCCTAATTTAAGCAGCAAATTAGAAACTAAAGGATTACTTTTACTAGATATAAGAATAATAAAGGCATTTAAGAAGTTGCATATTGAATTGAAATATCAATATTAAAAGTATAAATTACATTCTACAAAACATAATTTAGAAGAATAAAAGAGAGCTGAAATCAGTTTTTACAAAAATACTCAAGAAGCCAATAAAGACTTTCCAATTTCTCAAACTTTATACTAATAATGACTTTCACTTAGCATGCTGTTTTATATTTATCCCAATAAGTCTTCATATTAAGTTCTATCATCGCGATATTATAAATTTTCATCAAATAAATCAAAATAATCATTTAACTTGCGAAAAGTATATTCAACCTAACGATCTATTAAGGATAAATTAAGTATTTTCTAATAGAGCTTAATTGCTATTTTTTCTTGAAATCTACAAATTTAACTTTTTTGCGGAGATGTATTTGATCTCTAATAATTTTGAAAACATGAAACTCTGATTCAGTTAATTTTTGCATTTGATCCAAGGCATCTATATCGTCGTTATCAAGAACCTCTAAAAATTTTAATAACTCTCCTTTATTCAAATCTAGAAAATTTTCAGCGACTTCTTTGGGATTAACCCCATCCTCATATTGAACAAAAGCTTCATAATTATTCCACTTATTATTTAACCAGTTGAACCATTCAAGAATATCCTTTGAATTACCTTTGACGACTCCATTCATATTTCAATAAAAATAATTCTTAATATCAATAGTTAATGAATATTTATATTTTGGCACCTGTAAAATTACTCAAAGTTTGAAATCTAAAAAAAATCTTCTTTAATTAGTTAAAAAAATTAAAAATTATTTTTAATTATTAATTTACATTTTTTACTTTGATAGTGAGTTGCTATCAATGGATATGTTAGAAATTTTGTCTCTAATAGTAAAATATGCCATTTTTTAATTATCAATATTATTTGCCCATTCTTTATGCTTTCTCTCAATATCTCTTATTAACTTACGTTGGTAATTTAATTTATCGCAATTTTCATTAAAATCTTTTTTTGAAATTGCTACATTTTTTGAAAAGAACTTTACTCTTGAATCCATTATGTATTTTTAAGGATGTATTTAAGTTTATATCTCTATAATTCTCTAACTTATAAATTTATAATAATTAATTTAGATTTTGGTTTTATTAAATTAACAAGATAAATTCAATAAAAAATTTTCAATCTATTTATTGTTATTATTTGATTTTATACATTTTGAAAAATATTTAAGTTGATTTAGAAATGTTTAAAGTTTTATAATTGATTTAATTGATAAAAATTTAATTACTTAAAGATATTTATTTTGAAATTTTCAAGTCAATCATTGCTCATACAACAAATTCTTAAAAAAATAATTTCTCCATGGTATTTTATCCCCTTAATTGACCGCTGGTTAATAGGCCAAATTTTACCGCCAATGTTTTTTGCCATATCAGCATTCACCGTAATTTCACTATCAGTTGGCGTAATGTTTGATCTTATAAGAAAAATTGTGGAATTTGGCCTGCCATTATTCTTAGCATTAAAAGTATTATTTTACAGCTTACCAAGTTTTCTTGTTTTATCATTTCCAATGTCTGTATTACTTTCAACTTTATTAGCCTATGGGAAATTATCCTCTAATTCTGAGTTAATAGCCATTAGGTCTTTAGGAATAAAGATGACAAGGATTGTAACCCCTGCTATTGCAATTTCAATATTAATGACTGGATTAACTTTTTATTTTAATGACAGCTTGGTACCAATGTGTAACAAGTTAGCAGAAAGCACCTTGAGATCTGGATTAGGTACTGCATTTACTAGTGAAGTTGGCAAAGATAATATAATGTTTTCAAGATATGGTTCCAGAATAAACCCAGAAACAAATAAGCCAACTAAAACAAATACTTTTTTAACTCACATTTTTTATGCATCTTGGTTTTCAAATAACAAAATGAGTGGTGTGACTGTACTTGATTTTTCAAGACAAGGTATTCAGCAAATATTAAAAGCAAAAAGTGCATCTTTTAATAAAAATGATTCAATTTGGACATTTATAGATGGAAATATAGTGTCAATTAATCCTCAAGGTAGGACAACAACAATAAATTTCGAAAAATATAATTATCCATTCTCAGAGGGACCTATGGAATTGGCTCAAGTTCCAAAGGATGCAAATGACATGAATTTAATGCAAGCGTTAAAGGCAGAAAAAATATACAAAGAGACTGGAAATCTAAAAGAAACTAGGAGGATGCAAGTAAGAATTCAAGAAAAATTTACATTACCATTTGCATGTATAGTTTTTGGATTAATTGGTAGTAGTTTAGGGTCCAAATCAAATCTTAGATCTTCCAGAAGCCAAGGATTTGGTTTAAGCGTTATTCTTATACTTATTTATTATGTAATGTCATTTGTATTTAGTTCTTTTGGAGTCAAGGGTCTCATTACACCAATTGTTGCGACTTGGCTGCCAGTATTAATTTCTCTAGGAGGTGGATGTTATTTTTTAAGAAAAGCGAGCTTATAGAGTTTTTATATAGAATTTAATAACTTTATGAATTTAGACTTTAAATATTAATGCTTTAATAATAAATTATCAGCTAATAAGAAGATTTAGTGAATCATAAAATTTATATAAATTTATTTTTTATCTTTTACATTTTTCAATTTTTAACATGTCATTTTTTTACAATTTTTTTGTAAGTTAAATTTAATTTTAGCTTCAGTATACTAAATTACTTAAGTTGTAAAGATGCAATAAATGGAAGAATTTGAACCTACAATTGATCAAATTAATGATGATATTAAACCTGCATGGGAAGATATTAAATTTTTATCTGAAAGATTAGTAATAAAACTAGATTGTCCACGTTCATTTATTGGAGGAATGTTACATGCAATTGCTAGTGATTTTACTGAAAAAAATAATACAAAAAACAAACAAAATGATCAAATATAAATTATTTATGCAAGTCAAAAGATAGTTATATATTTAAAATAAAATTTTTAGATTTTTTTATGAAAATTTGGTAATTAATAATTTTTTCAAAAAAGATTTTAATTTTTTATATTAGTAGAGTTACAAATAATTTAAGTGGTACAGACTCTCACAAGTGAATGGGGAATATTAGTAATAATTCTTTTAAGACTAATAAGCATTATTATCCCTATATTGCCTGGAACATATTGTTTATTAATATCTGGATATTTATTTGGTTTAGTGAATGGATTATTAATTAGTTGTATTGCTGATTTAATAGCATGTTCTTTAAGTTTTTCAATTTCAAGATTTTATGGAAGAAAATTAATTCAAAAAATCATACCAAAAAGATTACTAAATAAATTTGAATTACTATCAAAAAATTATCTTGAAAGAAACTTCTTCTTACTTACAGGTTGTCTTATGACAGGTTGGTTTGATTTTGTTAGTTATGCTGTTGGTCTTACAAAATTAAAATGGAAAACATTTTTTGGTGCATTATTCTTAAGTGTTTTGCTCTCTGATTTACCTTTCGTTGCAACCGGAAGCGGCATAAGAGAATTAAAAGATAAAAACATAACAATAAAGCAAATAATTGATGGGGATTTTCCTTCTCTTGACCAAAAGTTTTTAATAGTTTTTATTTTTAGTGCATTAATGATTTTTTCTATAGGTACATTTAGCTATTTTTTAAATAAAAGAATCATAAAAAAGTAATAAATTCATAAGCTTATTATTTTAATTATTTGATTGATTTTTAGCAAAACTGTAAGATTGAATTAATTATAAATCAAATATGATTGGACGGTTATTAGCGATCCTACTAATAGTAGGAATTATAATTTATTACGGCTTGGTTATAACTGGTGCGAATCCTTTATGACTTTTAAGGGGATTTAGTTATGCTTATTAATTGTCCAACGAAAACCATTTTTTCTATTTTTTTCTCTGTAACAAATACCAATTAAATCTCCATTAATTTTTCTCAATGAACACTCTAATCCATCCTGTGTAGTATAAAAACTCGATGAATTTGAACAAATCTCTTTAGCATCATTCCCAAGCTTTTCAAGAATCATTAGCCAAACATCATCTAATTCGGCATTTTCACTGATATCAAAATGCATTTGAGATTAACCTTTAAATTTATTTTACTTTAAAAAGAAAAAATATTTCATTTTAAATATTATTCACTAACTTTATTAAGTTGTTAAGAATCATTTTTTCTAGGGGTAGGTTTTAAACCAAAGTCATTCCTTCCTGTGAAGAAAAATACAACCACTAAAGAGAAAAAACCTAAGATAGCAACGGTATGCATAAATTAATTAATATTATTTAGATTACACGTTAAAAACATAAACTCTTGTAGTCAAGAAAAATCATCACTTACTTAATAGCAGAAAATACATAATTAACTTATAAAATTTACTAGCTAAGAAATATTTATCATTTGAATATGTAAAAATAGCTTCATATTAAATTTTTCTAAATTAATCTCCGCATTCTAAATACTTCAAATAACAATATTTTTTAGGTTATCAAGATTACAATAAAAAACAAACTTAATATTTTTATAGCTATTGATAAACAATTTTTACGTAAATGAATTAGATACTATTAGATTAATTTATTAAACACAAGGTAATTACTAATTGTTTTTAAACTAATAATGAATTTTGTTTTTCTGACTTAAGTAATACAAGTTTGCAAAAATAATTAGAATATTACCAATAAAAATTAATCAAATGGCTGTCTATCAAGACTATAAAATTGAAATCAATTTAAACGAATTAATAGAGAAAAGGATACCTTGTTGCGATATATTGCATCCTGATCATTGTTTAACAGAAAAACAGGTTGCGGAAATAGCCCATGATATTCGAATGGATTTAAACCTTCATGATATTTATAAACAAGTCGATCAGCATATAATGAGATATGCTAATAATTCTGGAATTGAGAATCAAGATCATTGGATAGAAACAAAATTACCTGACTTAGATAGAGATATTAAAGACGAAGTAGGAATTGACTTCGATTAATTAGTTATCTAATAATTTCAGAAAATTCTTTATATAAAATATTATTTTTAAATTTATCAAATTTCCATGTAGACCATATAATTCGTAACGAATTCTACCAACTTTTATTTTAAATCAAATATTAGGAGGAATTGATGCTTATTGATTAGCTTGTAACTACGGAAACTCAGAAACTACAATAATACAAACCTATGAAAGAATAGATACTATAAAAAGAATTAACAGACATTGAGTTAGCTTCAAAGAAAGGTAACCCAGAAACTAATTAGCCTATTTGATGAATAACTCTTTTTAATTAAATATTTCCTTAAAGTAGTTTTAGATGAATATGAAACGCTTACTAATTAAACCCATTAATTACTCCTTTGCTTCTGATTCATACTTCTATGAAGAGAGTAAACAAGACATTAATAGCCATAAGTTACACCTTATGTATTTATAGATAATGAATACTTTTTGAACATACACGGCAATAATTAAGCTATAAAAAGGTTCTCATAAATAATTATTAATGAGAAGTCACCTGTTTGGCTACAGGAATTTTTACTGGTAAATTAAACTAATAAAATGAGCTGAATAAGGGAGGATTAAAAATCTCATTTGTTCACACATTGTTTACACATCGTAACTCTCCTATAACTAACTGCTATGACTGATATAAACTACTGGCTAATGAAAAGTGAACCAGATGCATATAGTATTGAAAATTTAGAAAAAGAAAAAGAAACTATTTGGGATGGCATCAGGAATTATCAAGCGAGGAACTTTATGAGAAAAATGGGAATAGGAGATAAAGCATTTTTCTATCATTCAAATTGTAAACCACCAGGGATAGTTGGTTTAATGGAGATAGTGAGTAAAAATATAATAGATCCAACTCAATTTGATAAGAATTCAAAATATTATGATTCAAAATCTGATAAATCAAATCCTAGGTGGGATTGTGTAAAAGTAAAATTTTTATTAAAGTCAAAAGAAATTATATCCTTACAAGAATTGAGATCATTATTTAATGAAGAGGAACTTTTAGTAGTTAAAAAGGGTAATCGATTATCAATACTTCCAGTACAAATAAAATCTGCTAATTTTCTTATTTCTAAACTTAAATAATATTTTATTTACCCTCAAAATCCATTGAAAACATATTACCAATATAAAGTCTCGTTAAATTTCTATTATGAAATCCATTTTGCATTAAAAATCCGGCTATAGCTGCCTGGATAATTCTATATTGGTCCCAATTAGGATGCTTATCAATAAAATCTTTCATCGCTTGTTGAAGATGCTCATGTAATTCGCAATTAAAACTTACTATTTCATTATGAGTTTTCAAAAGATCTTCGTTAAAATCAAAATCAATTTCCTGCATGAGTTAACTTAAAAAATTTATTTAAATATTAGTTTTCATCAAAAATTAAAATAAGTCAATTTTGTATTTTTTTACAGTCTCATTTTGTATTAAATTAAGATTATTGTTATAGATAAGTTTTTAAAATATCTACAAGTAAAAGGCATAATTCTTAATGAATTTAAGATTTTTTTAAAATATATTGATTTTTCCACAAGACCTAATATTTATTTAGTTTTTATTATGAAAGATGTGGAAAAGTTGTTAAAAAAAAATTTAGAAAGGGGGAATTAAAAAATAAAACTTCCAATTTTATTAATTGTTTAATGCATGGATTCCCACATTTTTCTCATTTCAAAAAATAAATCTTTAGAAATTGATGAAGGCCAATACATTTCAAAAGATCGAGTTTCCTCATTACTTTCAAAAATAATTCTTAAACTCCAATTATTTTTTGTGCCTTCTAATTCCGCATACCAAGGCAATCTTTCTAATTCTAAATTTATTAATTCTTCATCCATTAATTGATTTTCTATTATCAAAACTTGGTCAATTAATGTTTCTAATAAATTGAAAAGTGATACAAACTCATGCTTCTGTAATTCAATTGACCACTTGTTAACGGTTATCAAGAAACAATATTTCCCTTTTTCAGGATTTCTAATTAATCTCCAATTATCTTGTTTTTTTATTGGCACTAACCAGGTAGTAAATCTGGTTGATCTTGTTCATCACTTAACTCGATGATAGATCTTTGTACAGGCTTAATAGTTGACTCATCTAATAATCCATCAAAGTCATCAAATCTTCTTTGTTTAGCTCTAAAAGCAATTTTTACTGTTGTTAGATATCTATTTTTAGATTGTCTTATTAAGCTTTCTCCTCTTTTGGCTAGATCAGTTGAATCTATGCCAGTATTATTTGATATATGCATGAGTTTTTATTTTAATTATACATTAAAATTAGGTTATTCTTTGAATTTGAAATTTCAGTTTTAAATAATTTCATGAAGTTAAAATTTCTTTATGACTGAAAAAATAATTGGAACCCTTGCTATCGATTTAGGTAATACAAATACAGTTTTAGCTTTTCAAGGTGAAAAAAGTTCTACACCGATACTTTTAGATATACCTTCAATAACAAAATCACCTGGAATTGTACCAACAGCTATTTGGTACGAAGGAGATAAAGGTGGGGAGACATTTATAGGAACGGAAGCCTTAAAAATGATTAATGAAATTAATCAAGAAGAATATTTTTACTCTAACTTTAAACGACTAATTGGTAATCCATCTGAAGAATACACAGAAAAATATTTAAGCCCAGAAGAAGCTGGAGAAAAATTTTTTAAGCGGCTATGGGACTATATTCCAGAATTATTTGTGATTAAGAGATTAGTTTTAACAGCTCCTATTGATACCTATAAAGGTTATCGGAAATGGCTCGTAAATATTTGTAATAACTTACCAATTAAAGAAATAGCATTGGTTGATGAGCCAACTGCCGCGGCTATTGGAATCAATGTACCTTTTGGATCAAAAATAATGATTATTGATATTGGTGGTAGCACTATTGATATGAATATTGTAAAGATTGAAGGAGGTGAAGGTAAATCAGCACCAATTGCAGAGTTGCTTAAATTTAACGGTAAGGATGTAAGTCAAATTTCAAAGCAAAAACTGAGATGCGCAGAAATAATAAGTAAATCTGCATGTAAATTTGGAGGAAAAGATATTGATAGATGGATAGTTGAAAATTTTGTGCCCTTGAATAAAGATATTAGAAATTTATCTATAGCAGAAAAAATAAAATGTAACTTAAGTGAGGAGAATATTAAGTCTGATCAACAATATATTGCTTCATTTTTTATCAATAATAATGAAAGAGAGGAATTTAAAATAAGCAAGAGAATATTAGAAGAAATATTAATTTCGAATAATCTAATAAAGCTTTTAAGCTCTCTTTTAAAAAATTTACTAAACGATGCCAGAGGAAAAGATTGCAGAGTAAGAGATATTTGGTCTGTAATTTTAGTTGGTGGGGGGACTCAAATTCCATTAATTAGAAAATGGGTTAATTATAAATTGCCAGAATTAGATATAAATTATCCACCTCCAATAGAATCTGTTTCTTTAGGAGCATTATCTTTAACTCCAGGAGTAAAAATAAAAGACCTTTTATCAAAGAGTCTTCTGATAAGACTTTTTAATAAAAGAGAAAATCAACATTTTTGGCATCCCATTTTTTATAAAGGTCAATCATGGCCAACTGAGAACCCTTTTGAACTTATTTTGCAACCTAGTAAAAAAGATCAAATTAAATTTGAAATAATAATTGGCGAAACTATAGAGAATAATGATTTTGAAATAATCTTTGAAAATGGAATTCCAAAATTAGCAGAAATGCAAAAAGAAGAAAATATTAAAGCCTGGAATAGAAAGCCTTTAATTTTAACCATAAATAGACCCGCTAAACTGGGTAAAGATTGTCTAAAGTTAGTATTTACTATTAATGAATACTCAAATCTTCTAGTGGAATGTAAAGATTTCTCAGATAACAAATTAGGAGAATTTAATTTGGGATCGATTTATTAATTTAATTAAAAAATTTATACAGTTTTTTTATTTTCTTCATATTTTTTCCTTCAAAACTGTACTTAAGCTAAGCGTTTCATATTTACTAAGAATTTGTTTATTTCATTTCTTTTCTCTTGATTTGACATTAAATAGGAATAAAAAATAAGATTCTGATAGAATTCTTAAATTAGCAAAAGCTAACTAATACAACAATTATTTGTATAAATTTAACTTTTGAAGCTAAGTTAAAGATTGGTTCTACTAAACCAACAGATTAAATCACGTATGCACAATATCAAAGAAGCTAACTTAAATAGAAAACATACTCCTGAGAGTCCAGTTGTACTAGCTATTC
Organism: uncultured Prochlorococcus sp.; assembly: GCA_902624105.1. Taxonomy (GTDB): domain Bacteria; phylum Cyanobacteriota; class Cyanobacteriia; order PCC-6307; family Cyanobiaceae; genus Prochlorococcus_A. The sequence continues at coordinate 14,645 of CACNWH010000012.1, read as the reverse complement.
TTGATGGATGGGGTCATCGTGAAGAAATTAAAGATAATGCTGTAAAGAGTGCAAATACACCTAACATGGATGCCTTATGGCATGCATATCCTCATACTTTTATAAGTGCGAGCGGGGCTGATGTGGGTCTCCCTGATGGTCAAATGGGTAATTCTGAGGTAGGGCATCTAACCATAGGATCTGGAAGAATTATTCAACAAGAGTTAGTAAGAATTACGAATGTTGTTAAAAATAATCAACTAAATGAAGTAATTGAGTTAGAGAAAATAGCCGATGATGTTAAGAAGAATAATAGTACTCTTCACATAACAGGGCTTTGTTCTGATGGTGGAGTTCACAGTCATATTGATCATTTGCTTGGCCTAATCAAATGGGCTTCTGAAGTTGGAATAAAAAAACTTGCTATTCACGTTATTACTGATGGAAGAGATACTCCTGCTCAAAGTGCCTCAAAATATTTATCTAAAATTGAAACTTGTATCTCTAAATTCAAGGTAGGAAAAATCGCTTCTATTTGTGGTAGATATTGGATAATGGATAGAAATCAACTATGGGATAGAACAGAAAAAGCTTTCTTAAATCTCACTAATCCTGACATTGAGATTGAGGAAATTAATACTGAAGATTTTCTAAGAAAGAATTATCAAAATAACGTTACAGATGAATTTCTTGAGCCTGTAAGATTAACTAATGATTATCTTAAAGATGGAGATAGTTTAATATGTTTTAATTTTCGCCCTGATAGAGCTAGGCAAATTGTTAAAGCTTTGTCTGAGAGAAATTTCTCGTCATTTAAAAGAAGTTATAATCCCCATTTAAAAATTCTAACCTTCACTCAATATGAAGTAAATTTACCTGTTAGTGTTGCATTCCCTCCTGAATCACTTAATAATTTTATTGGTCAAATAGTTTCGGAAAATGGTCTTAGGCAATATAGAACAGCTGAAACAGAAAAATATCCGCACGTTACTTATTTTTTCAATGGTGGGGTCGAAATACCATTAGAAGGAGAGGAAAGACACTTAATACCATCCCCTAGAGTCGCCACTTATGATTTAGCGCCTGAAATGTCAGCAAAGGAACTTACCATAAGCTGTTCTAATGCTATTAGAAGCGGCAAATATGCTTTTGTAGTAATTAATTTTGCTAATCCAGATATGGTTGGTCACACGGGTAATATGGATGCTGCCGTAAAAGCAATTGAAACTGTTGATGAGTGCTTAGGTAAAATTGTTAATGCAACAGGAGAAATGGGAGGTAGTATTCTTATCACTGCTGATCATGGTAATGCAGAAATGATGAAGGATTCTAATGGTGAACCATGGACAGCACATACGACAAATCTTGTTCCACTTATCTTTATTGAAGGAGAAAAAAGAAAAATTCCTAACCAGGGTAATGATATTTACTTAAGGGATAATGCAGGACTAGCAGATATTGCTCCAACATTATTACAATTATTAAATCTACCCATCCCAAAAGAAATGACAGGAAAATCTCTCATAAAAGAAATTGAATTAAAAGACAAGAATAAAGTCTTTCAACATGCTTAAATAAAATTAATTAAAAAAAATCATGAGTTCTATTCTTACCTGGATTTGGGCATTATCTGGATTATTTCTTATTCTGCTTGTTTTATTGCATAGTCCAAAGGGTGATGGGATGGGAGGAATAGCTGCTAGTGGTAGTTCCATGTTTACTAGCGCAAGCAGTGCTGAAGCCTCTCTCAATAAAGCTACATGGACAGTTTTAATAATATTTTTATTACTTGCAGTAATTTTAAGTGCTGGTTGGATCTAATTATCCATACATTATAAATTAAAAAAGGGGAGTAAATTTACTCCCCTTTAAGCATTAAATTAAAATAATTAATTTAATTAATAATCAAAATCTCCTCCCATACCTGGAGCACCAGCAGGAGATCCAGACTCTTTCTTCTCAGGCAAATCAGCTACTATACATTCAGTTGTAAGAACCATACCTGCAATCGAGGCAGCATTTTGTAAGCCTGAACGAGTTACTTTTGCTGGGTCAACTATTCCTGCAGATGACATATCAACATATTCACCAGTAGCAGCATTAAATCCATCATTAAAGGGCTTTGCTTTTACATTTTCAGCTATCACAGCACCATTTGCGCCAGCATTTTCTGCAATTCTCATAAGAGGAGCAGTCAGTGCAGCTTCAACGATATTTGCTCCTATTAGCTCCTCTCCAGAAAGTGATTTTTCCGCCCAATCTTTCAGTATTGGGGCAAGATGAGCTAAGGTTGTACCACCGCCAGGAACTATACCCTCTTCAACTGCAGCTTTTGTAGCATTGATGGCATCTTCTAATCGAAGTTTTTTATCCTTCATCTCAGTTTCTGTAGCTGCTCCAACTTTGATGACTGCAACTCCACCAGCAAGCTTTGCTAATCTTTCTTGAAGTTTTTCTTTATCATATGATGAATCAGTCTCTTCCATTTGTTTTTTGATCTGATCACATCTTGCAGTCACTGCTTTTTCATTACCTTCAGCGACGATAGTCGTTGTCTCTTTGTTAATGGTAATTCTTCTACCAGTACCTAACATTTCTAATGTTGCGTTCTCTAACTTGAGTCCAGCGTCTTCAGTAATTAATTGCCCATTAGTCAAGACGGCCATATCTTCAAGCATTGCCTTCCTTCTATCTCCAAAGCCTGGCGCTTTGACAGCTGCAACATTTAAAACACCTCTTAACCTATTAACAACTAGCGTTGCTAAAGCTTCTTTTTCAATATCTTCAGCAATGATAACTAAAGGTTTACCAGTTTTAGCAATTTGCTCCAAAACTGGAACAAGATCTTGAACTAAAGCAATTTTTTTATCAGTTAGAAGAATGTAAGGTTCATCTAAAACTGCTTCCATTCTTTCTGTATCTGTAGCGAAGTAGGGAGAAATATAGCCTTTATCGAAACGCATACCCTCTGTTACTTCAAGCTCAGTTGTCATAGACTTACCCTCCTCAAGAGAGATTACGCCTTCTTTTCCAACTTTATCCATTGCATTTGCAATCATTTCACCAACTTCTTCATCATTGCCTGCCGCAATAGTTCCACATTGAGCGATTGCATTACTATCACTTATCGGTTTTGAATTTTCTTGTATTTTACCAACTAAAAATTCAGTTGCTTTATCAATTCCTTTTTTCAATGTGATTGCGTTTGCACCTGCAGCTACATTTTTCAGGCCAGCTTTGACCATTGCATGAGCAAGTACTGTTGCAGTGGTGGTACCATCACCAGCCGCATCATTTGTTTTTGAGGCTGCTTGCCTAATTAGCGCGACCCCAGTATTTTCTATGTGGTCTTCAAGTTCAATTTCTTTAGCAATTGTTACTCCATCATTAATAATTTGTGGAGCACCAAATTTTTTTTCTAAGACAACATTCCTTCCCTTAGGTCCAAGTGTAACTGCTACCGATTCGGCGAGTATATCAATACCTCGCTCTAGAGCTCTTCTAGCTTGCTCGTTGTAGATAATTCTTTTAGCCATAGTAGGCGAATAATTTAATAATAAGTTTTAATAATTTTTGAAACAAATAATTTAGCTTACAACAGCCAAAATATCTTTTTCTGAAAGTAAGACGTATTCATCTCCTCCCAATTTAATGTCGGTTCCAGCATATTTGCTGTAAAGAACTTTATCGCCAATACTCACTTCAGGAGTTTGTCGTGAACCATCATCATTAAGTTTCCCAGGACCTACCTGAGCAACTTCTCCTACTTGTGGTTTTTCTTTAGCTGAATCGGGCAAAAGTATGCCGCCAGCAGTTTTTTCCTCAGATTCGGAAACTTTGATAAAAATGCGATCTCCCAGTGGTTTTACTGTAGAGACTGTTAGTGAAACAGCTGCCATAGATTAATGCAGGAACGTAAATAGGACGCTAAGCGTCAAAAAAATGGAATGAGTAAAACTCAAACCTTATGAACAACAACATAATCTGCTAAGCAGCAATTAAACCACTCTTTAACTGTGCGGGTGGCCGAACCCAGTTAACGGATATACCCTCGGGATGGTATTATTTTCGCATCAATAGCTGTAAAAAATCAGCTTATCATCACCAAGTTAATACAAAATGGTCGCAACTCCATCAACAACAAACCAAACAAAAGGCGTAGTTCGCCAAGTAATAGGTCCTGTTTTAGACGTAGAATTTCCAGCCGGAAAGTTACCTAAAATATTAAATGCTCTTCGTATTGAGGGTAAAAATCCAGCAGGGCAAGATATTGCCCTTACTGCAGAAGTACAGCAATTATTAGGAGATCATAGAGTTAGAGCTGTAGCAATGAGTGGAACTGATGGACTAGTAAGAGGTATGGAAGCAGTTGATACTGGTGCTCCTATATCCGTCCCAGTAGGTGAAGCAACATTAGGCAGGATATTTAATGTCCTTGGTGAACCTGTGGATGAGCAAGGCCCTGTACAGACTACTTCTACAGCTCCTATTCATAGATCAGCTCCAAAATTAACTGACTTAGAAACAAAACCAAAAGTTTTTGAAACTGGAATTAAAGTAATTGATCTATTAGCACCATATAGACAAGGAGGAAAGGTTGGTCTATTTGGAGGAGCAGGTGTAGGTAAAACAGTTTTAATCCAGGAATTAATCAATAACATTGCGAAAGAACATGGAGGAGTATCAGTATTTGGAGGTGTTGGAGAGAGGACAAGAGAAGGTAACGATTTATACGAGGAATTTAAAGAATCAGGGGTGATCAATGCAGATGATTTGACTCAATCAAAAGTTGCTCTGTGCTTCGGACAAATGAATGAACCACCTGGAGCAAGAATGAGAGTAGGTTTATCGGCCTTAACCATGGCAGAGCATTTTAGAGACGTTAACAAACAAGATGTGCTTCTCTTTGTTGATAATATTTTCAGATTCGTTCAAGCAGGTTCTGAGGTATCAGCTCTATTAGGAAGAATGCCATCCGCTGTTGGATATCAACCAACGTTAGGTACAGACGTTGGGGAATTACAAGAGAGAATTACTTCTACGCTTGAAGGTTCAATTACCTCTATACAAGCAGTTTATGTGCCTGCAGATGACTTAACAGACCCTGCACCTGCTACTACTTTTGCTCATCTAGACGCAACTACTGTATTAGCAAGAGCTCTTGCAGCTAAAGGGATTTACCCTGCTGTTGATCCACTTGATTCAACTAGTACAATGTTACAGCCCTCAGTTGTAGGTGATGAGCATTACAAAACAGCTCGTGCTGTTCAATCAACCTTACAAAGATATAAAGAGCTACAAGATATCATTGCCATACTTGGATTGGATGAATTATCTGAGGAGGATAGGCTAACTGTTGACAGAGCAAGAAAAATTGAGAAGTTTTTATCTCAGCCATTTTTCGTAGCAGAAATTTTCACTGGAATGTCAGGGAAGTATGTAAAGTTAGAAGATACAATCGCTGGATTCAATATGATCCTTTCTGGAGAATTGGATGATCTACCTGAACAAGCGTTCTATTTGGTAGGAAATATCGAAGAAGTGAAAGCTAAGGCAGAAAAACTAAAATCAGAGAACTAACATTTCTTAATTAATAAATATTATTCTAACTAAAGAACTAATGACTATCTCGTTAAAAGTTTTAGCTCCTAACCAAAATGTTTTTGAAGGAGAAGCAGAAGAAGTTATTCTTCCTAGCACCACAGGCCAATTAGGTGTCCTCCCAGGACATATTTCTCTGGTCACAGCTATAGATATTGGAGTTCTGAGACTTAGGAGTAACTCTAAATGGGTATCTATAGCCTTAATGGGCGGATTTGCAGAAATTGAATCTGATGAAGTTACTGTCCTTGTCAACAGTGCAGAGATAGGTTCTCAAATTAATTCTCAAGAAGCAGAAGAAGCTTTAAATAAAGCAAAATTAGAACTTAATAAGTTATCAGAGACAGAAAAAAGTGCAGAAAAGATGAAAGCCCTTAACGAAGTTTCTAAAGCACAGGCAAGAATACAAGCATCAAAAAATTAGATTCTACGCAGTACCGCAAAATGTTACCTCAGGGAACTTAAGTTTTGCTTCTTCTAATTTCTTTGTTTTTCCTTCACCTTGCCAATAATTAATAACTTCCGTAGCTTTATTAAGAATTTCCACTCTCTCATTATCTGTTATCCAGCCTTTATTTTCTAATTCTGTCTTCAATTTTTCCCAAGCATCTTCTCTTGGCCAAAAGAAATAAGCAGTTAATGGACTAGCCCCCCCTCCTACTATCTGATCAACAGCTAATGCCACATTATCGGGTAACCATAAGATTTTGATAATAAATCTCCCCTCGTCAGGTTTTGGAGTGTAGCCAGTAGGCACACCATCTTCGTCTATTGTTGCTGCGGCAAGAACAGCTGAGGCACCCATAAAACCTGAATTTGGAGCTGAACTTTTTGAATTTTGAGTCTCACCTTTTTGTTGTTGATCAGCAATATTCTCTTTAGTACTTTCGGAAGTCATCTGAAAAATTAATTGATACCATATAATTTATCAGTTCATGGGTGTACTTTGGCAAGATAATCAAATTTTAAATTGTATTAAGATTTTTAAAATTAAATTTGTATTCTGAATTATAAATCCATCAAATTTCATCAATTTAGATTTACCTGATAATAATTATATATTTCAGACTCAAGTCTATCCCAAAGATCTTTTGGAATTTCATTTTCTTCAGCAAACAATCCTAATTGTCCTGACAATGCACGTGCTTGAGATAATCTCGAATCATAGGACTTTTCTTCTGACATTTTAAATTTAACTAATAATTAAAAAAATAAATCCTTTTATATTGATTAGTCAAATAATTCATAACTCTAAATCAGAAATCTCTTTACAGGCAATAGAGCTCAGAATCTCAGGGCATTTATCATTAACTAGTACATCATCTTCGATCCTAATACCAATTCCTTTCCATCTTTCAGGAATGTCAGGTTGTCCTTCTGGTATTGGCATCCTATCGCTAATGTAAATACCAGGCTCAACAGTTAAGATCATTCCATTCTTTAGTAAGACTTCATAATCACCTAATCTATAAGCCCCAACATCATGTACATCTAGCCCAAGCCAATGACCTGTTTTATGCATATAAAAGTGTTTGTAAGAGCAATTTTCAATAATTTCATCAACACTCCCTTTTAGCAAATTAATTTCCAACAAGCCTTCTATGAGTACCTTTAATGCCGCGTTATGAATATCACTAGAACTGACTCCAGTGACTACAGACTGTATAGCTTTTTTTTGAGCTTCAAGAACAATTTCATAAATCGCACGTTGTTCTGCTGAAAACTTTCCACCTACAGTAAACGTTCTAGTAATATCACCATTGTAATAATCTTGGAGAGAACATCCTGCATCAACTAAAAGTAAATCACCTTTTTTTAATTCTGAGTTATTGGAAGTGTAGTGCAAAATGCATGCGTTATCTCCAGAGGCAACAATTGAATTATACGCGGGCCCCCTTGTTCCTTTCTCAAGAAAGAAGCCCTCTAGGAGCCCTTGTATCTGCCTCTCATTAGTTTTGCTCCAGATATTATGCCTAACTAATTCATGAGCCTCTGCGGAGATTAGAGCAGCCTCTCTCATTTTTTCTATCTCATATTTACTTTTAATCAATCTCATTTGATTTAAATAGATTCCAGGAGGTTGAATTGCTCGTGGAGCTACTCCTAATCTTGAATAATTATCAATTTGTCTTGCCCAAAGATTTAATACTATAGGCTCGATTTCCGGATATTTACCAATAGAAAAAACTATTTCATCTGCCCCAAAAAGATAATGGGGCAACTCTTTTTCAAATTCACTTATTGGATGTGATTTATCTGCTTTAAATACCTGTTCTGCTCCATTTGTACCCCACCTAAAACCGTTCCAAACTTCACTTTCTATATTTTTAGGCTGGACAAACAATATATATCTCTCTCCTATCGGTTTATGTGATAAGAATAAAGCAATAGCATCTGGCTCATCAAAACCAGTTAAATACCAGAAATTACTTTCTTGTCTAAAGGGATATTCGCAATCAGCATGATGTTGTACTAGCTTTGCTCCAGGAATTATTGCTGCTTTACCATCAAGTTGTGATAAAAAACTTTTTCTCCGATCTTGGAAAATTTGATTATCAAATTTCTTCATATCTTATTAGGTTGGCGTGTTTAGATAAAAAATGGAAGAATGAATTGTAAATATTAATTTTGCCCCAAGTTAATGGAACCTAATGTTCTCATTCTAGTCACACTAATTTTTATAATTCTAATAGGTTCCGCTTGTTGCTCTGGGGTTGAAGCGGCTTTTTTAGCTGTAAATTCAATGAGAATTTTCGAATTAGCAACAAAACAAAAAACGAAAGGATCAGCTAATCAATTATTAAAATTGAGAAAACATTTAGGGAGAACCTTAACTGTAATAACAATAACTAATAATGGGTTTAATATTATTGGAAGTCTTGTTTTAGGTTTTTATGGCGCTTTATTGATAAATAATCGATTTGGGATGACTATCTTCACAATTGGCTTTTATGTAATCGTAGTTTTAATTGGAGAAGTAGTACCTAAGGCTGTTGGCACAAGATTTTCTCTACAGATAGCCATTTTATCGGTGCCAATTTTAAGAATGTTGAATAGTCTTATGCGACCTTTTTTAACTCTGATTGAAAAATTATTTCCTGTAATAACAGCAGAAAATGAAATATCAACTGATGAGGAAGATATTAGACAAATGGCAAAAATTGGATCACAAAAAGGTTTAATAGAGGCTGATGAAGCAGCAATGATTTCAAAAGTTTTTCAGCTTAACGACCTAAAAGCAAAAGATCTTATGATTCCAAGAGTTTCAGCTCCGAGCATCAATGGTTGCGAAACTCTTGAAAATCTTTCAGAAATAATAATCTCAAATACTTCTCCTTGGTGGGTCGTGCTGGGAGATAAAGTTGACAAGATACAAGGTATTGCAAAAAGGGAAAAATTACTGACCGCAATAATAAAACAAAATAAAACTGCTTTAATTACTGAATTATGTGAGCCTGTTGAGTATATTCCTGAAATGATAAAAATTGACAAGCTATTGACTACATTTGACAATGACAATAAAGGAGTGAAAGTAGTAGTAGATGAATTTGGCGGATTTGTGGGATTAATTGGAGCTGAAGCGATACTTTCTGTATTAGCCGGTTGGTGGAAGAAATGAATTCACATCAACTAAAAGTAGATGAAAGTTATTTACTTTTCCAAAACTGGTGGAAATCCACAGAACTTACAAATTATGAGAAATGCATTTTGAATCATGAAATTATTACTTTTAATCAACAATTATTGAGGCTTAAGGAGAAAATTATCCGAATTGGTGTATGTGGTAAAACTGGCGTAGGAAAATCCTCTATATGCAATACAATATTGCAAGAAAAATTTTTTCAGACTGATATCCTAAATGGTTCTACAAAAAGTGCTAAATCAAAAGAATTTTCTTTAAAAAACAATTTTATAAAATCAGTTGAATTGTTTGATTATCCAGGATTTGATATTTGTAATACAAACGATAATAAGGTAGAGATTGAACATCTTAGAGCTCTTGATTTAATTCTATTTACAACTTCAGGAGACTTAAATAGACAAGAGCTAGATAAGCTTTTATGGCTAATAAAACAAGGGAAAAATGTTATATTAGTAATTAATAAAATTGATAATTGGAGTAGGGAAGAAACGAATATTATAAAAGATAATATAAGAAAAAAATTACCAATAAATTGTAAGATACCAATAATTAATTATTCAATAAAAAATAACGACATATGTGACAAACACAAAATCTTTAATTACTTAAATATCACTTTAAACAGAATTGGATATAGTTTAATTATTTATAATACATATCAATTAGCTAATAATTTAGCTTACAATATTAAGGAGAAAAGATTAAGAAAAAGGAAGCAAAAAGCACAGTCGGTAATTGGTAAATTTGCGACTTTAAAAGCCTCAAGCGTCGCATTAAATCCAATTGTTTTTATAGATATGGCAGGGAGTGCTACTCTTGATACTCTTTTGATAAATGAACTAAGCAAGGTATATGGATTAAAAGTGAAAGATAAATCAGCAATTTCACTTCTTAAATCATTATCTTGGCATAATATATTATTAGGAATTACACAAATTAGTATTCATTCATCTTTTAATTTTATAAAAAAAATAAGTTTAATATTAGCTCCTTTCACGAATGGCTTATCATTAGTGCCATATGGGCCAGTTGCAATAGTTCAAGCAGTAATAGCTGTACACACAACAAGAATTTTAGGAAAATTGGCTGCTAAGGAATTACTTCAAAGAAGCATGATAAATAATTTAGAGCCTTTTAAAAATATTCAACAAATTATTTTTAAAGAACCAGAGATATTATGTTCCAGTAAATTTTTTATAAGTAGTAAGAAGTTTAATAGGGATTATTCAGCTTTTGTACCTTGAAAAGAAATATTCAAAAAGTCGCATTATTTGGAACGAGTGCAGATCCTCCTTCGAATGGTCATAAAGAAATTATTAAAGAATTATCAAAAATTTATAATTTAGTCATTTCTTATGCAAGTGATAATCCATCAAAAAAACATTCAGAAAATTTATACTTTAGGAGTCTTTTATTAAAAACATTAATCAATGATTTTAATAACCCAAACATATTATTTGATCAAGATTTAAGTAGTCCTTGGGCAATTTCATCAATCAGAAAGTGTAAAAAAAAATATAATTTTATTGATATAGATTTCATAATTGGTAGTGATCTTTTAGAGGAAATAATTGGTTGGAAAAATATTAATGAACTACTTAAAGAGGTTAATCTCTATATAATTCCAAGGATAGATTATCCAATAAAAGAAAAAAGTTTAAAAACAATAAAGGAACTTAATGGTAACTTCAGCATTTCTTTATTTAAAATCCCAAAAAGCTCAAGTTCAAATATTAGAGAAAATATTAATTATTCAGGATTACCAAAATGCCTAATCCCAATAATTAAAAAAAATAATTTGTATAGTTGATATAAGAATATAAATTAATGAAAATATATCTTGCACAATTTAATCCGATCGTTGGAGATCTTGAAGGGAATGCCAAAAAAATCGAAGAGATTTCTCTACATGCATTTAAAAGATCTGCAGACCTAGTGCTTACTCCAGAATTATCATTATGGGGATACCCTCCTAAAGATTTACTTTTCAATAGAAGCTTAATTAAAAAACAGGATAAAATCTTAAATAAACTATCTAATGATATTGCAAATAAGTTTGGGAATTTAAGTATAATCATTGGAATAGCCGAGACAATAGATGATAATTTCTTTCCAAATTTATATAATTCAATTGCATTAATAGAAAAAGGTAAATGGTCGGTAATAGCAAGGAAGAATATCCTTCCTACTTATGAGGTCTTTGATGAAAAAAGATATTTTAGATCAGGCAATAAGGTCTCTATTTTAGAGAAAAATATAAATAAAAGATTGTGGAAAATAGGAATAACAATTTGCGAAGATTTATGGGTTAATCAGAATATAGAAGGTAGAGGTATACATAAAAGAGATCCACTTAATGACTTTGAATCAAAGGAATTAGATTGTTTGATTAATTTATCTGCTTCTCCATTCACTATTGGCAAATTCAAAAATAGACTAAAAATAGCAAATAATGCATCTAATAAACTGAAAACAAAAATGATTTACTTGAATCAAATTGGAGGTAATGATGACTTAATCTTTGATGGTAGTAGTTTTATCCTAGATAAAGATGGGGAGAAAATAAAGCAATTAAGTTCATGTAAAGAAGATTTTTATTGCTGGGATATGAATAAACAAAAAAAAATCCCAAAAAAGGAAAGAAATATTTCTGATCTTGAGTCAATTTTTGATGCCTTAGTATTAGGAGTCAAAGATTATGCAAAAAAATGCGGATTTAAGACCGCATTAATAGGTTTAAGTGGGGGTATAGACTCTGCACTTGTTACAGTTATTGCTGCAGCTGCATTAGGAAGCAAAAATGTTTTTTCTATTGCAATGCCCTCTAAATGGAATAGTATAAATTCCCAAATTGATGCAGAAGAACTTTCTAAAAGACTTAATATTAATTTTGATGTAATTTCAATTGAGAATCTTTTTGAATCTTTTAGAGAAACTTTAGAAGCTTCAATAAATCTCAGTATTGAAGGTGTAGTATGCGAAAATATTCAATCCAGAATTAGAGGTAGTTTACTTATGGCTTTAGCTAATAAAAATAATCACTTATTATTATCTACTGGTAACAAATCTGAACTAGCAGTTGGATATTGTACTTTATATGGCGATATGAATGGAGGATTAGCTGTTATTGGGGATTTATATAAAACAAAGTTATTTAAATTATGTAATTGGATTGATAGTGAATTATCTAACAATGCAAGAAAAATTTATAATTTACCATTAAACAATAAAATAATTGGTGATAAAATTTGTAATAAACCACCCAGTGCTGAATTAGCTCCTAACCAATTAGATACAGATTTCTTACCTCCATATACTCAACTAGATATCATACTAAAAGGACTTATAGAAGAAAAAAAAGATTTAATACAACTTCAGGAAGAGGGAAATAAATATGATTTAATTTCAAGAGTAATATGGCTTATTAAAAAATCAGAGTTTAAGAGAAAACAAGCACCTCCCATTTTAAAATTAAGCAATCAATCTTTAGGAAATGATTGGAGGATACCAGTAGCCATCAAATAAGTTGAATTGATATCTTTAGGGACATTTGTAAATTGATTTTATTGGCCGCTTAATAGATTTATAATTAATACCTTCTCTGATAGCTATCAATAAACCTGCTGCCTCTATATAATTATCCACTATAAAGAGCTTTTTATAATCAAACCATTTACTAGAAACATTTAAAAATCCTACATTTTTAACCGCTATTATATTTAAGTCTCTTTCCATACATGCTAATACTGCTTCCCCTCCAAGAGCTCCATTAGGAACAACAATAGACTCAATTTCATTAGGATAGAGTGTAATCTTATTATTAAAATCTGGTAAATCAATCAGATCTGGAGCAGTACTTAAACCAATAAGAACTGAAGGTAAAAATGTATAACCTATTTCCTCTGCAGCAGCCCTGGGATCCAAATTCATTTTCAAATCAATTGGAGTTAATGCTGGCGCATGTGCACAAGGGATCTTTAAGTACTTACTTATAATGTGACTAATTACTGCCTCAACTCCAGCAATAACGTCAATTCCTTTTCCTTCTCTATAAAGATTTACATTCTCAACATCTATTTCATCTGGGAATCTAGTCACTATTGCGACAGCAGTGATCCCTTGCTTAATTAAACTTTTTCCTGCTTTAATTAATGTCTCTGGATTTCTTATATATCCAGTACTAAAGCCTGAAAATTCATCACTTATAACTATCCCTACTGGCTCATCAGTAATCACATAAGAAGCGATATCAATACCTAAAGTAGCTACGCATGCATCAGCCACCTGTAAGTGCCTTAAGAGTATTTCATTCTCAATATTCCTATCAAAAATTATCCCAATTTTTTGCTGGTTCACTTTTTTTAATCCAATTTCTGCTCTGGCAAATCTATCAAGACTATATCCTTCTACATAAAAAATCCTTTCATTTTTCTCAGAGAGGGCTCCTCCATTCATTACATTTGGATGAGTCACTAAACATCCAGAAGCGGATGCAAGTAGTTTTGCTGCAGGGAGAGCATCACCTGCAAAGCCACCAATCTCACATCCGATACCTGTTGGTATTACAAGAATAGTTGGGGTGGTTCTCATTATATTGATAACAACATTATTAAGGAATTTAGTTTAAAATTAAGGCATTAATTTTTAATATTTTTTTATTTTCTTTAATAACTATATCGTAAATTGACCATCTAATTATTTCTTCTTTCTTTAAAATTTTACTGATTATGAATTTTCTTAAATCCTTTGCAAATATATGTTCAGGCAATGGTAATTCATAATAAATTGACTGCATTTTCGATAATTAAAAAAGTTATTAAGTGGCTGACCCACCAACAACTTCTAAAATTTCTTGAGTAATTGCTGCTTGTCTAGCTTTATTATAAGTGAGATTTAAATTATTTGCTAATTCCTTAGCGTTATCACTTGCATTATTCATAGCTGTCATTCTACAAGCCAATTCAGAAGCTGCTGATTCTTGGAGTGCTCTTAATATCTGATTCTGGAGATATAAAGGTAATAATGAATCTAATAACTGATCTGGACTCTGTTCAAAGACCATATCTGAAGATAATTTATCACCTTCTGTTTTTGCCATATTTGATTTCTCCACACGTAGCTGACTATTCTTTGTAGTCAATCTAAAAATCTCATCATTTTTTTCTGCTATCCCTTGTGGATCCAATGGTAATAAAGTTTGAACAACTGGCGCACAGCTTACAAGTGTAATGAATTTTGTATAAATTATTTCAACTCTATCTGAGCTTTCTGATAAAAATTCTGCCAAAACTTCAGAAGTAATCCCCTCTGAATCTTTTGAAGTTGGTACTTGCTCTAGATCTTTAAAAGTGCTTTTGATAACATATTTATCTTTCCTATTTTGGAAATATCCAATTGCTTTTTTACCTACCAAAATTAAATT
>CACNWH010000011.1 GCA_902624105.1 uncultured Prochlorococcus sp. | reverse complement strand
TGTTAATAAAGAATTTGAATTTGAAGGGAATGAATGGCCAGAGAAGCATATTAATGCATTAGATAAGTCAGGTTTAATTTATTCTGAATATTCACCAATAATTTTTGAAAATAGAACATTATCGTTTGAAAAGTGGTCAAACAAAATTAAAAAAATTTTAGGTATTCTTTTAAAAAAAATAAATAAAAAAAACACCAATTCGCGAGGAGAATGTAAACCAAACAGCAGCGACAAAAAAACAACTATTATAAATTTATTCCAAGAATCAGATTTAGTTTTTCTTCAAGGAGGACCAGGTACAGGTAAATCCACCCTTATTTTAGAAACAATTTTACATTACCTAAATAAACATGATTATATAAATATTGGACTATCGGCACCAACAGGAAAGGCTTCTTCTAGATTAAAAGAATCTCTCGATTATAAAAAAAAATCTGATTATGAAGATAAAATAGATAAGATTGAATGTCAAACCCTACATAGATGGATTTATAATTCGATTAATAAGAGTGGCAAATTAAAATATGATTTAAAGGAATTAGATATGTTTGTTATTGATGAAATGTCAATGGTCAATGTTGATCTATTTGAAATAATACTGAACTCATTGGCTAAAGATTGTAAATTACTTTTAGTTGGAGATGCAAATCAATTACCTCCTATTAATAGTAGTTCAATTTGGAATTATATATTTTCAAATTTAAAGAAATATCCTTTTGATTCATCAATTGTTAATCTTGAAAAAGTTTATAGAAATAGTGGAGATATTGTTGAACTAAGTAAATTAATTTTTAATAAAAATAATAATCTTTTTAATTATAAACTTAATCAAATTTATAAAAATAAAATTACAAGTAATATTAAGGTATATAAAAATAAAAATAAATCTATTCCTGAGAATCTTCTTAATAATATCAATTTATACCTACAAAATATGAACGCTTCAGTTCGCCTTCTAAGTAAAAAAAGTTATATATTCAATCAAGGAATAGAAAATCTATATGATTATGAAAATAATTTAGTAGTAGAAATATTTAAGAACTTGAATTCACAGATAATTTTATGTAAAACAAATTCTGGTCTTTGGGGTGTTAATAATATTAATAAATTAATTCTTAATCAAAATAATCCATATGATTTTGAGAAATGGGATGAAGGAATGCCCATCATGTGCACAGAAAATAATAATGAATTAGGTATTTCAAATGGTGACATAGGTGTGGTTATAGGGAAAGGAAAATTAAGAAAATTTCTATTTAGAAAATTTAATAAATTTAACAACCAAGTAGCAGCTTTAATTGAACCAAAAAAATTAGAAAATATTGTACCTGCGATAGCATTAACAATTCACAAATCGCAAGGTAGTGAATCTGATAATGTATATATTTTATGGAACCAAAACTTAAGTAAATCAAAACCCATAGAGGGGAATATTCAAGAAAAAATAATATTGAAAGATAATTTTGACAAAAGACTACTTTATACAGCAATTACCAGAGCCAAGAAAGATTTAACCCTATATTTTTTGAATAATTAGTTTATTAATTTTTATGTTCGACCATGAGATGTTAAATTAGATACAAAGCTCTGAATGGCATAACAACAAATTAAAATCTCAGTCTAGATAATAAGTTGTAAGCCTGATCAGATGATATCAGGCATTTTTAATGGTTTCAAAAGGAAAATCGATTCCTTCAGATATTGAAGGAAGTAATCTTACTCAAGATTATGAAAGTAATTTAAATACTAGAAATGAATCAGTAGAAAAAACAGAAACTCAATTAGAAGATGATAATGGTTTCTTAAATTTTGGTTTTAATGAATCATTATTAAAATCACTTAAAAAAAAGGGTTATAAAAATCCAACCCCAATTCAAAAAGCTGCAATCCCTGAATTAATGCTTGGAAGAGATCTTTTAGGTCAAGCACAAACTGGAACAGGCAAAACAGCTGCTTTTGCTCTGCCAATTATTGAAAAACTCGAAGATAATAATAAAGTATTAGCTAAAGTTTTGGTTATGACTCCTACAAGGGAATTAGCCACTCAAGTTGCTGATTCTTTTAAAAGTTATAGTTCAGAATCTAAGAATTTTAATACTATTGCCATTTATGGAGGTACTGATTTCAGGAATCAAATATCTTCTTTAAAAAGAAAGACAGATGTAGTAGTTGGAACTCCTGGGAGAATAATCGATCATATAAAACAAGGTACTTTTAAAATAAATAATATAAGCTGTTTGGTTTTAGATGAAGCTGATGAAATGCTAAAAATGGGTTTTTTAGAAGATATCGAATGGATAATAGATAAACTACCAGAAGACAAACAAATGGTTTTATTCTCTGCAACAATGCCGAGAGAGATTAAAAATATTGCAAAAAAATATCTTAATAATCCTGCTGAAATTAAAATTAATAGTATAAAAAAAGAAGCACAATTAATTTCACAGAAATTTATAAGTATTCAAAGGCATTATAAATTAGAGGCTTTAAAAAGAATTTTAGAAATTAAAAATGAAGGAGTAATTATCTTTGTAAGAACTAAATCTCTTACAGCCGCAATAGCAGAAGCTTTAGAGATATCAGGACATAGTGTTGCCGTTCTTAACGGTGATATCCCTCAAAATCAAAGAGAAAATACAGTAGATAGATTGAGAAAAGGTTTTATAAATATTTTAGTTGCAACAGATGTTGCAGCAAGGGGGCTCGATGTAGAAAGAATTAAATTAGTTATTAATTATGACTTCCCCTTTGATACAGAAACTTATACACATAGGATTGGTAGAACTGGTAGGGCGGGCAGATCTGGGGAGGCAATTTTATTTGTTAATAGAAGAGAGAAACATTTTTTAAGGAATTTAGAAAACTCATTAAAAACTAAGATTGAGGAACTGGAGATCCCAAATAATCAGATAATTAATGAGAAAAGGATGGATAAATTAACTAAAGATATAAACTCTAATTCCATCATTGAAAAAAATGATGATAAAAATAGAGCATTAATGATTGATATTTTAGATACTCTCAAAGTTAAATACTCTATGAAAGATGAAGAAATTGCGATGGCGGCAATAAATCTAATAGTTGGTAACAAACCATTTTTTATTGAAGATGACGAATCATGGATCAATAAACAAAACATCTCGGAACGTGATAGATATTCTAGAAAAGGACAAAATAAATCAAGGAGTAATAACAAAAAATCAACTCATAATAATAGTGGGTTTGAAACTTTTAGAATTGAATATGGGAAGGTAAATAAAATTAGAATACCAAATATAATTTCTTCAATCTGTTCTTCAACCAACATTAATGGAAGAGATATTGGTAAAATTAAGGTCTTTAATGATTTCAGCCTCGTTGATTTACCAAAAAATTTAAACAGGGAAACTATTAATAAATTAAAAAATTTAAAAATTAAAAGTTATTAATAATGAAATTTATTCAATTAACAAAAATAACGCCTTTAATACTTTTAATAAATATAATTTACGCCGATAATTTACTATCCGAAATCAAAAAAGATTCAATCATAAAAATGTTTTGTAAAGAAAGCGTAAAATCAGAATTTAAGAAGAATAACTTTAAATATGAAGAAAGTATTGGTGAAGATGTTTGTAATTGTTATTTGAAAAATATATCAAAAAATTTTACTCATCAAGAATCAATTTCTAAATGTAAATTAAAAAAATTTAAAAAAATTTAATTTATAATTGAATGATTAAAAATTTTTTATGAGCAAGTTAAAAAATCAAAATCCAATTGTAAGGTTATATTTAAATTTGTCAAAAGAAAGAAATCTAATATTTTTTGCTTTTTGTAGTTCAATAATTAATAGAATTCTTGACTTGGCTCCACCAGTAATTATTGGACTTGCAGTGGACATAGTTGTAAAGGAGGAAAATTCGTGGATCTCAAATTTGGGATTCAATGAAGTACCAATTCAGTTAATTATTTTATCTATTTTGTCAGGTTTAATTTGGAGTGCAGAATCCGTTTTCCAATATTTATATTCGGTCTTATGGAGAAATCTTGCTCAAATTTCCCAACATAAATTAAGAATAAAAGCCTATGAACATATTCAAAAATTAGATATGCAATTTTTTGATAAAGATAATACGGGTAGATTACTTTCAATCTTAAATGATGATATAAATCAACTTGAAAGATTTTTAGATCATGGTGCTAACGAAATTATCCAATTATTTGTATCAGTAATAATAATTGGAGGAGCAATGCTATGGGTCGCTCCAAATATCGCTATTTTCGCTTTTTTACCAATCCCCTTAATATTTTGGGGCTCCATAAATTTTCAAAAAAAACTTGCTCCTAAATACAGAGATGTAAGATCTAAAGCAGGATTATTAGCTTCAAGACTAAATAATAATTTAGGGGGAATACTCACTATTAAAAGTTTTACAACTGAGAGATGGGAATTAAAAAGGTTAAAAAAAGAAAGTTTAATTTATCAAAAGAGTAATAAATCTGCTATTAAACTATCTTCAGCTTTTATCCCTTTAATAAGATTTGCAATTTTGTTTGCATTTATTTCTATATTATTGATTGGTGGATTTCAAGTATGGAATAAAACACTAAATGTAGGAACTTATAGTTTTCTAGTTTTTATAACTCAAAGACTTTTATGGCCTTTAACTACACTTGGACATGTGTTAGATGATTTCCAAAGATCACTTGCATCAATAAATAGAGTTATCGATTTAATAGATACTCCAATAGAAATTAAAGATGGTAATAAAAAAATAAATTTAAAAAGAGTTAAAGGTGAAATAATATTTAAAAATATCTATTTTAATTATCCCGAGAGAGATTCAACTATCTCAGGTATTAATTTCAAAATACCAGCAAAAAAGACAATAGGTATTGTGGGGTTAACAGGTTCAGGAAAAAGTACATTAATAAAATTACTTCTAAGAATTTATGATTACGATAGTACTCAAGGAACAATATCCATTGATGGACTGCCCATTCAAGAAATCAATCTAAAAGAATTAAGAAAATGTTTTTCCTTAGTTAGTCAAGAAACCTATTTATTTGATGGGACTGTTTTAGAGAATATTTCCTATGGATCAAACTCATCAAACTTTGCAGAAATTAAGAATGCTGCGAAGATTGCAGAGGCTCATGATTTTATAACAAAATTGCCGAGAGGATATAAAACAATAGTAGGTGAAAGAGGACAAATCCTATCAGGAGGTCAAAGACAAAGAATTGCTTTAGCTAGAGCTATTTTAAAAGATGCTCCAGTATTGATTCTTGATGAGGCAACAGCATCTGTAGATAATGAAACTGAAGTTTTAATTCAAAAATCTCTCGCTAAATTGACTCTAGAAAAAACCACAATCGTTATTGCTCATAGATTAAGCACAATAAAAAAGGCAGATAATATTATTGTTATGGATAAGGGAAAAATAATTGAAAAAGGGAAACATCAACAATTATTAGAAAAAGGAGGCATTTATGCAGATTTATGGAATGTACAAGTAGGAATTTAATATTTTTATATTAAAAAGTTAAAAGATTCAATTACGTTCTTAAACATTTTTTCAACTTTATTCCATCTTTCCTGATTTGTACCAACTGCAAATGTATATAAACTTCCTCTATCAATAACAACTGTTGCAAGTTCATGTCTATCTTGTTCGTTTAGATTTAGCTCATATTCCAAATCATAAAATACATGTTTTTCATCTTCTCTTTGATTTGCGTTTAACAATTTTACAGATCTACCTGATCCTTCAGGAGCTATGACTTTATCAATTAAAGTTTGACCAACTTCAGATGGAGTCCCAAGTTGATCTAACTCAACATCTTTATTTACATCAGAGACTACAAGGCTTAAAGTCTCATTACTATTGATTAAATCATGATAAATAATCTCTGGCCCACCATCTACCTTAACTCTAGTCCATCCTGTTGGGTAGAAAAATCCATACCTTCCATCAGGACTTTGATAAGCTTCTAGTCCAGCACTTAATCCACTACCGCAAGCACTCAGAAAAAAGCATATAGATAAAATTAAAAAATTTTTAAAGAGATTTTTTTTCATTTTCCAGTAATAAAATTTTATAGCCTTAACTATCATAAGACATTAAAAGCAAACAAATAGAGCCAATTTTTAATTATTTGCCTAGATTATTCTTAGAAAATATTTAATTTTGATAACTTTTACTAAACCTCTTGCAAAATTAATAGCGCACTTCGAGAAATTTCCAGGGATAGGGCCAAGAACTGCACAAAGATTAGCCCTTTATATTTTAAAACAGCCTGAGCAGACTATAAAGGACTTTTCTAAAGCACTTTTAGAAGCTCATAATAATGTAGGACACTGCAAAAAATGTTTTAATCTGACTTCTGAAACGGAATGTGAAATATGTAAAAATCCAGATCGGAATCATAAAGTAATTTGCGTTGTAGCAGAGACCAGAGATTTATTAGCCTTAGAAAGAGCAAGAGAATTTAAAGGAATTTATCATGTAATCGGTGGACTAATATCCCCAATGGATTCAATTGGGCCAGAGCTACTTGAAATAAAAAGTTTAGTAGAAAGAGTTAGTAAAAATGAAATCAAGGAAATAATATTGGCATTAACTCCAAATGTAGAGGGAGATACAACAAGTCTTTATATCGCAAAATTATTAACTCCATTTACTAAGGTCACTAGGATTGCTTACGGGCTGCCAATGGGTAGTGAATTAGAGTATGTTGATGAAGTCACACTTGCTCGTGCACTTGAAGGAAGAAGAGATATTCTTTAGATATGAAATCCTTTAATTTCACTAAAACAGATAATCTTTTAAGACTTCCTCCTTGGATAAAGTTTCCTATAAGTAGAGCTTCTGAATTCGAGAGAATTCAAACACTTATAAAAAAATCTAATATTCACACCATTTGTGAAGAAGGCAGATGTCCAAATAGAGCTGAATGCTATGCATCAGGAACCGCTACTTTTTTATTAGGAGGTTCAATCTGTTCAAGAGCTTGTGCCTTTTGCCAAGTAAATAAAGGCAAGCCGACAGAACTCGACCAATTAGAAAGTAAAAAAGTTGCACAAGCTGTAGGTCATTTAAATTTAAAATATGTTGTACTTACATCAGTCGCAAGAGATGATTTACGTGATCATGGTGCAATTTTATTTACCTCTACAATTGATGAAATTAGAAAAATAGATCCTCGAATCAAAATTGAAGTTTTAACACCAGATTTATGGGGTGGCGGAAAGAATTTGGAGGAAAGAGAAGAACTTCAGAGACAGCGAGTAAAAAAAATTCTTGATAAAAAACCAGTATGCTTTAACCATAATCTTGAGACCGTAGAAAGACTACAGAGAGAAGTGAGAAGAGGAGCAAATTACAAAAGTTCAATAAATTTGCTAAAAATAGCAAAAAATATCTATCCAAATATTGAAACTAAGTCAGGAATTATGCTCGGTTTAGGAGAAAATTTAGAAGAAATAAAAAATACCATCTTAGACCTAAAGGCAGTTGACTGTAATCAAATTACAATTGGTCAGTATTTAAGACCTTCTTTAAAACATTTGCCTGTAAAGAAATATTGGGAACCTAAAGAATTTGAATATATTGAAAAATTTTCAAAGGATTTAGGTTTTAAAAAAGTGTCATGTGGTCCTTTAATTAGGAGTAGTTATCATGCAGGATAAATTAAATCTTCTTTAAGTAATTTTTTTTCTAACTTTTGTAGTATTTCTGAACAATCTCCTTTCATTAAAGTACCCGCACCTCCCCATATTAGTCTTAAAAAAAGATCTGAAGGAGAGGAACCTACTTCTTTAATAGAAGTAAAGCCAATTAATCTAAAATACCTAACAAGTTTTTTACTGTATCCTTCAGAATCATAAATAGCTAACAATCTTGCAAATTTACATTTGGTCATTTCTAAAGCCCATGCCATCGTAGTTGCCCAAATTAATTCTGAAACAAATTTTGGTGAACCATTTAGGATTCTAAGTGTATCAAGTTGAAGTCCACCTCTAACAGGTAATGTCCAACCTTTAACTTCTCCCCAAATTTTTACAGAATTATTATTTACCTGAGCGATAATAATTCTAAAAATATTTAACCCAAAAACTTCTCTAACTTGAATTTTTATTGTTAAATTTTTTGAATCTGCAATTCTTTGTAATTGATTTATATCCATAAATAACAATCTCTCTTAATCATAATTTTATTTTTCTATTTTATCTTCAATTTGCTTTTGTCTCTCAGCGAACCTTGCCCTATCAGCATCTGTAAATTTTTCTATACAGTAATGGCATTGAACACCCTCTATATAATGAAGCTTTTTCTTATCTTCTGCTGATAGCGGCATACCACATGCATGGCAAATTGAATAAGAACCCTTTTTTAAATTATTATCCAAGGAGACTCTTTCATCAAACACATAACATTCACCTTTATATTTATTTCTATTTGAAGGAACATTCTCAAGATATTTAAGGATACCTCCCTTAAGATGATATGTGTTTTGATAACCTTTCTCTAGAAGTAATGATGTTGCCTTTTCACATCTTATCCCACCTGTGCAAAACATTGCAATATTAATATCTTCGTTATCATTAGTAATTTTTTTTAGATTCTTATCAAGCCAATCAGGAAATTCTCTGAAGTTTTTTAAGTTTGGATTTATTGCATTTTCAAAACTACCTAGTGAAACTTCATAATGATTTCTAGTATCAATTACAATTGTATTCTCGTTAGTTAGTAAATTATTCCACTGTTCATAATCAACATAAATACCTGATTTTTTTTCTGGACTTATACCATTAACACCCATAGTTACAATTTCAGCCTTAATTTTAATTTTTAATTTTTTAAAAATTTTCTTTTCTGAAAAACTAATCTTTTCATTCAAATCTTGAGCTCTTAGAAAATTTCGTAATTCTCTATGAAAAATATTAACTATATTTTCCTTACCACAAATTGTTCCATTAATACCTTCTTCTGCCAATATTATTAAACCTGTGAGTCCTTGATCTTCAAATTTTACTAATTTGTCTCTTAAATTAAATAGTTCTTTTTCTAAGAATGGACTAAAACAATAAAGCGAGACAATTTTAAAAGTATCGTTCATTTAGAGGAAAGTATTTTTTTATCTAAAACAAAATTTTTATTAAAAGAAACTCCTACTTCTTCTAGAAGTTTTCTATCCGTTTCACAAGCAGGATTTGATGTAGTAAGCAATTCATCACCGTAAAAAATAGAATTTGCTCCACATTGAAAACATATAATTTGTGCCTCTTTAGAAAGATTTTCTCTCCCCGCACTTAAGCGAACTTTACTTCTAGGCATAAGTATCCTTGAAGTGGCAACCATTCTAATCATTTCTATTGAATCAACCTCTTTAGAGTTTTCTAATTTAGTACCCTCAATAGCCACTAAAGCATTTATTGGAACACTCTCTGGATGCGGATTCATATTAGAAAGCACTTGTAATAATGAAGCTCTATCTTTATTGGATTCCCCTAACCCAATTATACCGCCGCAACAAATATTAATTCCTGCATTTCTTACTCTCTTAAGGGTATCTAATCTATCTTGATAAGTTCTTGTGGTAATTATATTTTGATAATATTCAGGACTTGTATCAAGGTTATGATTGTAAGCAGTTAAGCCTGCCTCTGCTAATTTTAAAGCTTGATCATCATTCAGCATTCCTGCAGTAACACATGCTTCCATGCCTAAATTTCTGACACCTTTAACCATTTCTATCATTGAATTAAAAGCACTTCCATCTCTTATTTCTCTCCAAGCCCAACCCATGCAAAATCTCTCTGCTCCTTGATTCTTAGCTATTTCTGCTTTCTTTAATACAGATTCTACTTCTTGAATAGGATTACTTTTTAACTGGCTCGAACTATAAATAGATTGACTACAGTATGAACAATTTTCCGTACATCCTCCAGTCTTTACACTAAGAAGTGTAGACAACTGGACTCTATAATTATTAAATTTACGATGAACTATTTGAGCATTCCACATTAAATCTATGAGAGGTAGATTTAAAATTTCAAGAATCTCTTCTCTGTTCCAATCATATTTCACCTCTAATGATGACTCTTGATTTAAATTAATCATTTTGAACTACCCAAAAGACATGGAACTTGTTAATGATTGATTTGAGATTGATTTAATCCCACCAAATCTCCTACTTCTTGATTGGTAGTCAATGATAGCTTTTAAGAATTCATTCTCATTAAATTCAGGCCATAAAACATCAGTTACATAAATTTCAGAGTAAGCAAGCTGCCAAAGTAAAAAGTTACTTATGCGCTTTTCACCACTAGTTCTTATTAACAAATCAGGATCTTGCAAATCACCAGTATATAAATGAGATTCGAACATTTCTTCATTGATTTGGTCAGGTTTTATTTCTCCAGAGATTGACCTCATCGCCAATTCTTTCGCAACTTTTACTAATTCCTGCCTCCCTCCATAATTTGCACAGACATTTAAAGTAAATTCATCATTGTTCTTAGTAATATTCTCAGCCTCAGTAAATTTTTTTCTTAAATCTTCAGAAAAAGGAGATAAATCGCCAATAAATTTGATTTTTATTAACTCTTTATTTAATTCAATAATCTCATCATCTAAAACTTTTTTGAATAAATTTAACAGAAAACTTACCTCTTCATGAGGTCTTATCCAATTCTCAGTTGAAAAAGCATAAATGGTTAAAATTTTAATACCAAGCTTTTTGGAAAATTTAATTATATTTTTTAGAACTGATACTCCTTCATTATGGCCATGTGATCTTGTTAAACCTTTATTTACTCCCCATCGTCCATTGCCGTCCATTATGATAGCCACATGATGTGGCATTCTTAGTTTATCTATTTCAATAGATAAATCTCTAATTTTACTTGTTGAATTTTTTAATTTCATAATTGATATTTAGTGTTTGATTTTAATCAGAATTTTTTACAGATTTATCTACACCAATACTGGAAATGATATCAATTGTCTCCTTGTTTGGCAGTGAAACATTTCTATTTGGAGATGATTTTGAAATGGTTTGGTTCTTTAATCCTCCAATAAAATCATTCAATAACTCTTGTAATCTACTACTTGTAATTGGTCTTTCAAGTTTTCCTTGATTAGCAAGTGATAATGTTCCTGTCTCTTCTGAGACTACAATACAAATGCATCTATCAAATCGTTCAGTAATCCCTAAAGCCGCTAAATGCCTCGTTCCATATCTACTTATCCCTTGACGAGATAAAGGAAGAATTACTCCTGCTGAAATAATTTTGTTACCCTTAACCAAAATTGCACCATCATGTAATGGGGTATCTGTCGCAAATAAATTTATCAAAAGATCTGTAGAAAGCTGAGCATCTATTGTTATTCCTGAATATAAAAAATCTTCTGGTCTTAAATCACTTCCAAGATCAACAACCATAAGAGCTCCTCTCCTATTTTGAGAAAGTTTTCCAGCTGCATCTACAAGCTGATTTACTGCATTTGAATTAGCCCTAAATTCCTTCGGAGGATTACCTAACAGGACCGCTAATCTTCCTGTTCCCAATAATTCCATTAATCTCCTAAGTTCTCCTTGCCACAAAATTGCAAGTGATAAGGAACATGCTATGACCAAAGCATCAATTAACTTTGAAGTTAAGGGTAGCGAGGCAAATCTCTGGACAAACCAAGCTAAAGATACCAAGAATAAATATCCTCTGAGAAGCCATAAAGTTCTTTGCTCTTTGACTCGTGAGAAAAGCAAAATTCCAAAACCAGCCGCAAAAAAAACATCTAGTAAAAGTTTTAAATTTAAAAAACTCCAAAAACTCACATTAAATTTAAATACTTATTTTAAACTTACCTAAGATTGCTTAATAAAGCGATCTGGAAGAACATCATATTTTAATAGATCTTCAGATGTTTCTCTTTTTTGGATTAATTCTGCATTGCCATTTGAAACTAATAATGCCGCAGGCCTTGGGATCCTATTGTAATTTGAACTCATTGAAAGATTATAAGCCCCTGTCCCAAAAACGCATAATAAATCACCCGTTTGACAGCTTCCAATCTCAATTTCTTTAAATAAAACATCTCCTGACTCGCAATGCTTTCCAGCTATTGTATATTTATTTATCTGGTTTTTGTTAAGAGGATCTTTTACTAAGCAAGCGGAATAATTTGACTGATAAGTAATTGGTCTTGGATTATCACTCATTCCCCCATCAACAGAAATATATGTTTTCAACCCTGGAATCTCTTTAAATGATCCAATTTTATATATAGTAACTCCTGAAGTTGAAACAATTGATCTTCCAGGTTCACACATAAGTAACGGTAATTGAAAATTATTTTTTTTACATTCTTCTGTAACTGATTCAGATATTGTCTTAACCCAATCTTCTATTGAAGGGGGATCATCTTCATTTGTATATTTAATCCCTAAACCTCCTCCAACATTTAATTCCTGTATCCTATGGCCATATTTTTGAGCATCAATTGCAAAATTTACTAATATCTTTCCTAGATCTCGATGTGGTTCTAATTCAAAAATTTGAGAACCTATATGAGCATGCAAACCCACTAAATCTAGATTTTTAAATTTATTAATTTCTTCAAACACATAAGTTAAATTTTCCAAGCCAAATCCAAATTTACTATCAAAAGATCCTGTCCTGATATATTCATGTGTATGACATTCTATTCCAGGTGTGAATCTGATCATAATTTTTATCTTTCTATCTAAATATTCAGAAAAATTTATCATCCTCTCCAAATCATAATTATTATCCACAACTACTTTAATTTTATTTGCAACGGCAAACTCTAATTCTTTATCAGATTTATTATTCCCATGAAAGACGATTTTTTCGTAAGGTACTCCTCCCTTTAGTGCTGTTAATAATTCACCCTCTGAAACAGCATCTAGCCCAAATCCTTCAGAAGATATCAAATTACTCATAAATAAGGAACTATTAGCTTTAGATGCATAGATAGGAAGAGAATCACCTTCATAATATTTATTGAGTGCATTTTTATAAGCTTTACATGAATTTCGCAAAGTCAATTCATCTAAAATGTATAATGGTGAATCATAATTTCTTACCAGCTGCTCTACAGAACATCCTCCAATAAACAACTTACCGTTATTGATTTTTGTAGTTAAAGGTACAATATTTTTGTTAGGACTTTCAAAATCAATCTTATTATTAATAAATGAGTCTTTACCTTTCATTTTTCAAATCCTTTATCAACAATATTCTACAAGCTTATCAATTAACTAAAACTTTTTTTATTTAAGAGATCAAAAATAATGATAAATATAAAAGAAATTTGTCCTGAAAATTCAGAAAGTTGTTACAAACTAGATTTAAAATCTATGAAGCTTTGGAATCAAAATCAATGGAAAAATGAGCTTGAAAAGGATCATGTAACTGCAATTGGTGTTTATTCTAATAACTCAATATTAGGAGTATGCGTTTTTCACAAGATGTATGATGAAGCAGAGATAAGATATTTATCAATTCATCCTTCTCACAAAAGAAGAGGCCTAGGAAAGAAATTAATTTATAAGATCATTAAAGAATGCAAAAATGAAAATATTAAAAAAATATTTTTAGAAGTTTCATTAAAAAATGAACATGCTTTAAACTTCTACGATAACTTTGGATTTGAAACTATAAGAGTAAGAAAGAAATATTATAAAGATGGCAGTGATGCTATTTTAAAGGAAAAAAAATGTTAAATAAATAATTAAATTTTTTTATTGTGCGGATAACCAGAATCCGTGAAACACTAATGAAATAAGCGAATCCCGCTAATAATGTAGTATTTGGTCAAAGATAAAAATACATTAGGTATTCACAAAAGCTCATTCTGAACACAAAATAGGCTCAATACTGGTAGGTTATTAATAGGAACTCAATCCGTAATGTTTGAAAGATTCACCGAAAAAGCTATTAAAGTCATAATGCTAGCCCAAGAAGAAGCTAGAAGACTAGGTCATAATTTTGTTGGAACAGAGCAAATACTTCTTGGACTTATAGGTGAAGGTACTGGTGTAGCTGCTAAGGTTTTGAAATCTTTAGGAGTAAATTTAAAAGACTCTAGAATTGAAGTAGAAAAAATTATTGGAAGAGGATCAGGATTTGTAGCAGTAGAAATTCCATTTACACCAAGAGCGAAAAGAGTTCTTGAGCTTTCTCTCGAAGAAGCTCGTCAACTTGGTCATAATTATATTGGTACAGAACATTTACTTTTAGGATTAATAAGAGAGGGTGAAGGAGTAGCCGCTAGAGTTCTTGAAAATTTAGGCATAGATTTAACTAAAGTTAGAACACAAGTTATAAGAATGCTTGGAGAAACAGCTGAGGTTGGGTCTGGTGCTGGTTCTAGTAAAGGAAGTGTAAAAACAGCAACATTAGATGAGTTTGGAACAAATTTAACAAAACTAGCCAGTGAATCAAAGCTTGATCCAGTTGTTGGCAGATATGCTGAAATAGATAGGGTTGTCCAAATACTTGGTAGAAGAACAAAAAATAATCCTGTTTTAATTGGAGAACCAGGTGTTGGGAAAACAGCTATTGCGGAAGGCTTAGCCCAGAGAATCCAGCAAGGTGAGATTCCTGATATTTTGGAAGATAAACGAGTTCTTACACTAGATATTGGTCTATTAGTTGCAGGCACAAAATATAGGGGTGAATTTGAAGAAAGATTAAAAAAAATAATGGAAGAAATCAAATCTGCTGGCAACGTAATTTTAGTTATTGATGAAGTTCATACTCTTATTGGAGCAGGTGCCGCTGAAGGAGCTATCGATGCTGCTAATATTCTCAAACCTGCATTAGCCAGGGGAGAACTCCAATGTATTGGAGCAACTACTCTTGATGAATATAGAAAACACATAGAACGTGATGCGGCATTAGAAAGAAGATTCCAACCGGTGATGGTTGGTGAGCCATCTATAGAAGACACAATAGAAATACTCAAGGGTTTAAGAGAAAGATATGAACAGCACCACAGGTTGAAGATCACTGATGAAGCTCTTGATGCCGCAGCTCATTTAGGAGACAGATACATATCTGATAGATTTTTGCCCGATAAAGCAATTGATCTCATAGATGAAGCTGGAAGCAGAGTTAGATTAATAAATTCAAAACTTCCCCCTGAGGCTAAACAAATTGATAAGGAATTAAGAGAGATTCAAAAACAAAAAGAAGAATCTGTTAGAGAACAAAATTTTGATCAGGCGGGACAATTAAGAGAAAAAGAAATTGAATTATCTTCCAAGATTAAAGAACTTTTAGAAAATAAGAAAGAAGCTCAAAACGAAAATACTATTTCTAATGATGAAAATGCTGCTACTGAAAATTCACTCAACATTGCTCAAAGTCCAGTTGTTAATGAAGAAGATGTTGCTCACATAGTTGCCTCTTGGACAGGGGTTCCTGTTCAAAAACTAACTGAAACTGAGTCAGTAAAACTTCTTAATATGGAAGATACTCTTCACAAAAGACTTATCGGTCAAGATGAAGCGGTGAAAGCTGTATCAAGAGCAATTAGACGTGCAAGAGTTGGTTTGAAAAATCCAAATAGGCCAATAGCAAGCTTCATTTTTTCTGGTCCAACAGGGGTTGGCAAAACAGAATTAACTAAGGCACTTGCCTCTTATTTCTTTGGAAGTGAAGAAGCGATGATAAGACTTGATATGTCTGAATTTATGGAAAGACATACTGTGAGTAAATTAATAGGATCTCCTCCAGGATACGTGGGCTTTAACGAAGGGGGACAACTAACAGAAGCTGTTAGAAGAAGGCCCTACACAGTAGTTTTATTTGACGAAGTTGAGAAAGCTCATCCTGACGTTTTCAATTTACTTTTACAACTCCTCGAAGAAGGTAGACTTACTGACTCTAAAGGTAGAACAGTAGATTTTAAAAATACATTATTGATAATGACTTCAAATATTGGATCAAAAGTTATTGAAAAAGGTGGAGGCGGTCTCGGTTTTGAATTTTCAGGAGAATCTGTTGAAGATAGTCAATACAACCGTATTAAATCTTTAGTTAACGAAGAGTTAAAACAATATTTTAGACCTGAATTTCTAAATAGATTAGACGAAATAATTGTATTCAGACAATTAACAAAAGATGAAGTAAAAGATATAGCAGAAATAATGCTAAAAGAAGTTTTCTCCAGAATTAATGAGAAGGGTATAAAACTTAATGTAACGGATGCATTTAAAGAACGGCTAGTAGAAGAAGGATATAACCCTGCATACGGAGCAAGGCCACTTAGAAGGGCTGTAATGAGATTGCTCGAAGATAGTCTTGCAGAAGAAGTTCTTTCAGGACGCATAAAAGATGGAGATTTAGCCTTAGTTGACGTTGATGAGAATAAAAAAGTTACTGTAAAAATATCACCTGAGGAGTCCCCTCAAGAGCTAGCAGGAGCTAATTTTTAATTACAAAACCTTGCTAAATGCAGATAATCTCGCCAGATAAAGTTTTTAGAGGCAAAAATGCTTGGAAAGAATCTTTACCTGAAATTGTAAAGATTACTAAATCTCCTCTCCTATTAGGGAGGAGTCCTATGACAAAATCCTTAAGATCGATAATCTCTTTTGATTTGAGTCAACTAAAATTAAAAGTTTACGAAACCGAATTAGAATTTGATTGTTGTGAAGATGATCTAACAAGAATTAATAATCTTGCAGTGAAGCATAAATGCGATTCAATAATTACAGCAGGCGGCGGGAAAGTTTTAGATGCAGGCAAGCTATTAGCAGAATATCTCTCAGTACCATGTATTACCGTCCCTTTGAGTGCTTCAACATGTGCAGGTTGGACAGCCTTAGCAAATATTTATACTACCGAGGGAAAATTTGTGAAAGATATAAATCTTAAATCTTGTCCAAAAATATTAGTTTGTGATCATTCTTTTATAAATTCAGCTCCTAAAAAAACATTATCTAGTGGCATAGCTGATTCATTAGCGAAATGGTATGAATCATCTATTACCAGTTCCTCAAATAAAGATGGGATTATTCAACAGGCCATACAGATTTCACGAGTTCTAAGAGACCAATTATTTATTGAAGGTGAAGATGCTTACAATAATCCTCTAGAAGATAATTTGTCTTGGAGAAATATAGTGGAGGCAAATAGTCTTACAGCAGGCCTTATTGGTGGTATTGGTGGAGAGAAATGCAGAACAGCAGCAGCACACGCTTTTCATAATGCAATTACTCAAATATCTTCAAATAAAAGACCACTACATGGTGAGATTGTGGGTGTTGGGATCCTTATCCAATTAAGATTAGAGGAAAGTAAAAATAATAATAAATTAGCCAATCAATCTATAAAACAATTAACTAAATTTATGAAGAACTTAAATTTACCAACCTCGATATCAGAACTTGGCATTAATGTTTTTGAAAATGATAATCTTCAAAAAATAGCTTCTTTCACTTGTAGAAAAGAATCTGAGATACATTTCCTTCCTTTTGAATTTTCAACAGAAGATATTATTCAAGTCATCTCAAAATTTGAATCAGAGAAGATAACAATCTAAATTATTTTGAATACAGGAAATGAGAAAGATCTAAATAGCTCAAACTTCAGTTATTTAATGCATTTAAAGAGTACCATAATTGATCCTTTAGGGAAAAATATAGCAGAGGATCTACATTGGTTACAATTAGAGAAAAAATGGGGTTTATCAAAGTTTCCAGTAGTAATTGGCGGAGAGGGACCTCCTTTATTATGTCTTCATGGATTTGATAGTAGTTTTTTAGAATTCAGAAGAATATATCCATCTTTAAAAAACAAATTTAAATTAATTATCCCAGATCTTTTAGGTTTTGGATTCTCGCCAAGAATATCAAACATAAATTATAATTCGGAAAATATAGTAACAAATTTAACAGACATAATAGATAAGCTAAAAATTACTCAAAAAATTAATATAGTTGGTGCCTCTATGGGTGGTTCAGTAGCTTTTTCTTTAACAAAAAAGATAAAGAAAGATATAGATAAAATAATACTTTTATCCCCTGCAGGTTTATTTACAAAACCAAAAAAAATACCCATGCCCTTTAACCAAATGGGAGCTGCCTTTCTTGGTTTACCGATAGTGAGGAAGAATCTTTGTCGCCAAGCCTTTGCTGAACCTGATCAAAGCGTTGGGGTTGCAGAAGAACAAATAGCTTCTATACATTTAGGTTGTAAAGGATGGAGAAACTCCTTGGCATGCTTTGCGAAAAGCGGAGGTTTTGGAAGAACTTATGAAAATCTTGATGATATCGAAATTAAAACAATTTGTGGTGAAAATGATAGGATCCTTGGAATTGATGAATTAAATAAATTCCAAAAGATGAATAATTTAAATCTAGTAAAACTTAAGAATTGTGGGCATCTCCCACACTTAGATTTACCACAACTTACCGAAAAAATGATAATAGATTTTTTACTAAATTAAATAATATGATTCCTAAATTTATGAGATTAGGAATTGTAACTATATTAAAAATAATTTGCGAAAAAATAACAATTAAAAATATTGAAATTGTCAATAAAAATAATAAATTAAAAGGAGTAATCGATGAATTATATATTAAAGCAGAAAGTATAATTTTTAATAAAATTTATATAAGTAATATAAACATTAAATTAAGCAATTTAGTTTTAAAATTCGCATTAAATAACAAAAAGTTTTTTATAAATAATTGCTCAACTCTATTACATATGAGACTATCAAAAGATAATATCAATGAAACTATATTTAATAAAAACTGGAATAGGTTAAAAACTTCAATAGAATCTTATATATTAATGAGTTTTCAAAGTATCGAAATTCATAATAATTCAATATACTTTATTTCATCGGATAAATTGCCTAATAAAGATATTAAATATACTTTAAAATATGATGAAAATAGTATTTCATTGGTAAACAACATTAATCAAAGAAGACTAACATTAATAAATGATAAAAATATCTCTGTAAATAATTTATTTCTTTACGAAAATTATATTGAAGTTGAATTAAGTTCGAAAATAAAATTCAATTAGTTAAAGCCCTAAAGAACTCAAGAAAGAGTATAGAGTAATAAATTAAGGAAGGTGTAAAAATATAGCTATCGATCCTATCAAGTATCCCTCCATGCCCTGGCAATAAATTACCTGAATCTTTTAATTTAGCATCCCTTTTCATCATAGATTCAATTAAATCTCCAACTAAAGCCATCAAAGAAATTATTATTCCAAAAACTATACCTATAATTAAATAATTCTTCCAATTAAATAGATAAGTAAATAAAATTCCTGTTGAGACAGAGCAAAATATACCTCCCATTAATCCTTCAACTGTTTTACTTGGGGATATAGGTGAAAGTGATTTTTTCCCGAAATTCTTGCCGAAAAGATAAGAACCAATATCACTAGAAACAATAATCAAGCATGAAATTAAGGTAATATTAAATCCAGAAATATAGCCTAAGTCAGAGAAGCCTGTCCCTTCATAGTTAGAACTTATAAATATAGAATCTAATTCTCGCAATCTTATCCAATAACTTGGCAAAAAACCTAAATAAAATAATCCAAAAATAGAAGTCGCAATATCAGAAATTCTACCTGGCTTTGGCTGGAGTAATAACCATGTGCATATACCAATTGAAGAAATTGGCAAAATTGCATTCGAGATCTCTTCCCCTATTATTCCTTTTAATTCAAGATAAGTTGAGAGAATAAGCATGAAGCATGAAAATAAAGTAGTTTTTGTAGCAGGCTTTATACCAGTAAATTCAGCCATTCTAAATAATTCTAAAAGAGCCAAATAGGTTAGTACTGCAATGCAAATAGCAAAATAAAAATCACCCAGTATGACTACTAATAGACCAATTACACCAATAATTAATCCACTTTTAAATCTCATAAAATATTTTTTAAGTTTTTTAAAGTACGTTTATATAAAAATCTAACAGGTTTTCTCCCGTTAATCCTTGTTTAATCAACCAATCAACTCTTTCTTTTTCCATCCTTTCTCCAGGAATAACTAGAGGGATCCCTGGAGGATAGGGACAAATAATATCAGCAGAAATCCTACCAATTGATTGTTTAATATTTACTTTCTCAGAATCTCTTAGTAAAGATTCTGAGGGAGTTATTTCTGGAATTTGAATTAAACTAAATGGTGGTCTAATTGGTTTAAGTTCCTTTCTTTCTAATCCTGATGAAAGTAAACTTTTCCATAGGTGCTCAAACATATCAATAAAATTTGTTTGTTCCACAAATCCCAAACAAAAAGTTAAAGTCATTGTTTCTGGTAGTTCAGCAATAACACCTTTTTTATAAAAAAATTCATCTGCAGTAAAACCATCAATTCCATGAAAGCCAGTATTTAATATAATTTTTAAAGGATCATCTGTTTTTATCAACGGGACATCTCTTGAAACAAGTTCATGGTAAATGTTTCTTGCTTGATTAATTCTTTTTTTATATTTTTCAAGACTATCTTTTTTTAACCAATCTTTAATAGATTCCTCACAAGAGGCTATTAGCAAAGAATTTGGACTTGTAGTTTGGAGTAAATTAATCTTCCTAGCTATTTTATTTTTATCGACAATGTTACCTTGATGCCATAACATAGCAGTTTGTGTTAATCCGTTTAGTGATTTATGCAGAGAATGCACTACCAAATCTGCATTTGCTTTAACAGCTGAATTTGGCAAATCATAATCTTCGCAAAATAGAAAGTAAGAACCATGAGCTTCATCAACAAGAACAGGAATTTTAAATTGATGACAAAGATCAACTAAAGGTTTTATTTCACACGAATAACCTTGATAATGAGGATTAACTAAAACAATTCCCGCTATTTTTAAATTATTTAGTAAATTTTCATCTAATATTTTTTTAAGCCAGTCTTTTTTTATGGGCAAATAGTGGCCACTAATTTCTGAAAACTCAAGGTCAAAGAATATGGGAATTATATTTGCCACTATACAAATTTTGATAACAGAAATATGAATATTCCTAGGTAGTAGGATATATTCTCCTGAATTTGCCATTGATAGAATTGCGGATTGTAATAATCCTGATGCACCATTCACCCCAAACCAACAACTTTTAACAGCAAATTTTTTTGCAAAATAATCTTGTGAATCTTTTATTAAACCAAAATTAGAAAATGTAGACCCAAGCTCAGGTAATTCAGGAAGATCCCAAAATCCTGGATCCTCTCTTAGCAATTGAACTAATTTTTTCGGAAGGGCCTGCCCCCTATTATGCGCTGGGAAAAACAGACTCCTTGAAAACTTTTTTCTAAGAAAAGATGAAATACTCATAAAGTAATTTTGACTCTTATAGAATTTATGTAAAGATTATTTGCTCTTTTCGCTATCATTAAACAACTAATTGATTTAGAAATGCAATATACTCCTAACAAGAACCTAATTTGGCTATTACTAAGACCATGGATTCTAATTCCAAGAATTATATATATATTGCTAACTATTTTTTTCTTTCTCTTAAGATTATTATTTCAAGGTGCTAGTAAAGACAAAAAAATTCAAAAAGATTTATCAAAATACCTTTTTAACGTAATAACTGATTTAGGACCTTGCTACATAAAACTTGGACAAGCATTATCAACAAGACCAGATTTAGTTAGACAAGATTGGCTTACTGAGCTAACAAATTTACAAGATAACTTACCACCATTTGAGCATAAAGTCGCTTTAAGAATAATAGAAAGAGAATTTGGCTCTCCGGCAAATATTTTATTTGATGAATTTCCTAATAAGCCAATAGCTTCTGCAAGTCTTGGACAAGTTTATAAAGCCAAAATAAGTAGTAATTATTATGTTGCAGTTAAGGTACAAAGGCCAAATTTAGAATTTATAATAAAAAGAGATATTGTTATCTTAAAATTAATTACAAAAATTTTAGCTCCTTTTTTGCCTTTAAATATAGGAGTAGGTATTGGGGAAATAATAGATGAATTTGGCAAGGCTTTGTTCGAAGAAATTAATTATGAGAAAGAAGCAAAAAATGCAGATAAATTTGCCAAATTATTTAAAAATAATCCTCAAGTCATTATTCCAAAAGTAGAAAAATCTTTTTCATCAAAAAAAGTTATTACCACATCTTGGATTGAAGGGGTTAAATTAAAAGATCGTAACGAGATAGAGCAAAATAACTTAATACCATCTTCATTTATTAGAACAGGAGTAATTAGTGGTCTTCAACAACTTTTCGAATATGGATATTTTCACGCGGATCCTCATCCTGGTAATATGTTCGCGCTTAGAGGTGGGGACCAAAAGAATGGAAATATAGCTTATGTAGATTTTGGGATGATGGATTCCATTTCTGATTTTGATAGATTAACTCTTATTAAAGCTATTGTTCATCTTATTAATGATGAATTCTTATTGCTAGCAAAAGACTTCCAAAAGTTAGGTTTTTTAAGTGCTGATCAAGATCTTGAGTTACTTGTTGATCCCCTAAAAGAAGTATTAGGAGATTCTCTTGGGAAAAAGGTTGGGAATTTTAATTTTAAAGAGATCACAGATAAATTTTCAAAATTAATGTATGCTTATCCTTTTAGAGTTCCAAGCAGATTTGCACTAATAATTAGAGCGGTAGTAAGCCAAGAAGGCTTAGCTCTTAGACTTGATCCAGAGTTTAAGATTGTGAGAATTGCATATCCATACATTGCGAAGAAACTTCTAACAGATAATTCAGATGAAATTGTTGATATATTGCTTGAAGTAATTTTTGATAAAGATGGAAGAATTCAAATTGATAAATTAGAAAGTCTTTTAAATATTCTTTTCAAAGATTCCGTAGATATTAATGCCGACTTAATTCCAGTAGCAAACGCAAGTCTCAAGTTATTTGCTGGCGAAAAGGGATCAGAAGTAAGAAAAAATCTTTTATTAAGTCTAATAAAAAATGATAAAATCGTGTTGAAAGATGTAGAAAAATTATTCATACTCCTGAAGGATACATTTAGTCCCATAAAACTTGCAAAAAATGCTGTTAAGAAAATAATTGCTCCAGTTTAATTATAAATTTTTTTTATAAGTTAATATAACTATGATATTTATAATAACCGATTAATGAATATCTTCATAAGTGATCTGTCAAATATTTAATTAAGAAACCTTAATTTTGAGGATATTAAGTGAAATTATTCAATTTTAAAAAATTTGAAAAACTAAAGATAAAAAAGAAAAGAGATAATATTGTTGATCCTTATATAAATATTGGGAATATTATTAAAGAAAGTAGAGTTAAAAAAAATTTATCTATTGAAGATTTATCATTCCTCTCAAAAATTCCTATATCGACAATTTTGGGAATAGAGAATAATGTAAAAGAATTAATACCTCCATATCCTTTTATAAGATCAATACTTTTAAAATTAGAAGAATGTCTCTCTTTAGAGAAATTCATACTTATTAAATTAATTAAAAAAGATTATATTCCAAATAAAATAATAAAAAGAAATTTTACATTTACTAAAATTGATCTTTTCAATTCTTGGCAAGGTAGTTTTATCTATTTACTTTTACTAATAATTTCAATATTTGTACTTAACAGTTTTTACTTAAATAATAGGGTAATCGAATTTAAATATATAGAAAAAACAAGTATTGATTTTTAAGACTAAACTCTGTTGTATTTTTGCCCAAGTTCACCATACTTTCTTAAGAATGGTTTAATTTCTGAAAGTGATGTATTAATTTTCCATTTCCAATTATTTTTTTTAGTCCCAGGCTTATTAATTCTACTGGAATCATCCAAGCATAAAATATCCTGAATAGGTGCAATAAATAAATTAGCCTGAGTTTTCATCCCTAATTTTATCAATTCCCAAGATGGATTATTTGCTAAAGAGAATTCTTTTTGCACAGTTTCTTTGATATTTTTGTCTAATTCATTCCACCAAGATAACGTAGTAGAATTATCATGTGTACCTGTATAAACCACCCAATTGTTTCCATTTATATTTTTAGGTAAATAGGGATTTTCTTCATTTCCATCAAATGCAAATTGTAATATTTTCATACCAGGTAATCCAAATTGTCTCCTTAAATCAATAACATCTTGATTTATTATCCCTAGATCTTCTGCAATAATAGGTAAATTCTCAACATTTAGAAAATCTTTTATAGAATTTAGCAACTCTTTACCTGGTGAATTAATCCAATTTCCGCTTACTGCATCTTTAGCTTTTCCATCTATTCTCCAATACCCTGACAAAGCACGAAAGTGATCTAATCTTAAAATATCTACTAATTCAAACTGTCTTTTGAACCTTTGTTTCCACCATTCAAAATGTGTTTCCTTATGTTTTTCCCATAAATATACAGGTGTCCCCCAAAGTTGCCCAGTTGAAGAAAAGTAATCAGGGGGCACTCCACTTTGGAAATATAATTCTCCACTGGGAGATATGGAAAATAGAGACTTATTACTCCAAACATCCACACTATCCCTAGAAACATAAAAGGGTAAATCACCAATCAAACTTATTCCTTTTATTTGTGCAAACCTTTTTAACTTTAACCATTGCCTATCTAAATGCCATTGAATTAATTTCCTTTGAAGAATAGGCTTAGTATTATTTTTTTCCCATTGTTCAATTGCTAACTTATTTTTATATTTAAAGTCCTCTGGCCAATTCCACCATGCTGAAAAATTAAATTCCTCCTTA
The DNA here is from genome assembly GCA_902624105.1 of uncultured Prochlorococcus sp. Lineage (GTDB taxonomy): Bacteria > Cyanobacteriota > Cyanobacteriia > PCC-6307 > Cyanobiaceae > Prochlorococcus_A. The sequence goes on along the minus strand of CACNWH010000011.1, from coordinate 15,240 downwards.
AGTGTCATAAACACAGAAAAATCATTAACCCAAGAATTATTCTTACACCAAACATAAAATTGATCTTTTTTATCAGAAGATTGTAATTCCCATGAATCAATCAAAAGATTTCCAATGATTTTTGATAATTCATCAGCAACCTTAAATTGAAAAGTATTTAAATTTTTAGCATCTAATTGAATTTTTTTAACTTGTTGGGACTGTTTAATAAAATTATTATTTGTTAATTCTTCAACATCTAAGAACCAGGGATTAAGTGCAAAACTTGATGGTGAACTGTATGGTGAACCCACTGAATCAGTTGGAGAAAGAGGCAAAAATTGCCAAGTATTAATTTTATAAATTGAAAGAATTTGAATCCAATCTTTTACAGAATTGCCGAAAGTGCCGCAATAACTCCCTCCAGGAAGACTTGATGGATGCACAAGAATTCCTGTATATTTTTTTAAAGGATCAAAATTTAAACGCATACCTAATTGATAGTTTAGAGAAAACTAAAATTTATTCTTAAAATACCTCTTTTTAAAAAATATCTTAAAAATTATAAGTAAACAAATTTTGTGATCATCTTTAAAAAATTTTTACTAAGTTTCAGGTAATAAGAATATTTATATAGTTATGAAGTTTTTAACTTAAGTAATAAAAAACTTGTGACAAACTCATAAATAAGACTAGGATAATAATGTGTACTTTAAGTTGCAAATTTCGTGACAAGTTTTATCACGGCAGTGCAAAGCGATCAGCCAAACTTTAATTTAAATAATAGTCGTCTTAGGCTAGTGAGTGGCACCTCAAATCCTAACCTAGCAAATGAAATTGCAACTTATTTAGGTATAAAAAATGTCCCCCTAATTTCTAAAAAATTTGCAGATGGTGAACTTTATGTTCAAATTCAACAGTCTATAAGGGGTTGTGATGTATTCCTTATACAACCAACCTGTGCCCCAGTAAATGATAGTTTGATGGAACTTATGATAATGGTTGATGCCTGTAAAAGAGCTTCAGCTAGGCAAATAACAGCCGTTATCCCCTATTTTGGATATGCAAGAGCAGATAGAAAGACCTCAGGGAGAGAATCTATTACAGCAAAATTAACTGCTAATTTATTAGAGAAATCAGGAGTTGATAGAGTATTAGCAATGGACTTACATTCTGCTCAGATACAAGGTTACTTTGATATACCTTGTGATCACATATATGGTTCACCAGTTTTAATTGATTATTTAGAGTCCTTAAATCTAAGAGAAGTAGTAGTAGTCTCACCTGATGTTGGAGGAGTTGCTAGAGCTAGAGCCTTCGCAAAACTTATGAAAGATGCGCCTTTAGCAATTATTGATAAGAGGAGATCCGCTCACAATATTTCCGAGAGTTTAACTGTTATTGGTGAAGTAAAAGGTAAAACAGCAATCTTAATAGATGACATGATTGATACTGGAGGAACCATCTGTTCTGGCGCAAATTTATTGAAAAGAGAGGGAGCAGAAAAAGTTTTTGCATGTGCGTCTCATGCAGTTTTTTCTCCTCCAGCTCATGAAAGACTTAGTGTCAAGAATTTATTTGAACAAGTAATCGTAACCAATAGTATTCCAGTCTCCCAAAAAGTATATTTCCCACAATTAAAAGTATTATCAGTCGCTAATATGTTGGGTGAAGCTATATGGAGAATTCATGAAGAAAGTTCTGTAAGCTCAATGTTTAGATAGTTTATTAGTTTTCATTTCTTTTTATTTTTTTTATTTTTTTTAACAGGTTGGTTATCAATTAATATCTTATTGACAGTTTTTGTTACATCTTCAGGTATACTCTCTGGGCAATATTTTAAAGCAGTCTCAACAATTTGGAAATTAGCGCCAGCGAATAACTTCTCCCTTTCTAATTTCTTGTCTCCCAATTCTTTTATTAGTCCTCCATGTTTTCCCTCTAAGACCTGCACGTAAGTAGCTGTAGCGACTCCAATAGCCTTCTCGAACTCAATACCAGCTTTAGAAGCTATACAAAGGTAGGAGGCTCCCATTCCTCTATACAAGTATAGATCTTCCTCTATCGCAGGTTTAAGTTTTTGATTAGCATTAATATCTTGATTAAATAAATTTATATCCAAAATAAAACCAGACAAACAAATCGGATAAATTAATACTTTAAATAATTTCAGAGACTTTAAACCAAATTTCATTTAATTTTTTATTATTAGTACAAAGATAACATTAAATTTTTTTAAATTATTTAAATTTATCAATCATGACACTAACCTTGTTTCATGATGACTCTCAACAATTTTAAGTTTATTTTTATTCCAGGAATAAATTACTCTAAATCTTAAATTATCCATATCAACAAGTCTTGTATGTTCAAGAATATACCAATCATCATAAGTTGATTCAAAAATCATTTCATGTTCATCAACTTGTCTTATGTTTGAAATCCCCTTTTTATCACTTAAGTAAAAATTTTCTCTTATTAATTGATGACCTTGGAGATATGCTTTCATTACCCCGCTTTCTTTATATTCTGGATTATCTTCGAAAAAAGAGTATTTATCGGAAGGGTTCCAAGTGAATTTGTAGTGAGATTCCCATGCCTTTTTGCTTTCAAGACGTTCAATTTTTAAATTCATACAAATATTGTAATTTTTATTCTTTTCTTTTAAAAAATATATTCTCTGTGAATTCCACAAACCAATATTTCTTTTAAACCACCTTCTTAGATTGCTATTTATTGTCACCTCTGGGGAATCTAATGACCCAAAATGTAAATTATTTTTTGAATTAATAGCTATCATTTACTAATAAGCTCTATCTATTTCATAGCTTATCTGTAAAATTAGTTTAAATATCTTAAGGTGTTTATAAGCATTGACAGCTTTTCAACACCTCCTAAAAAACTTTTGGATGATAAAAAAGAGCTAAAATTAATACTAGTTGCAGCTAGAAGCCAACTTTCTAGAGGTGATTTAAGATCTTTAGTTGATTACTTAGAGAGCGATAATTGCGAATTTAAGATATCATTACAAATTTCAGATCCAACAGAACAACCCGAACTTTTAGAATTACATCGATTAGTTGCTATTCCTGCATTGATAAAGATTTCTCCGAATCCAAAGCAAATCTTTGCTGGGAGTAATATTTACTCACAACTTCAAACTTGGCTACCAAGATGGAAACAAGAAGGCTTAATCAAAAATCTTGGAATAAATATACAAGCTTCCAAAATAGATAGTATTAGGACTCAAAAAGAAATCCTTTTAGAGGATGAGCTGCTTGTTTTACGGCAGGAAAATGAGACTTTGACAAAAAGGATAGAGTCTCAGGAGAGATTACTCAGGATGGTAGCTCATGAACTTAGAACACCATTAACAGCGGCAACTTTAGCTGTTCAAAGTCAAAAACTTGGTCAAATTAACTTAAAGAAATTACAAGAAGTAATTAAAAGGAGACTTGAAGAAATTGAACTTCTATCTCAGGATCTGTTAGAGGTAGGCACGACAAGATGGGAAGCTCTTTTCAATCCTCAAAAAATAGATTTGGGTAATATTTCAGCAGAAGCAATTCTCGAATTAGAAAAATTCTGGAGATTAAGAAAAATTGTAATTGATACAGATATTCCTTCTGATCTTCCAAGCGTTTATGCAGACCAAAGGAGAATGAGACAAGTTTTTTTAAATTTAATTGAAAATGCATTAAAGTTTTCTGAAGACTCTGGATCAATAAAAATTACAATGATCCATAAAACAAATCAATGGGTCGAAGTCACAATTTGTGACAAAGGCCCAGGTATCCCAAAAAATGAACAAGAAAGAATATTTCTCGATAAAGTAAGGCTGCCACAAACTTCTGAAGGAACTTCAGGTTTTGGCATTGGGCTTTCAGTATGTAGAAGAATTGTGGAAGTCCATGGAGGAAGAATATGGGTAGTATCAGAACTTAACAAGGGTTCATGTTTCCATTTCACAGTTCCTGTGTGGCAAGGTCAAAATAAAGCTCAACAAGACTTGACGAAAGGCTAGCTTTACTCTTAATTTTTTAATAGGTAATATTTTTATGACCTTGGCCCCATCGTCTAGAGGCCTAGGACACCTCCCTTTCACGGAGGCGACAGGGGTTCGAATCCCCTTGGGGCTATTTTTGAATCTAGCTATTAAGCTTAGCTTGTCTTTCGACTGCTATTAGGTTTTCGCTGAGGTCTCTCTTTAATCTTTTTTCTATCATTCCTATAGGCATCCACTGGCATCCTTTAACAGTTAGATCATAGATTAAAGAGTTTTTACCTGAATTTGCTATTGATTGTATCTTCCAATAACCCTCAAATTTTCTGAAGTCCCCCTTTATAAGGTTAAATTTTATTAAGCCATTATTTTTTTCTTCATACAAATCCAATAATACTTCTGCTGAAAATTTTAAACCTAAGAAATTTTGTGAGCCAACTTGCCTTACATGAAAATTAGTTTCGTTTCTAAAAATTTTTTTGCTTGACAAAAGATTTGGAATAAAAAGATTTAAGCGATCATAATCTGTCAAAACTGACCAAAGAGAGTTAAAAGAAGCCGTAGTAGTTAATTGAGCGGCAAGTCTTCTGGCACCATCAGATAACTTTTCCATAGTTTGCTCTATTGTCTTAAAATCATTAATTTGATCTTTATTTATAGATTCTTCAGAAAGCTTCATTAACAAATCTCTTTTTATAAGAAAATCATTATTAGGTAACTATACTCATAAAATTAATTAAATTTGTAAAAAAATAATAATTTTATTGATTTATTACGATCTCAAAACGTAACCATTTATGTAAATTAAATACATTTTTGTGTACAACTTGATATCGTCTTATAAAAGTAATTTACAAAATGGCATACTCGGAAGCAAGAGTTATTGCAGGTGGACTAGCTCACATCCCCATAATCATTGGTATTTTTTGGTTTGTTAACAGCTATTTTAATAAAAGAAGGAATAATTTCGAGAAAGCCAACAATCCTGTTAAAGCGAAACCTACAGCAAAACCTAAAGTAAAAGCAGTAGAAAAACCTACAATTAAAAAGGTTGAAAATAAAGTTAGTGAAGCTAAAAAGCCTGAAAATAAAGTTAGCGAAGTTAAACCTAAATCAAATCCTCCTGCGACGTTAAGTTCAGAAATAAAAACAGTACCTCCAAAGAGTAAAGAAAACACTAAAATTGATCAAAAGACCTTAAATAAAATGAAACACGCAGATGTTCCTGTAAATACCTATAGACCAAAGACACCATTCACAGGAACTGTTAAAGAAAACTATAGCCTTCTAAAAGAAGGAGCTATTGGAAGAGTAAATCACATTACATTTGATTTATCAGGAGGCGATCCATTTCTAAATTATGTGGAGGGACAAAGTATTGGAATTATGGCTGAAGGAGAAGATTCAAATGGTAAGCCTCATAAATTAAGATTGTATTCAATAGCGAGTACAAGACATGGTGATAATTTTGAGGGTAATACAGTTTCTCTTTGCGTTAGACAACTTCAATACGAGAAAGATGGCCAAACAATAAATGGAGTTTGTTCAACATATCTTTGCGATATAAAACCTGGTGATAAAGTTAAGATCACTGGTCCAGTAGGTAAGGAAATGCTTTTACCAGATGATGAAGAAGCGAATATTGTTATGCTTGCAACTGGCACAGGAATTGCCCCTATGAGAGCTTACTTAAGAAGAATGTTTGAACCATCTGAGCGAGAAAAAAATAATTGGAATTTCAAAGGAAAAGCTTGGCTTTTTATGGGAGCACCTAAGTCAGCTAATTTACTATATGAGGAAGATTTACAAAGATATTTAGCAAAATATCCAGATAATTTTAAATATACAAAAGCCATAAGTCGTGAGCAACAAAATACTAAAGGTGGAAGAATGTACATTCAGGACAGAGTTACAGAATCCGCAAATGAACTTTTTAATATGATTGAAGATGAAAAAACTCATATTTATCTTTGTGGATTAAAAGGGATGGAACCTGGTATCGATGAAGCCATGACAAAAGCTGCGAAGGAGAAGGGTCTTGACTGGTCTGAGTTAAGGACTCAACTCAGGAAGGCAGGTAGATGGCACGTTGAAACATATTAATATTCAATTTTTTACTTTTTGATTTAGACACAATACGTAGCATTAGCAAAAAAAATCTATGATTTTATATACATAAGATCAAAGAAAATATGCAATCTTCCATTAGTAATCCATTAAGAATTGGTTTACGCCAAGAAAGAGTTATCCCTCCCCAATGTTTAGTAATATTCGGTGCGAGTGGAGATCTTACTCATAGGAAACTTATACCAGCGTTATTTGAACTTTTTCTACAAAGAAGAATTCCAAGTGAATTCGCAATTGTTGGATGTGCCAGAAGACCTTGGAGTGACCAAGAATTTAAAGATAAATTGAGCATAAAACTTGCGAATAAAATCTCTAAAAATCCAAATGAATGGAATCAGTTTTTAAAATACTTATTTTATGAACCTGTTGATCTTCAACAAGAATTACAAGTAGAAAGACTTGCTAAAAGATTAACTAAGATTGATAAACTACAAGCTACTCATGGCAATAAAACATTTTATCTCTCAGTATCACCAAATTTTTATGGAAGTGGTTGTAAAGCCTTAAAGAAAGCTGGTTTATTGGAAGACACCGTAAAAAGTAGAGTTGTAATTGAGAAACCTTTTGGGAGAGATTATTCCAGTGCTAAAAAGCTAAATAAAATCGTACAAAGTTGTGCTGATGAAAGTCAAATTTATAGAATTGATCATTATTTAGGTAAAGAAACTGTTCAAAATATTCTCGTACTGAGGTTTGCAAATACAATATTTGAACCAATTTGGAATAGAAATTATATTTCAAATATTCAAATAACATCTTCAGAAACCGTCGGAGTTGAAGATAGGGCTGGTTATTATGAAACCTCAGGAGCTCTAAGAGATATGCTTCAAAATCATTTAACGCAAATGCTTGCAGTGATTTCAATGGAACCTCCAGGTAGATTTGATCCTGAAGCTATTAGAAATGAAAAAGCCAAAGTACTTCAGGCAACCAAACTTGCAGATGAAGAAGAGCCTTGGCGATGTTGTATTAGAGGCCAATATCAGGAGGGAGGTAATATTGTTAATCCTTTAAGAGGATATCGTGAAGAGCCAGGGGTTGATCCTAATAGCACAACAGAAACATATATCGCTACCAAAGTATTTATAGATAACTGGAGATGGCAAGGAGTTCCTTTTTACTTAAGAACAGGAAAAAGGCTACCAAAAAGATTAGGTGAAATTGTTTTAACTTTTAAAGATGTACCTGTACATTTATTTGATTCAACAATAATAAATCCAGCTCCAAATCAATTAATTATTAGAATTCAACCAAATGAAGGGGCAACATTTAAATTTGAAGTCAAATCTCCAGGTTCTGGGATGAGATCAAGACCAGTTGAAATGGAATTTTCTTATGATGAATCTTTTGGTGAACCCTCCGATGAAGGTTACGTAAGATTATTAGCAGATTCGATGTTAGGAGATCCAACTCTATTTACTAGAAGTGATGAAGTTGAAGCTGCATGGAAATTATATACCCCTCTTATTGAATTGATGGAAAACGCTCCCTGGAAACTTCCTATTCATAAGTATGAGTCCAAAACATGGGGGCCTTCGGAATCTGATCAATTGCTTTCAAGAGATAATTTCTTTTGGCGCAGACCTTAAATTTTTAAAATGAAACCTCAACTAACTCTCCAAACACCATTAGAACTTCCTTCAGAAGAAATTTCTAATTATTTAAATAAATTATGGATTTCTGAAGGAGAAGATAATGCAGGTGCAAATACTTTTTCTTTAATTGTCTGGCAACCTTCTTGGCTTGAGCAAAGATTAGTTAAAAGTAATTTAATAAATGGACCTATAACAGGGAACTTAAGCGAGGAAGTCATAAAAGCTGCTAAAAGTTTAATATTAAAAAATGGACTGCCATTGGCAACATCCCTACATAGCAAAGATTTATTTGATTTAATTGAAGTCGATATACAAGATAATTCCTCAGAAGATCTACGCGGGCAATTTTTTGAAGCATCAATAAGTACTCTTAATCCAAGAAGATTAATAACTCTCGCTCCAACATTTTCAAATAATTCTGATATTAAAACTTTCGTATCAGCTTATTGCCCTCTAAATGAAGAAAACAAAGATCAAACTATTTGTGGGGATCTTGTTGTAGTTAGAGGTAGTGCAAATTCCATACTTGAGAAGGGGTTAGATATTGTCGATGAATTATCCATCAATGATCTCCCCGCATGGCTTTGGTGGAACAGTAGTCTAGATGACTGTCCGGAAATACTTGATTATTTTACTAAAAATGATAAAAGATTAATCATAGATACTGCTAATGGTTCATTAAAAAGATGTATTGACATCCTTTGTAATGCATTGAGTCTTGAGAAATCTATTAATGATTTAAATTGGTTGCGACTAAAAAGTTGGAGAGAATCACTTGCAATGATATTTGATCCCCCCTCTCGAAGAAACTTACTGGATCAGATATCTCAAGTTGATGTAGATATTGAGGGCGATCATATTATTCAAGCTTTATTTTTAATATCTTGGATTAGCGCAAAATTAGGTTGGATTTTCCTTAAAACATACTATAAATACGATTCATTAATTATTAAATTTAAAAAGGATAATGAAGAACAAGTTTCAACTGCAATTAATCCATTGCCAGTTGGGAATCCAAGTATCCATTCAGGTCAAGTTATTGGCTTAAGATTGATTTCCAGTATAAGTAATGATCCAAAAAAAAATACCTGCATAATTCTTGGTTCGGAATCAGCAGAGTGCATGAGACTAGAAGCTGGAGGAATGGCTGATATGCATCTTATTGAGGAAGTTGTTCCAAGTTCATTTTTATCCTCAGAAGCGGATGTTAGTAAACTACTTTCTAGCAGCAGAGGAAGTACAAGTCCTTTATTTGAAGAAGCTATAAAAATAGCCTCAACGATATATAAAAGTATTAACTACTAACTTAGTAATATGTCTTGTATTATATCTGCTCCATCAACAGATACAGGAAAAACAACGTTATCATTACTAGTCTCATGTTGGGCATATACAAAAGGCTTAAAATTACAAACATTTAAAGTTGGGCCTGATTATCTTGATCAAGAACAACTAAGTTCAATTGGTCATCCAATGTGTCGCAATTTAGATATATTTTTAAGTGGAGAAGAATGGGTTAGAAATTCTTTTTATGAACAATCTAATAAATCTGATCTCTCCTTAGTTGAAGGGGCAATGGGTTTATACGAGGGATTAGGTTCAACACATTATTCGAGCACCGCTAATGTTGCAGAAATTTTATCTTTACCTATAGTTTTTATCGTAAATGCTAAAGGTCAAGTAGGTTCGTTAGTTGCACTCTTAAAAGGTTTTCAAGAATTAGATACTAAAATAAATATAAAAGGAATAGTTTTTAATAACGTAAATTCTGATAGACATAAAAAATTAATCAAAGAGGTTTTTAAAAACCAATCTATCCAAATTATTGGATTTCTACCATTTGATGAGAATATTAATTTAAGTAGAAGTAATCTTGGTTTGATTTCACCTCTAGAATCAAAAGCTAAAATCAATATTGAATATTTCGCTGCTTTTGCAGAAAAACATTTAGATTTTTCAATTTTCTTAAAATTACTTAAAGCTTCCACCCAAAAAAATATTCTTAATAAAACTATTGATTTAAAACCTTTTTCGAATAATAAACCGATAGCAATTGCAGAGGATAAGATTTTTCATTTCCAATATCCAGAGACCAAGGAATATTTAAATACAATTGGAATTCCTCTTGTTTCATGGAATATATATGATGATCAAGAGATTCCAAAAGAAGCTCAGTCATTAATAATTCCTGGAGGTTTTCCCGAAAGATATGCTCAACATATAAGTAACTCAAAAAGAAGTTTAAAGTCTTTGAGAGAATTTTATAAAACAAAGTTCATATATGCAGAGTGCGGAGGCATGATGATATTAGGAGATTCAATCGAAGATGAGAATGGCTTCTCACACAATATGGCAGGTATACTTCCTTTTAAAGCTAGGAAAGGAGGTTTATCTGTAGGATATAGATATTTAAAAGGGGAAAAAGATTCAATAATAATTAAAAAAGATCAACAAATAAGAGGCCACGAATTTCATTATTGGCAAGTAGAGAATCAAAATAAAAATAAACATTATGATTCTATATTTTCCTCTCCATGGAAAATTAAATCATGGGGAACTAGATATAAGAAAGAAGGATGGTCAAGTGACAATTTGCATGCAAGTTGGATGCATTTGCATTTACCTAGCAATAAAGAAGCTCTTCAAAATATACTAAATAGTCATCAAATAAGAAGTTCTAATTAAAAATATAATTAAAGATATCTGATGGGGATCCGATAAAAACTTCACCTGGTAATGAAATTAAAGGTCCGAGGATGCTTCCTACTATAACTTCTAATTTTGAATGACCTAATGTTTCCTTTAAATTTAAAGTAGATTTTTCATCAAAACTTTTTGATAGTTTATTGATTTCCCTAGCGTTCAAACCAGCAGATCTTCTTACACCACTAGCATCATACATTACTATTAATGAAATACCTACAGAAAGAGCAAATATTGGATCATCAAACCCTAAATCCATACCCAATCCAGCAGTTAAAGAAGTAATCAAAGCAGAATGGCTAGAAGGCATGCCACCTGTTTCAAAAATAATACCGATTCTAAGATCACCTTCAGAAAAAAAATTAAAAACTATCTTTAAGACTTGGGCTGTAAGACAGGAAATCAAACTCCAAAAAAGTAATTTATTATTTAATAATTCAAATAATTCCGTCATTTTAACTCATTATTTATCTATCTCGATTTGTAATGAAATCGGCGAGAGATAGCAAATAATTAGCATCTTCTCCCCATGGGATAATAGCTTCTTTTGCCTTTTTGACCAAGTTAAGAGCTCTTTTCTTTGATTCCTCTAGACCAAGTAATTTAGGATAAGTGGTCTTATCTGCCAGAATATCTTTACCAGCAGTTTTACCTAATGTCTCACTACTTGCAGTGACGTCAAGGATATCATCAATTATTTGAAAAGCCAGTCCTATACCCTCAGCGTAACTAGTTAGAGCTGTAAGTAATTTTTCATCAGCACCTGCAATCATCGCACCAGTTCTTACGCATGCTTTAAGTAAGGCTCCTGTTTTATGTAAATGAATATACTCAAGGGTTTCCAAATCAACCTTTTTACCTTCACATTCAAGATCAACAACCTGACCACCTACCAATCCTGGCGCACCTGCTACTAAAGATAGTTCGCCAACAACATTTAATAATCTTTTAGAATCAACATCTGGACTTCTCAAGGAAACCATTTCAAAAGCTCTTGTTAAAAGAGCATCTCCAGCAAGGATAGCTACAGCATCTCCATAAACCTTATGATTTGTAGGTCTTCCTCTCCTCAAATCATCATTATCCATGGCTGGTAGATCATCATGTATTAATGACATTGTATGAATCATTTCTATAGCAACCGCAGTTGGAACAGCAAGTTCAGGTTTTCCTCCTGCCAAGGAACAAGAGGCTAAGCATAAAATTGGTCGTATTCTCTTCCCCCCTGCTAACAAGGAATATCTCATAGATTCTCTAAGGATTTCTGGCTTTTCAGGAGATAATGAAGAATCAAGAGCTTCTTCAACGACCTTTTTAGTTTCTTTTAGATATCTTTCAAAATCAAAATTTTGGGAAATAATTTGGGTCATTATCTAAAAATTAAATTTTAAAACTCTAAGTTTGTTTCATGGTAAAAGATCGTCCAAAGTTGAAATAAGTCCACAACGTTTTTGCCAACTAAAAATAGTGTTAACTAACAACATCGTAACTGTCATCGGGCCAACCCCACCAGGAACTGGTGTATACGCAAATACTTTAGAAATTACATCCTCCATTATTACATCTCCACACAGTTGAGTCATATCATTATTAGAACTTTTTAATCTATGGATGCCAACATCTATTATTACAGCCCCTTCCTTTACAAAACTTGAATCGATAAAATTAGGCTTCCCAGCTGCAACTACTAAGATATCAGCTTGCAAACAAATATCCTTAAGATTTTTTGTTTTGGAATGAGCGATTGTTACTGTTCCGTTTAAATTAAGCATCATATTTGATATTGGTTTTCCAACAAGAAGACTCCTTCCTATAACAACAACTCTCTTACCTTCAATTTTTATATTTTTAGAATTTAAAAGATTTATTATTCCTGCAGGAGTGCATGATCTTAAACCTGGTTCGCATTTTATCAATTTACCTATATTTGTTTCATGAAGGCCGTCAACATCTTTTGAAGGATTAATTTGACTGATTAATTTTTGTGCATTTAACTCCTTAGGTAAAGGTAATTGAAGTAATATTCCATCTAAATCATTATCAATATTTAATTTATGTATTAATTGTTCTAGTTTTTGATTAGAAACATTTTCCTCCAAATGATAAACCAAGCTATTTATTCCTACTTTTGCACATGCCCTCTCTTTATTAGCAACATATACACCACTTGCTGGATCATCTCCGATTCTTATTACAGCAAGACTTGGAGGTCTTTTTATCTTTAAACGACTTTCAGAAATAGTTTTTATTAATCTTTCTTGAATTTCTAAAGAGAACTGTTTACCATCTAATTTTATTGACATTTAAAAAAACTTCTCCTTTTTTTTATTAACATGCTTATAATTTTAAGACAAAGAAAAAGATTTACTTATATTCTGTGCAAAACCTTACAAGGCTAACTAAAAAAATTTATAATTCATGGATTAAAAGTCAAGCCCCTACAAAGAAATTAACCAAGCTCAAAAAACTTGATAAATATTTAATTTTATTAGTTTGTATAATTTTTTCTATGATTACTTCATTTGAATTAGTCACTAAGCCGATACATAACTTAAATTTTATATTATCAATAATCATAAACTTCTTTGAAATCCTTATATGCTGTTTAGTGCTTGTATATATTTCTAAAAAAGATGACCCCACGATAAATTCAAGGCAAATTTTTTTATTAATTATTCTTTTACTTATCGTACAGGTTTTAAAAATCAATTTTAAAACAATAAGTGCCTTACCAATAATTGTTCCTCCTACCTTGATACTCTCTCAGGGAATGGGCACAATTACAGCATTATCATGGGTTTCTATCGCTTTAATTAACTGGCCAAATTCTCCAATTGGAATCAATGAATATTTATTACTCATAACATTTGTTGCGTCATGCATAGTTGCCATTTTCGGTGGAAAAATTAGGAGTAGAGCTCAACTACTACAAGTCTCGATACTAGTGCCACTAGGAGCATTTATAGCTCAATGTCTTTTCCTGGGGATTGACAATAATGATTTGTACAATTTCAATTTACAAAATTTAATCTTAGAAAGAGGAAATATCATTTCAGATTCTTTTTTATTAGCGACACTAATGCTATTGGCTATTATTCTTATGCCAATACTTGAATCAATATTTGGATTAGTAACAAAAGCAAGATTACTAGAGCTTGCAGATCAAGAAAAACCGCTCTTAAGAAGACTTTCCGTTGAAGCCCCTGGCACATTTGAACACACCCTATTACTTTGCGGGTTGGCAGAAGAAGCCACAAGAATGATTGGTGGTAATGTTGATCTTGTAAGAACAGGAGCGTTATATCATGATATTGGGAAGTTACATGCTCCAAATTGGTTTATTGAGAATCAAAATGGCAAAAATAATCCACATGATGAACTAGATAATCCATTGGAAAGTGCAAAAATATTACAAGCTCATGTCGATAAAGGGATACAGATTGCTAGAAAGTATGGTTTACCTAAACCGATTGTCAACTTTATTCCTGAACATCAAGGCACATTAAAAATGGGATACTTTTTATCTAAAGCTAAAGAGAAAGATAAAAATGTTTCAGAAAAGAATTTTAAATATAAAGGCCCAATCCCTCAATCAAAAGAGACAGCGATTCTTATGCTTGCTGATGGATGTGAGGCTGCTCTTAGAGCAATGGATATAAATGCATCAGATAAAGAAGCTTTAAAAATTATTTCAAAAATAATAAACTTCAGGATAGAAGATGGTCAGCTTTTAGATAGTAATTTTTCAAGGGGAGAAATTTATCTTATTAAAATATCATTTTTGAATGTATGGAAAAGAGTAAGGCATAGAAGAATTCAATATCCTACTGAAAAAAATAAAAGTTGTCCTTAATATTTATAACCTAATACTTTTTCTATGATTTGGTAAACACCAATATAACAAGGCCAAGACACTAACAATAGAAGTAATTAAAGTTAAACCTCCTATTCCTGAATAATCTTGTAAATTTATTAACCTTACTATTGAGTACGGCAAAGCTCCTGTAATAACCATTGATAAGGAAATTAATGCTAGAGTTACACCCCACTTTCTCTCAGCTAATAAAGCTGAAGATGAAACAATCCCGACTATCGCAGCAGGCCAACCTAAGCTTATTGCCAAAGTCATGTTTGCGACCTTTAAAGGGGGACCATAACTTATAACTAATGCGATAATAGGTAAAGCAATTATATTGGCAATTAAACCAACCCAAGAGAGTGTCCAATAGCCGATTATCCTATCTCTCATTTATTTCTGGATTTTAAATAAATCTACAATACCGCTTGATCAAATCAAAGCATTTTTAAATATTTAAATAAATTTTTATTCACCTGAATTAGATAATGTAATATTTTCAGTGTTAGCTAAAAGATCATGTTGAGGATGAATAGAATTCTTTTTCTCAGTGAAAATAAGTCTATTCAAAGCATTGACATAAGCATTTGCTGAAGCAACTACTACATCTGTATCAGCTGAGTGGCCAGCATATATTCTTCCATTATTACGAATTCTTATTGTTACTTCTCCAAGTGCATCAATCCCTTCAGTTACTGATTTAACAGAAAACTCTATTAGTTCATTTGGAACCATTGCAAGAGAATTCAAGGCTTTACAAACAGCATCTACTGGTCCAGTGCCTAATGCAACGGCTGTACTTTCAACGAGTTCTTCAGTATCAAATAAAGTAATAGTAGCTGTAGGCTTGGATTCATTGCCACAACTTACCTGGACAAGTTTAAGTTGATATTTAGATTCTGGTAATTGTACTTGTTCACTTACTATTGCCTCTAAATCTCTATCAGTTATTTCTCTTTTTCTATCAGCTAAATCCT
>CACNWH010000010.1 GCA_902624105.1 uncultured Prochlorococcus sp. | reverse complement strand
AATCGATACTAACAATTAGAGATGTATTAGCGTTAGAAGATGGAATATCCATTATTTTAACTGTTTCTTTAGATCTTTCTTTTACCGTTGATTCTTTAACTTGATCCTCAACAGCGCAAGCTTCAAGAGCCTCTCTTAAAAGTGAGTCAAAAGTTGCACCTGGTAGTCTATGTCTAGCAACTTCAAGGAAAGTTCTTGGTAAAGATTCAGAGGCTGCATCTCTTAATGCAGGATTATTTTTTCTATGTTCTTGTTCTTCTTCTATTGATTTGATAAATCTTAAAGTGACATCTCTTTTGGTGGAAGCTTTGATCAAAGTATCATTTTCTGGACTACTTACATTTGATTCATTTTCTAAGTCATCTAATCTTTTTTCTAAACTATTCAAAACCTCGTTAGCTTCTTTACTTATGTGCGCTAATTGACCATCAGATAAATTAGGCAAATCAGCTACAAAAACTTTTCCATGATCCCTGAGAGTCAAAAAAGTTGGTCTTGGTCCTTGATTTTGACGATTGTTAAATTCTGAAGAATTCCCAACTGGTCTCCTTGGAGGTGTGGGTCCAGCAGAGCTTCTTCTACGAGTAATTCTCCTATTATTTTCAAAAGGCATAAGGTTAATAAATCTAACTAATTAAACGTACTTTTTTTAGTTTATTGTTTACTATCTTACATCTTACTTTTTTATTTGTGTATAAAAATTATTGATTGTTCCTTAATTAAAAAAATTTAATAAATCCTAAATAGAAATACCTTTAATAAATTGATTAACATTTGCTTCCTTTTTATTTAATATTTTTCCAATCTCCCAGCTTGAAAAGCCCAGAGATTCACAAATATTAAAAACTTCTTGCTTATATTTCTTCTCAACAACGAGACAATATCCAACTCCTAAATTAAAAGTATTCCATAGATCATTTTCAGGGATTTGGCCAAATTCCCTAAGAAAATTAAAAATATATGGGATATCCCATGAATCTCGAAAAATATGAGGTATGAAATCTGAAGGCATACATCTAGGTAAATTTTCAGGTATTCCTCCTCCAGTAATATGAGCCATACCTTTAATTTCTATATTTTCTAATAAAAGTTGTTTTATCAAATTTGAATATATCTTTGTAGGTTTTAAAAGCTCATTATAAAAATTTAAATTGGTTATCTTTTCAAATTCACTTTCTATATTTTCTACATTTTGAATTATATTTCTCACCAAGCTGAATCCATTACTATGAATTCCACTACTTTCTATAGCAATTATTAAATCATTTTCTTTAATAAGTTTACCATCTATTAATTTTTCTTCATCTACAACTCCAACACAAAAACCAGCCAAATCATACTTATTTGGCGAATAGAAACCTGGCATCTCTGCTGTTTCACCACCTAATAATGAACAATTATTTTCTTTACAACTATTTGCAATCCCAAGAATTACATTTTTAAGTTGATTCTTATCTAGTTTTCCAGTTGCAATATAATCAAGAAAAAATAAAGGAGATGCTCCAGTAGTAATAATATCGTTTATGCACATTGCGACTAAGTCAGTACCCACTTCAAAGTGAAAGTTTTTTGCTTGCGCTAACTCGAGCTTCGTTCCAACTCCATCTGTTCCTGAAACCAAAACAGGATTTTTATATTTATTTAATGGTAATTTAAAAAGTCCACCAAAACCTCCAATACTATTAATTACATTTGGTGCATGCGTTTTCTCTACGGCTTCTTTGATTTCAGATACAAATTCTCTTCCTGCTTCAATATCCACACCAGATGTTTTGTAATCCATAAATAATAGAATGATAAACTTCTTCTATATAGATATTCCTATTAAGATTAGTTTTGTCCAGTAATTATTAGTTAAAAGATTTATTTTGTAAAACCAAAAGTGACTAAAACCATTCTCAAAACAATAAAAGAATTAAACGAATGGAGGCTAATTAATCAAAGAAATATAAACTTTGTCCCTACTATGGGGAATCTTCACCCAGGACATGAAAAATTAATTAGAGAAGCTAAAAAATCAAAAAATAATTTAGTATTATTAAGTATTTTTATTAATCCTCTTCAATTTAATGATAAAAAAGATTTAATAAATTATCCAAGAACTATTAATAAAGATATTGATTTAGCTTTTTCTGCAGGAGCTAATGCAATTTTTATACCTTGTGTGGACGAAATATTTCCTAAAAATGTAAATAAAATTAAATACATAAAAGCATCAGAGAATCTGTCAAATACTTTATGTGGGATATATAGAGAAGGACATTTTGATGGAGTTTGTACTGTCGTTTATAGGTTAATAAATATTGTAAGACCAGAAGTTATTTTTCTAGGAGAAAAAGATTGGCAACAATTGTTAATTATCAAAGAGATGGTCACTAAATATAATCTTAGAGTAGCAATTAAATCTATAGATACTCATAGGGATCTTAATGGGATACCATTTAGTTCTCGTAATAATCTTTTAGTAAAAAATGATAGGGAGAAATTAAAGTTTTTTTCAAAGGAGTTATTTCACGCTAAAAAAATATTCAATCAAACAAAGACTATTAGCTTAGGAAAAATCATAAAGAGACTAAAAGGCAAAGATATAAGAGTTGAATACCTTAAACATGTTAATGCTTTTAATTTAAAAGAATCAACATCTGAAATGAATATAACAATGCTTGCAGGTGCGATAATATGTGGAGATACAAGATTAATTGATCATGTTTTTTTCATGAAAAGAGATCCTATTATTGCAATAGATGGACCAGCAGGTTCTGGCAAAAGTACTGTAACTAAATTAATCGCTAAAAGATTAAATTTTATTTTTTTAGATACTGGAGCGATGTATAGAGCTTTAAGTTGGTATTTAATAAAAGAAAAAATAAATTATGATAACCATAAAGATTTAAATTCATTTTTAAGTAATATCTCCATAAAATTTAAATCAGTCGAGGGGGCTAAGCAGCATGTAATCATCAATAATCACAATGTTACTGAAAAAATTCGTTCCCAAGAAATTAGCTCTATCGTTTCATCAATCGCTTCCATTAAGGAAGTTAGAGAATTTCTAGTTAAAGAACAAAGAAAAATTGGAGATAATGGAGGGATAGTAGCGGAAGGAAGAGATATTGGGTCTAAAGTATTTCCCGATGCAGAATTAAAAATTTTTCTCACAGCTACGATTAATGAAAGAGCAAAAAGAAGAAAAGATGAGTTAGAAGCGATGGATCATGGTATTGTTGATTTTGAACAGTTGAAGAATGAGATAGAGAAAAGAGATTTTGACGATACCAATCGTAAAATTTCACCATTAATTAAGGCTGAAGATGCTATAGAAATAATTAGTGATGGTTATACAATAAATCAAGTTGTTGACAAGATATTAGAAATTTATTTTGAAACTATTCCAAAGGAATTACATCTTTAAAGTTAGTAATATTTTTTAAAAAACAGCTTACAGAATCTTCTAAGATATCAAGAACATAATCAAATCCAGCATCTCCTCCAAAATATGGATCTGGAACTTCTTTCTCATTAAAATTTGAAGAAAAATCTTGCATTTTTAAAATTTTTGCAAAATCTGAACCTTTTATTCGATTCTTTAAATTAATAACATTTTTAAAATTAGAGTTATCCATTACTAAAATATAATTAAACGTACGAAAGTCATCTTCTCTAATTTGTCTTGCATTACTAGTGATATTAATATTTCTCTGTTTAGCGGCAAATCTCATCCTCGAATCTGCCTTTTTACCTACATGCCAACTCCCTGTTCCAGCAGAATCCACGATAAATTGATTACCAATACCTTTATCTTCAATTAAATTTTGAAAAATTGCTTCAGCAGCAGGAGACCTACAGATATTACCTAAACAGACAAATAAGACTGCTGTTTTATCCATATTTTTTAGTAGTGTGATTATTTTATTTTAAATAATAAATTATTTATTAATGATTCGGTAAAAGTTTCTCCAAATAAGACTTTAAGCATAGGTCTTGCTGGGTCATTGGATTTTCTGTATTCAAGATAATGCATTTGTCCATTAATCAGTTCTTCTTGAACTTCTAAATGAACCTCTTCTGCTCTAAAAAGAATATTTAAATATAAATCCAAATATTTTTTAAAAGTTGGATATAAATTATTATTAATCAAATTTTCACTTTTTTCCTCTTTTGGCAATTTGGACCAAATAACACCTGGCGAAAAGAATTGCGCTATGTGCTCTGACATTTTTGCAGCCATTGGTACTTTTTGATGAAACTCTTCCTTTATGGTTATAAGTTCTTTTAATAAGTTTTTATCAAATTGTTTGCTGATATGCCATGAAGGTTGAAAATCCAAAACTATTAAATGGTAATTAGGTAGAGATACAAAATCAACTCCCAAAAAAGGAATATTATATTGACTTTTAGGTATTATTAAAAAATTTAAAACACAATAGGAAGGGCTATTAATACAAACAGATCTACAAAAATCTATCCTTTCATTTTTGCCTGCCCAAGTACAAAGTATGGCATTTAAATTGTTTTTTCTAGATCCATAAGTTGATTTTCTAAAAGAATATTCTGAAGGGATTTTATATTCTTGAAAATCATATTGATCTAATTTATAAATTATGTATTTTTGAAATTTAGACCATCTCCATTCATTTTTTAAAAAAATAGTTTTTTCAATATGCATTTAATTTTAATTTGATGTAAACAAAAAATTTCTCATAAATTTTGCAGTCCACTCTTCACCAAAAAACTTCTTAAACAATTTATCTGCAGGATCTTTCTCTGCACTATATTGATCATACTCAAAATGTTTTGCTTGTATTTCTTGTGAATTTAAAAATTGATTTTCAGAGAAAAAAACATTGATTTTTAAATATTCCTCTAAAAATAGATAAAAAATATTACACAAATCTTCATCAAGATTAGATTTGTTGCCTCTACAGATAATTACCCATGGTGAGAAATATTTATTTGAATCATAAATTCTTTTCATTTTTGTATTGTCAAATTCTGAATATTTATTTTTAATTTCATTTAACTTGGCACAATATTTTTGTAAATATTCATTTTTCTGGATCAATGGTTGATAGTCTAAAACAGTTAATAGCTTTTGAGAATTTCCAAACCATAAAATATCAACTCCTAAAATCGGTTGTTCACATTTAAAATTTGGATAGGCGACAGTATTGAAAACTTGTATTTTTTCTCCTCCATCTAATTTGGTAATCCTCCACTTTCTAAAGCTTGGAGATTCAAAAAGCCAATTTTTAATTGTGTATTTTTTATCTTTACTTTTAAATTCGCTAAATTCTTCTGATATATTTAATTTTTTTGCACCTATTTTTTTTAACTTATTATGTAAAACATCATTTAAAGATTCAAACATAATCTCTATTTTTCAGTACTACCTTTTCTAACTTTTTTTGTTATAAAATTAAAAACGATCTTACCCAATACTGCGATTAAGTTACCCTCTAATTCCTTAAACATTTTCATATTATATAAAAAAGCTTCATTGGCTTCCTCTACTATCTTATCTGCAACATATTGATCAATAGGAAGGTTATTGAGAGTCTTTGAATAGGACTTCTTAAATTCCTTTTCATCATCAATTAATTTAAATTCATAAAAATTTAAACCATTTTCCCCTTCCAAATTAAGAGCTTTCTTGGCAATTTTCTTTAAAATTTGTCCGCCTGATAAATCACCAATATACCTTGTATAGTGATGCCCAACTAACAATTCAGGAGATTGAGAAGCAACCGAACGAATTCTATTTACATAAAGTTGAGCCGAATCAGATATTTGTATTTTGTTACTCCAACTCTCACCATAATAAAATTTTAAATCATTTTCTAAAGTTTCCTTCCTATATAATTCCTTAAATCCTATGTGCTTTATTATAGGATGCTCTTCTTTGACTAATCTATCAATCTCATCTTCCATAGCTTGATATACAAAATATAAATCACTTATCAATTTTCTATAAGAAGTTTTTTCAACAACTCCTTTCAAAAAACAAGCAATAAAACCTGTGTTTTCAGCCATGGTGTGGGATTTTTTTGTCCCCTCCCTCAATTGTCCTGCAAGAGCTACTGCCATTTAAACTAATTGTAGTTATCAATATATCTTCAATTTACATACAAAATACAAAATTCAGCTAATTTTTGTTACTTGAGGATGTTGTAGAGAATAACTTATAAAGTTCTTTGCAAACTAAAAATAAACTATCTATTTGAGCTTGTTGAGGCAAGTGAGTACCAGTCATTTCCCATTTGCCGATTGTGGCTACTCTCCATCTTTCTTTGGGCAAAATCATTCCTTTCATAACAATACCTAAAAGTTTTGGTACTTCCTTATCTAATTCTGCAACTCTTAATTGTAACAATATAGCCTTACATTCTAAAGAAGGACTCCAGCCTGGGAATTGGAACGAAAAGTCAATCGTATCAAATAATTGATTGTCGCTCATATTATCCCAAGGACTAAAGTTCACTATTGCTTCAGGAAAATATTTTCGAAACAAAGTTGCCGTTGAGGCTATCTTATTAGCAATATCTAAATTTCTCACATTAGAACTAGCATTCATAATTGTTTTAATTATTAAGCTTAAAATTACATATTTTCGCTTACTGAAGCTAATTATTAACTTTTAATTTTAATAAAAATGTTGAAATGAAGATTAATTATCCTTTATGAATTTTAATTAACTAAAAAAAATTTTTTTTGTAATTAAGCACTTATAGTCAATTAGATTGTACAAATTAATAAATATTTATCACCACAATTTAACCTTTATGCCTAATTTTGAAAAATTAAATAATCCCACCGACGGTCAAGTAATAACCTTCCAAGATGGTAAACCAATTGTCCCTGATCATCCAATTGTTCCATTTATTAGAGGTGATGGAACAGGAGTAGATATATGGCCTGCAACTCAAAGAGTTATTGATGCATCTATTAAACATAGTTATCGCGATGAACGAAAAATTAATTGGTTTAAAGTCTATGCAGGTGATGAAGCTTGTGATGTATATGGAACTTATAATTATCTCCCTGATGACACAATTGAGGCAATTAAACATTATGGGGTAGCCATCAAAGGTCCTTTAACGACACCAATAGGAGGAGGTATACGATCACTCAATGTTGCTTTAAGACAAATTTTTGATTTATATAGCTGTGTAAGACCCTGTAAATACTATTCAGGGACGCCAAGTCCTCATAAGTCTCCCCAGGATTTAGATATCATTGTTTACAGAGAAAATACTGAAGATATATATATGGGTATTGAGTGGGAGGCTGAAGATGAGAATTGTATAAATTTAATAAACTACATAAATAATAATGCTATTCCAAATAGTCCAAAGCTAAAAAATAGATCACTGCCAATAAGCGCAGGAGTAGGAATTAAACCCGTAAGTAAATTTGGAAGTCAAAGACATATTAGGAAGGCAATAGATCATGCAAAAAAATTATCTGGAAATAAAAGACACGTAACACTTGTTCATAAAGGAAATATAATGAAATTTACAGAGGGAGCCTTTAGAGATTGGGGATATGAATTAGCCAAAAATGAGTTCAGAGATGATTGCATAACTGAAAGAGAAAGTTGGATTTTAGATAACTTAGAGAAAAAGCATGAAATCTCAATAGAGAATAACGCAAGATTAATTGAACCTGGTTTCGATAAATTAACTTACTCTAAAAGAAACGATATTTGCGAAGAAATAAAGCATGTAATATCAAGTATTTCTGATTCTCATGGTAAAAATAAATGGAAAAATTTAGTTTTAATTGATGATCGCATCGCTGATAGTATTTTTCAACAAATCCAAACCAGACCTCAAGAGTATTCAATATTAGCAACACTCAATTTAAATGGAGATTATTTATCTGACGCTGCTGCTGCAATTGTTGGAGGATTAGGTATGGCTCCTGGTGCTAATATTGGAGATAAAGCTGCAATTTTTGAAGCCACACACGGAACTGCACCAAAGCATGCAGGATTAAATAAAATAAATCCTGGATCTGTAATATTAAGTGGAGTAATGATGTTGGAATATTTCGGATGGAACGAAGCTGCAAACTTAATTACAAAAGGTATTAGTAAATCAATTGAAAATAAAAACGTCACATATGATTTAGCAAGATTAATGAAACCTTCAGTCGAACCTTTATCGTGCAGTCAATTTGCTGATTCAATAATAAATAACTTTTAAAAATTCTTATTTTCGAGAATTTCTAAGGCTTTCACTAAAGACATATTGTTTCCAATATTTCCTGGAAAAGTGACTATTGGCAATTTCCCTTTCTGTTCTTGTAAATTGAATGTTACTAAAGAAATACCCGGAAGAATTTGACCTTCCAAATAAACTGAGTCTGCTTTTAATCCCTCACTGAGGATAGTATTTGTAGTTATTCCTCCTTTAGAGATCAAATACCCTATGTCATTTTTAATAACTGAAACTATTTCAGATATGAAAGATGATAAAAATAGTTGAAACTGAATTAAGTCATTATTATCTCTAGGAGAAACAATTTCTCTTGATGTATATAAAACAGGAACAAAATCTTGGCTTAAATTTTGTTTAATAGAATGTACTATTGATTTCCTAAGAGAATTTATTTGTTTCAAATTATCTTCAATTTTAAATAATGCATAAAGCTTTAAAACATTAATTTCTATTGGTTGACATAAACTTATGCTTAAAACTTTATTTAATTGAAGTGTTGTTAATTCATTATAAGAACCAACAACTATTAACCCTTTCAACATTTTATCATTATTATTTTTCTTTCTTAATTGAGAAAAGTAAATATTCTCTTTTTTAGTTTGTTTAACATTCGATAGAGAACTGATAAAACTTGCAGCACTTCTAAAAAGAAATTTCTTTTTTTTTAGAAGACTTTTTATGATTCTAGAAAATTTATCTAATTGACAATAATCCCTTATGTCTACAATTACTTTTTTATTATTCTTTAAATTTTTCATATACAAATAAAGTTTATTTGGTTGATTAGTTTCTAATACTTCAAAATCCTTAATAAATATATTCTCAATATGATTAAAATCTAACTGGTGATTACTTTGCTCATATATCAACTCTTTTACATTACTAGTATTAAAACCGAAAATCTTATCTTTTGAAAAGATTGTCTTGTGAATAGGAATATTACCAACAAAATGATTTCCGTTTACTGTAGTTCGATTCCCCTCTATAAAAGCTGGTATATAAAAAGTTGCATCAAAAGGACCCAATAATTCATTAATAATGAATGGCTCTATAAAATTATGTCCTCTTAAAGTCGAATCTCCTCTACTTATTACAACAAATTCTTCTTCTGCAAATAAGGAATTATTCATAATTTCATTCAAAGAAGCACAAATTTCTATTAATCTTATTTTCACATCTTTTTCAGACAAAGACCTGGTATTAGCTAATATAAACAAAAGATTTGAAGTACTTTTTAAACCCTTTAGTAAAGTTTCATAATCCCATTTTAGAAGTAAATTACAACCATTGACTGTTTGCGATCCAGTAGGGTCATCATCAATAATTATTATTTTCATAAACGTTTATAAATTTTCAACCGATATAGATGTATATAACTTTTGAGAATAATTTGGCATAATTTCTATTTTCCTACACCCATTTCCTAGAGAATTTCTTGGACTTGTCCATGGTTCCATACATAACATCTTTCTTGGCGGATCTGACCAAATAACTGATATATCCAATGGAGATGGATTAATTAAAGTAATCTTTCTTTTCAAACCATAATCTATAAAAGATGTTTTACACGAAGAGTACATTAATAAATCTATCCCTTTAAATGAATTCCTTAATAAATTTTCAGTTTTTACCAAATTATTAGTTTTTTGATTTAAGCAGCATTTAGGATAATCTTCAAATTTTATATTGATAAAATCAGAAATATTAAAATATGGATGCAAACCAAAATTTACTGGCATTTTGGTTTTTGATTTATTGAAAATTTCAATATTAAATATTAAGGTTGCAATATTCAAAGTTATCTCAATTTTTAATTCAAAAGAATAAGGAAAGTATTTTCTAGTTATTTCATTATCACTTAAGGTTAAAAATAGAGTATCTTTATTTTGATCAAATTCAAAATTCCACTCTTGATCACGAGCAAATCCATGTTGCGTTAAATCTAAAAAATCATCACCGAATAAAGACTTATCTTCAAGATCGCCGCAGATTGGAAATAAGATTGGAATTCCACCTCTTATACTCTTTTTTTTATCTGAAAATCTTTTTTGATCAAAATATAATATTTGATGATTATTCAATACCCAACTTGTAATAATACCCCCTCTGCATGGACAAAAATCGATGAAATTATAATTATCTTTAAATAAAGTATGAATACCAGTATCTTTTTTTAGAATTTTCACTGAAAAAATTTTTTTAAAGTAACTTAAGCCAATCTAATATGTGATTATTGACCTGATCTGGAATTTCATCATGCGGGCAATGGCCAGCATCTAATACAACTTCAGTAGTATTTTCTGGAGTATATTTTTTATATAGATCTCTTTTTTTTGGAGTATTCATCCATGGGTCTTTACTTCCCCATAGTAAAAGAAGTGGGGCATTAAGCTTATTAAAAAGAGAGTCTAAGGGTTCTCCTTGAGGACCAGATGGATTAAATACACTTCTGAAAACATTAAAAGCTCCAATATCCAAAGATGGATTTCTTATAGATTCAACAAGGTAATCATCAACATTTTTTTTATCAACATAAACTTGATTTAAGGTTTTTTTAATATTCTTTGGATTTCTCATATTTTCAAAGATCAAACGCTGTAAAACTATATTCTTCAGAAATATTCCAGCAACAGTTTCAATTGATGTTTGAAGGATATTCTTTTTAACAAGCTTTTCCTCGCTAAAATATCCAGCAGCATTAAGTAAAATAACACCTGCAGAAAGTTCATTAAGTTCTGCTCCTGCGGCTAGTGCTGCATACCCGCCAAGTGAATTACCAACTACCACAGTAGGTTTTTGAATTACTTCTTTAACATAAGCTACAACTTGTTCCTTCCATAAAGATCCTGAATAATCGACATCATTAGGCTTAGGGCTTTTTCCGAAACCTAGTAAATCAATAGCATGTACTTCATATTCTGAAGATAATACGGGTATATTAAAACGCCAATGATCAGTAGATGCTCCAAAACCATGGATTAATAAGATTGCTATTTTTGTTGAGCTATTATCCGAATTAGCTGAGATTGTATGAATTGGATAATTTAAAAAATTCCAAGAATAATTAGCATTATTTTTTAATAAATTAGTTTGATTCATTTAATTACTTCTTTTATTTAAATAATAATATAAATTATTGCTAACGAAGTCCTACAGGGTTAGCAGCGACATCGTCATCTACGTTATTACCATCTCCAGGTGTTTTATCTTTAAGAACTATTCTCAAAAGCACTGGTGCTAAGAATGTTGTTCCTATCACCATGAGTAGTATCGCAGCTTCAAGGGAAGGCGTTAATAAACCTGCACTAGTACCTAGTCCTAAAAAGATTAAACCGACTTCACCTCGTGGCATCATACCCAATCCAACAACTAATCTATCTGTTGGTTTATCAATAACAAATGACCATCCTGCAGCAATTTTTCCAATAATTGCTACTACTAATAAAAAACCAGCTACCACTAGTGCTGATCTACTAGAGGGATCAAGAGGGTTAATTACTGACAAATCCATACCCGCTCCAACTAAAACAAAAAATATAGTTGCAAATAAAGAAACTAATGGAAGGACTGATTGCTGTATCGCATGATTATTTTTAGAACTACTCAAAATTAGACCAGCAGCAAATGCACCTAAAGCTGCTTCTAGGCCAATAGCAGTAGCGACAAAACAACACAAAACAAGAATTACAAAAGAAGCTACTACAACTGCCCCAGGTGCTTTTAATCTATCAAGCAACCAATCAAAACCAGGTGCAGCAGTTCGACTCAATGCAATAGCAGCGATGACAAACACTACTGCAGCTGCAACAAGTTTTATAATTGGCGCAATTTCTAATGAACCCCCTGCTGCTAGTGCCACAACAACTGCAAGAATTACAATTCCTAAAATATCATCCAAGACTGCAGCTCCTATCACTATTTGACCTTCTCTCGTCTTGAGATACCCCAATTCTCCAAATACACTAGCTGTAATACCTATACTCGTAGCTGTCATAGAGGCGCCGGCAAATACTGCAGGTATTAAATCAACTTGAAATATAAACATCAAACCAAAGGTACCAAATGCAAAAGGTAAAATTACACCTGCCATTGCGACAGTAAAAGCCTGAGCCCCTACAGCAACTAACTCCTCTAATTCACTTTCTAGCCCTGTTAAAAATAAAAGAGCATACAACCCTAAAGTTGCTACTGCCTGCAAAGAAGGAAACGTCTCAAAATAAACATCTGGTACTGCTTCTGGCGGGATAGAAGCTAATGAGCTTATTAGATTAACTAAACCTTCATTTAACTCTGTTTGAGCAGATGGAGGTATTAGAAGGTGAAATCCTGAAGCTCCAATAACTACTCCAGCAAGAAGTTCACCTACAATAGTAGGGAGACTCAATCTTACTAATACCTCAGCAAGAGCTCTAGCAGCTAAAAATATCAGAAGAAATCTTATTACCCCTATAAGAGTTTCAGCTACTTCCAAGTCATGTGCACTTAATTCAGCTAATAGATAATTCATTCAAAAAAGTTAATAAAAATTTATCACTTATTGAAACATAGTTTAGAAAGTGCCATGTTTCGCAAATATGTCAAAAAAAATAAAAAAATAATAAACAAGTGTGGATCTGCACTCACAACTCAGAATTTTTTTAAAAAGCAGCTATGTTCATAAATATGAGAAAGCCTATGAATACTAACGAACCTTTTGACTTAAGACTCCCTACTCCAGGCTGCTACTTAGATTCAGAAAAAGCAGGTATGGATGCTGAAGCATTATTCAAAGGGATGACATCTCATTTATTTTTTACCTTAGGAAAGCTTGCAACATCAGCGAGTCATCATGATTTATATATGGCTTTGAGTTATGCAGTCAAAGATCGATTAATGACAAGATATCTTGCTAGTCAAGAAGTAATAAGAAAAAAACCTCAAAAAACTGTCGCCTATTTATCTGCTGAGTTTCTAATAGGTCCCCAACTGAGCAATAACCTTTTAAATCTAGGTATTACTAAAGAAGCTGAAGATGCATTAAAAAGATTTGGAATAGATTCCTTATCAAAGATACTAGAAGTTGAAGAGGAACCTGGTCTTGGAAATGGAGGTCTTGGTCGCCTTGCCGCATGCTATATGGAATCCTTAGCATCCCTACAAGTCCCAGCAGTGGGTTATGGAATTAGATACGAATTTGGTATTTTCAATCAACTCATTAGAGATGGTTGGCAAGTTGAAGTTACAGACAAATGGTTAAAAGGAGGTTGGCCATGGGAATTACCTCAACCTGATGAATCTTGTTTTGTTGGCTTTGGAGGAAGAACAGAAAGCTATAGAGATGACAAAGGAAATTATCGCTCCAGATGGATTCCTTATGAACACGCTATTGGAGTTCCACATGATGTGCCAGTTTTAGGATATCGAGTTAACACTTGTGACAGATTAAGACTATGGAGAGCAGATGCTACTGAAAGTTTCGACTTTTATGCTTTCAATATTGGTGATTATTATGGAGCAGTCGAAGAAAAAGTTGCTTCTGAGACCCTATCAAAGGTTTTATATCCTAATGATGGCACTGATGAAGGTAGAAGGTTGAGATTAAAACAACAACATTTCTTTGTTAGCTGCTCACTACAAGATATGCTTAGAAGTCTCGAAAAAAGATCAATTGCAATAACTGACTTTCCAAAACACTGGACAGTCCAATTGAATGATACTCATCCAGCAATTGCAGTAGCTGAATTAATGCGACTTTTAATAGATCAATATCATATAAGTTGGGATAAAGCTTGGAATATAACAACCCAATCAGTTGCATATACAAACCATACATTGCTGCCTGAAGCTCTAGAAAAATGGGATTTGCATTTATTCAACGATCTATTACCTCGCCATCTAGAAATTATTTATGAAATTAACTGGAGGTTTTTACAGCAACTAAGACTACGTTATCCTGGCGATGACAAAATTCTTAGGAAATTATCTATTATCGACGAGGACGGTTCAAAGTCAGTTAGGATGGCACACCTTGCAACTATTGGTGCTCATCATATAAATGGAGTAGCTGCTCTACACTCAGATTTAATAAAAAGGCAATTACTTCCTGAATTCGCAGAATTATGGCCAGAAAAGTTCACGAATGTTACAAATGGAGTAACACCAAGAAGATGGGTAGCATTAGCTAATCCAGGTTTAGCTGACCTTTTAGATAAAGAAATTGGCTCAGATTGGATAACTAATATGAAGTTAATGGAAAAGTTAGAAACAAAAAAAGATGATCTAAATTTTCTTGAAAAATTCCAAGAGACAAAATTACTAGGGAAGCGTAAATTATCCAACTATATACATTCAAAAACTGGAATACTTGTAGATCCATCAAGCCTATTTGATGTTCAAGTGAAAAGAATTCATCAATACAAAAGACAACATCTAAATGCTCTACAAATAATAGCTCAATATATACGCATCAAAAATGGAAACAGCACCACTAAAGCCCCCAGAACAATAATTTTTGGAGGAAAAGCAGCTCCTGGTTATTTTATGGCAAAATTAATGATCAGATTTATTAACGGGATTGCAGATGTTGTGAATGCTGATCCTGATATGGATGGTTTATTAAGAGTAGTCTTTTTACCAGACTATAATGTGAAGCTTGGTGAAATAGTTTACCCTGCAACTGATTTGTCAGAGCAAATTTCAACTGCTGGCAAAGAAGCTTCTGGCACTGGCAATATGAAATTCGCCATGAACGGTGCATTAACAATAGGTACACTTGATGGAGCAAATGTCGAATTAAGAGAATTAGTAAAACCTGAAAACTTTTTCCTATTCGGAAAAACAGAAAGCGAAATAATGAAATTAAAAAACAAAGGATATAATCCGGAAAATTATATAAAAAATTCTACTGAATTAACAGAAGTGCTAAGACTTATAGAAATTGGTCATTTTAGTAATGGTGATAAAGAATTATTTAAGCCTTTACTTAATAGCCTTAAAGGCTTAGATCCCTTTTTTGTGATGGCAGATTTTGATGATTATTTAAATACTCAAGATGTCGTTAGTAAAGCTTGGAATGATAAAAATAAGTGGAATAAAATGGCTTTATTAAATACAGCTAGGTCAGGATATTTTTCTTCTGATAGAGCTATTAGAGAATATTGTGAATCAATATGGAAAGTTGTTCCAATGCCAGTAGATATCACATGCGATATTGAAGAACTAACTAATTAATTAATTGTTTTTATCAGGAAAATCAGGTGTCTGATGGAATAGTCTATTTAATATTAACCTATCAATATTAAGTGGATCAGGAGCTATTTCATCGGCTATCTCTTTAAATTTAGTCTCAATTTTATCGGAAACTTTTATGTCAAAGATACGTTCCATTAAAGCCTCAATCGAGTACAAATATGCATTAATATTTTCAAGTTCGCTTATTGCATCTTCAAGTTCTTCATTAGTACATTTATTTCCATTGTCATGAGATTTTGATTCCTTTTCATCATTATCAGCTAATCTTTTTTGTAATTCCTCGGTTACTTTACCGCAAAGAGTTCGAAACGATTGAATTGATGCCCAATTAAGTTCTTGTTGCTGTTTGAGAGTAGGAAATTCACGTATTAATCGATCATGCTCTCTATAGAATCTTTGACAATCAGAGCATTGACATGGTTCTTCTGTCACAAGAGATATTTAAAACTATCTATATAATCGCATTAATTATGCACTTATAGTTGGACCATCAAATAAATCTTCATTTTCATCCAGAGAATCAGGACTTTCTGGCAAAGGTATTTCGATACTCGTAACTAAATTGATAACATCTCTTAAGCGCATTGAATCCGCGAACCAACCCATAGCTTGTTCAGCGTCTCCGCGTTTTTCAGCATCATTAGCTTGATCTTCATGAGCTTCTGCTAACAAAGCAAGCCAGCAAAGGCATCTTGCTTGAACAATAGAAAGATCTAGATCATTAGGTTGAGATTTTGCAATACGTTCATGTTCTTGTTGAACCAAGAGCTTTAAACGCATATCGTGTAGCTTTGCCATAAAAGCCTAATTACTATCTATACGCTAGCTAGAGAGTGGTAAGTTTGCACATATACTAAATATAGTTTAGTAACTTTTACGGGACTGGAGGGATTTGAACCCACGACCTACGGTTTAGGAAACCGTTGCTCTATCCTGCTGAGCTACAGCCCCAATAGATGTTTTTTTTAATAATAAGCATTATGATTTATAAAAGCAGGAGAGGTAATCGCAAAAGAGTTTTATGATGGAAACAAAATAAAACTCTTTTGAGGAAAGTCCGGGCTCCCACATGGCCAGGCTTGCTGGATAACTCCCAGTGCGGGAAACCGCGAGGATAGTGCCACAGAAACATACCGCCTAATACTCTAAGAGTATGGTAAGGGTGCAAAGGTGCGGTAAGAGCGCACCAGTAATACTGAGAGGTATTAGCTAGGTAAACCCCGGCTGGGTGCAAGGCTAAGAAGATTTTATGGCCATTGTTTAATCTTCTTAAAAGCGCCGCTTGAGGCTGAGAAGTAATTCCAGTCCTAGATAGATGATTACCCACCTTTATTTAAAGGTGAACAGAACCCGGCTTATGACCTGCTTTTACTTTAAAACTTATAGTTAAATACCTTAAACTCCATGAATAATGAGAGAGTTGCGGATATAGTTAATTTTTTAAAATCTTTAAAAATTAATTCAATTAGATTTCACCAAATATTAGCAACTAATAATCTCGAAAAACTTAGGATAATTAATGAAGCACTGACACACTCTTCAATGAGCAAAGAAATAAACCATGAAAAATTAGAATTTTTTGGAGATGCTGTTTTAAGACTATCTGCTTCTGAATTTATTGAAAAGAATTTCCCAAGATTGAATGTAGGAGAAAGATCTGAACTAAGAGCACAAATAGTAAGTGATGAATGGTTAGCAAAATTTGGAAGAAAAATCCAATTAGAACAAATTATTATTGTAGGGCCAAAAGCTATTGGTGACAGTTTTTCAAAAGATACAATCATAGCAGAAATTACTGAAGCTCTCATTGGCGCCATTTATAAATGCTTTAGTTCAGTAAAAGAAGTCAATTTGTGGCTAGATCAATATTGGTTAAAAGATTCAAAAGTAATCCTTGATTCGCCATACAAATTTAACGCAAAATCTAAGTTACAAGAATGGTGTCAAAGTAGATCTATAAACTTACCCATTTATAAAATCGTGGAGACTTCAAAAACCCATGGAGATCAAAAAAGATTTTTTTGCGAGGTTTTTATAGAAGGTAAACTATATGCTACTTCTTATGGACAGTCTCATAAAAAAGCAGAGAAGATTGCCGCTTCGAAAGCAATTGAATCTTTAATGAAAATCAATAATAATTAACTTAAATAAGTTCCAAATGTTTTAAAGAAAAGGTTATAAGCTTATCCCAGTTACCACCTTCAAAAAGAACTGCAGCCTTCTTTCTAGTTACCCTTTGAACAAAACCTTTATATCCTTTATAAATGGAACTTTCATCTTTAACTTTTACTATAGAGCCAGGTAATATTGGCTTGGAAGTATTATCCATTTTAGTTTCAATTCAATTTATAAATATAATATGATAGAAAATGAAGATTGGTTGGTGGTTGGTATCATTACTTCCTCCCATGGAATAAAAGGAAAATTAAATATTCAATCCTTAAGTGACTTTAAAGAAAGATTCACAAAGCCTGGTAAAAGATGGGTACAAAAAAATGCTGAAGAACCAATTCCTTATTATCTTACCTCTGGATGCCAAAAGCCAGGGAAAGAGTCATTCATTATATCTTTAGAAGGCATTAAAGATAAAAATGAGGCAGATAATCTAAAACAACATAAATTACTTGTTAAAAGTAATGATATTCCTAAATTAAGAGATAATGAATTTCATCTAAATCAACTACTCGATTTAGATGTAAAATTACAGATTGAGAATGATATAAAAGTAATTGGAAAAGTAGTTGATTTAATGACAGAAAACAATAATCTAATTGTTATCAGATTGAATAAAAATAATAGAAATGTTCTAATCCCTTTTGTAAAAGAAATTGTGACAGTTATAGACCAAAAAAACAACTATTTAATTATCGATCCTCCATCAGGATTATTAGATCTTTAAACTTTTCACTTATGCTCAAAAGCTTGCCTACTCTACTGTAACGCTCTTAGCAAGATTTCTTGGCTGATCAACATCAAGTCCTCTATGAGCTGCAATATGATAACTTAACAGTTGCATTGGAACGACTGTCAACAAAGGATACATCCATTCATCTGTTAAAGGTAAAGGTATTAAATAATCAAATATTTCGGTACCTTCACATTCTGGAGCAATACCCACAAGGTAAGAATCTCTAGCTTTGGCTTCTTGTGCATTACTTATAACTTTTTCAAATACATTACCTGGAGTGGCAATTGAAATGACTGGGACTTTTTTCTCAAGTAAAGCAATTGGTCCATGTTTCATTTCTCCAGCTGGATAACCCGCAGCATGAATATAACTTATCTCTTTTAACTTGAGAGCTCCCTCTAAAGCAATAGGATAATTAATACCTCTCCCAAGAAAAATCACATCTTTTATATTAGAAAAGTTGTGAGCCAATTCCTCTGCAATTTCATTATGACTAATAATTAGATCCTCTAAAAGTGAAGGTATTTTAATTAAATTTGAAATCATATTATTAATTTCCTCGCTTGTTTTACTTTTTCTTAGTTGTGCAAATGTTATTGCTAGGCCATAAAAAGACAATAATTGACCAAAAAAGGTTTTTGTCGCTGCTACACCAATTTCTATGCCTGCCGATATATCAATTACATTTGGAATAAGCCTTGATATTGAGCTATCCAGTCTATTTGTTATCGCAATAAGATTTGGTTTATAAGATTCTTTTCCTGAAGATTGCCTCCTTTTAATTTCCATATTTAAAGCGGCAAGAGTATCTGCTGTTTCCCCTGATTGAGTTACGCCAATAGTAAGAATATTAGGAGATAAAGGAGGGGGTGAATATCTAAATTCACTCGCATAAAAAACAGTTGTGGGTATGCCCGCGTATTGTTCGAGTAAGTAGCTCCCTATGAGAGCCGCATGTCTACTTGTCCCACATGCAAGAATCTGTATTTGTTCTATATTCTCTAGAAATCCAATATCAAATGAATAATTTATAGATGTAAATGAAGATAAATCATTTCCCAAAAATTGTTTTATCCAATTTTTTGCAATCTGAGGTTGATCATAAATCTCTTTGAGCATATAGTGCTTAAATTGCTTTTTATCAATTATTTGTTCTGATAATTTTAGGGAGATTGGATTTCTATATTGTCTTTCATTTTCTGAATTATAAATTTCGATACCTAAGGGTGTTAACAAAGCCATCTCCTCATCTTCCATAGGCAGAATCGTGTTTGTGATATTTGTAATTGCAGGGGTATCACTAGCACATACAAATTCTCCTTCACCTAAGCCAATAATTAAGGGCGCCTGTTTTCTGGCTACAATCAGTGAATCTGGAGAGCCCGACCATATAACTGCAATTGCATATGCACCTTCAAGATCGGAAATAACATTCCTCACTGCAATAAGCAAGGTGGATCCGCTATTCTCTAAATTAAGAGTACCAAGATTGTGTAATTCTTTTTGTATTAAGTGAGGTATTACCTCAGTATCAGTTTCTGAATTAAAGACGATCCCGTCTAATTCTAATTTTGTTTTTAATTCTAAATAATTTTCTATAATTCCATTCTGAACAACTGCAACTTGTTTAGTCGAATCAAAATGTGGGTGAGCATTTTTTAAGACTGGTTTTCCATGAGTAGCCCAACGAGTATGACCAATACCTAATGAACCATTAATAGTCTTTTTATTTAATTTATTTTTAAGTTTTTTTAGTTTCCCTTCTGATCTGTGGCAGATTAAATTATTATTTGAATCTATTACAGCCACTCCTGCGGAGTCATAGCCTCGGTATTCAAGTTTTTCCAAACCTTTAACAAGGATTGGTAATGCTTGTCTATAGCCTGTAACTGCTACTATGCCGCACATAAAAATATTTTTTTTATAACTTAATAGAAGTTGATTGATAAAGATAAAAATATGGACTGTATTAAAACTGCACTAATAGTTTTAATAAGCTAATCCCATACTTCTGGAAGTCTCATCTCCTAAATAAACTCTAATACTTAAGAAGTCGGTAGGACAAGCTGTTTCACACCTTTTGCAACCTACGCAATCTTCAGTCCTTGGTGATGAGGCTATTTGGCCAGCTTTACAACCGTCCCAAGGAACCATTTCTAAAACATCTAGAGGACACGCTCTAACACATTGAGTACATCCAATACAAGTGTCATAAATTTTTACCGCGTGTGACATTAGATTGTTAAGTCTTTGAAACCTTTAGTTATAATATTGTCAAACACGGTAAATCAAGCTATTAAATGAGAATAGTGTCGTAAATCTTAACCGCGTGTTACATAAAAATTTGCTCTAGCAACCTTTTTTTAATAAAATTACTAACAATCAAACAAAATATTTAAGATATGCTTCACTCTTGTTAACTCAAGGGCATACAATCTTAAAGAATAATTCTGTTTATTTTATAACTATGTCTCAAGAAGAAATTTTTCAAAAAGTTCAAGCAATTGTTGCAGAACAACTAAGTGTAGATTCAGGCGAAGTTAAATCTGGATCTAACTTTCAAAATGATCTCGGAGCAGATTCCTTGGATACTGTTGAATTAGTAATGGCTTTAGAGGAGGCTTTTGACATAGAGATTCCTGATGAAGCAGCAGAGGGTATCGCTACAGTTGGAGATGCTGTTAAATTTATTGAAGAAAAAAAAGGTTAGTCTAGGATGGGAAATTTCCATCGAGTAGTTATTACTGGGATTGGAGCAGTCACTCCTATTGGCAATAACATTGAGGAGTATTTACTCGGCCTTCAAAAAGGAGCAAATGGAGTTTCAAACATAACTTTATTTGACGCTAACCTTCATCCATGTAAATTTGCAGCAGAGGTAAAAAATCTTCAACTTGAAAATTATATCGAGCCAAAAGAATCAAAAAGGTGGGACAGATTTTCTCAATTTGGAGTGATTGCAGCTAAGCAAGCCTTTGATGATTCTGGGCTAGAAATAAATGAGAGGAATGCCTCTAGAGTAGGAGTAATTATTGGGTCTGGTGTCGGAGGATTGTTAACAATGGAGACTCAGGCACAAACTTTAAGTCATAAAGGACCCAAAAGAGTTAGTCCTTTTACTGTTCCCATGATGATCCCAAACATGGCATCTGGCTTAGCAGCAATTGCTTTAGGAGCGAAAGGGCCAAGCTCATCAGTTTCGACCGCTTGTGCAGCAGGTTCTAATGCTATTGGAGATTCATTTAGAATATTACAACTTGGTAAAGCAGATGCGATGATTTGTGGAGGAGCTGAAGCAAGTATTACACCACTTGGTGTCGCTGGTTTTGCAAGTGCTAAAGCACTATCTTTTAGAAATGATAGCCCCCATACTGCTAGCAGACCTTTTGATGCCGAGAGAGATGGCTTTGTAATTGGTGAAGGATCAGGCATTCTAATCTTAGAAACTCTGGAACATGCAAAAAATAGAGGTGCAAAAATATATGCTGAAATCGTTGGTTATGGCACAACTTGTGATGCACACCATATAACTTCTCCTTCTCCTGGAGGAACTGGAGGAGCTGAAGCTATTAACCTTGCATTAGAAGATGCATCGTTAGAAATTGATAAAGTTGATTATATTAACGCTCATGGTACTAGTACTTCAGCAAATGATAGTAATGAAACATCAGCCATTAAATCAATTTTTAAAGACAGATCTTACCTCATTCCTGTAAGCTCAACTAAGTCCATG
Source organism: uncultured Prochlorococcus sp. (assembly GCA_902624105.1). Classification (GTDB taxonomy): domain Bacteria; phylum Cyanobacteriota; class Cyanobacteriia; order PCC-6307; family Cyanobiaceae; genus Prochlorococcus_A. Next base: position 20,252 of record CACNWH010000010.1, on the reverse strand, counting down.
ACTGGTCATCTGTTAGGAGGCTCTGGAGGAATAGAAGCTGTAGCTTGTGTCCTCTCTTTGACACATAATTTTATCCCTCCTACAATTAACTACGTTAATCGAGATCCAGATTGTGATCTTGATTATGTACCAAACAACGCTAGAGATGCTCAAATTCGAGTAGCTCTTTCAAATTCCTTTGGCTTTGGTGGTCACAATGTTTGTCTAGCTTTTAGCAAACTGACATAACATCAACAAAGCCTTTCTATTCAACTTACCTCAATTTAAAACAATGGTCTCTGCAACCGTTTCATTAGAATCTCTCTGTGTTAATAGTATAAGAATGCTGGCCGTAGATGCAGTAAATAAATCTAATAGTGGTCATCCCGGTCTCCCAATGGGTTGTGCTCCTATGGGTTATGCTTTGTGGCAAAATATAATGAACCATAATCCAAATAATCCAAAATGGTTTAACAGAGATCGTTTTGTATTGTCCGCTGGGCATGGATGTATGTTGCAATATTCTTTATTACATCTAACAGGCTATAAATCAGTAAGTATTGATGATATTAAGGAATTTAGACAGTGGGGCTCTAAAACACCTGGTCATCCTGAGACTTTTGAAACTGATGGCGTAGAAGTAACCACTGGCCCACTTGGGGCTGGCATTTCAAATGCAGTTGGTTTAGCAATCGCAGAAGCCCATCTTGCTGCAAAATTTAATAAACCAAATTTTGATATTGTTGATCATTACACATATGTAATAATGGGAGATGGATGTAATCAAGAGGGAATTGCTTCAGAAGCATGTTCTCTAGCAGGACACCTCAAACTCGGTAAATTAATAGCTTTATATGATGATAATCAAATAACAATTGATGGGAGAACAGATGTTTCTTTCACTGAAGATGTTTTAAAAAGATATGAAGCTTATGGATGGCATGTACAGCATGTAGAAGATGGCAATCATGATATTCAAGGAATAACAAAAGCTATTCAGGATGCAAAATTAGTTACAGATAAACCTTCAATAATTAAAATTTCTACAACAATTGGATATGGATCTCCCAACAAATCAGACACTGCAGGTATTCATGGAGCTGCTATTGGTCAAGAAGAAGCCGAATTAACAAGGAAATTCCTTAATTGGGAGTATCCTCCTTTTGAGATCCCAAATGAAGTTTATGAACATTTCCGACAAGCGATAACAAAAGGCGAGACTAGCGAAAATAATTGGAATCAGAAATTTGATGAATATAAAAAATCATTTCCTGAAGAAGGAAAAGAATTATCCAGAATGTTAAATGGAGAATTACCAGATAATTGGGATAAGGATTTACCTTCTTATACACCGACAGATAAAGGTTTGGCTACTAGAAAACATTCTCAAATATGTTTAGGCTCTCTTGGTCCAAATCTTCCTGAGCTAATAGGAGGATCGGCTGACCTTACCCATTCAAACTACACTGATATAAAAGGTGAAAGTGGATCTTTTCAAGCTCACTCTCCAGAAAAAAGGTATTTACATTTTGGAGTTAGAGAGCATGCTATGGCAGCTATATTAAACGGAATTGCTTACCATAATAGTGGTCTAATTCCTTATGGAGGAACTTTTCTAGTTTTTGCAGATTACATGAGAGGTTCCATGAGATTATCAGCTCTAAGTGGCCTAGGAGTAATATATGTATTGACTCATGACTCAATTGGAGTGGGAGAAGACGGACCAACTCATCAGCCTGTCGAAACGATTCCTTCTCTAAGAGCCATGCCTAATATGCTTGTTTTTAGACCTGGTGATGGTAATGAAACAAGTGGGGCATACAAAATTGCTATTGAGAATAGAAATAGACCATCTGCTTTATGTTTAAGTCGTCAAGGAATGCCCAATCAAGAAAATACATCTATTGATAAAGTTGCATTAGGTGGATATATCGTATCTGATTGTGAGGGTACTCCAGATGTGATTTTTATAGGTACTGGGAGTGAACTTAACCTTTGCATTGAAGCAAGCAAAGAATTAATTACTTTAGGTAAAAAGACGAGAGTAGTTTCAATGCCATGCGTTGAACTTTTCGAAGAGCAAGAACAATCATACAAAGAAAGTGTTTTACCCAGTAATGTAAAAAAACGAGTTGTAGTTGAGGCTGCTCATTCCTTTGGATGGCATAAATATGTTGGTATTGATGGGGCATGCATTACTATGGACAGATTTGGAGCCTCTGCACCTGGAGGGAAATGCCTTGAGAGTTTTGGTTTTACTGTTGAAAATGTAGTTAGCAAAACAAAAGAAATTTTATAAGGGGATCACTAAGAAGGACTACTACTATTACACTTCGTGAGTTTATTATTTAATTCATCAAGCGTTTCATCTGATATTTTTGAATTCATAGGACAATGCTTAGGTCCACACATTGAGCAAAACTCTGCTTTTTTAAATATTTCTTCAGGTAAGGTTTCATCATGAAATTGCTTTGCCCTCTCGGGATCAAGTGATAATTCAAATTGCTTATTCCAATCGAAATTATAACGTGCATGACTCAATTCATCATCTCTATCCCTTACTCCAGGCCTATGTCTAGCGATATCCGCAGCATGTGCTGCAATCTTATAAGCAATTAGACCTTCTCTTACATCTTTAGCATTTGGGAGGCCTAAATGCTCTTTAGGAGTAACATAACACAACATTGCAGTACCGTACCATCCAGCCATAGCAGCTCCAATTGCACTAGAGATATGATCATAACCAGGCGAAATATCAGTCACCAAGGGACCCAAAACATAGAATGGTGCTTCTGAACATTCCTCCATTTGCTTTCTAACATTAAATTCTATTTGATCCATAGGAACATGTCCTGGTCCTTCAACCATAACTTGCACATTATGTTCCCAAGCTCTTTTTGTAAGTTGGCCTAGTGTTTTTAATTCAGCTAATTGAGCTTCATCAGATGCATCATGCAAGCAACCAGGCCTGAGAGAATCACCAAGAGAAAAAGTACAATCATATTTTTTAAAAATTTCGCATATATCGTCAAAACGAGTGAAGAGCGGATTTTGTTTAAAATGATGGAGCATCCATTGAGCTAAAATACCACCACCTCTACTTACTATGCCAGTAATCCTTCCCTTAACTTTCGGTAAATGCTCTATTAATAAACCCGCATGAATAGTTTGATAATCTACACCTTGCTGGCATTGTTTTTCAATAATATGTAAAAAATCATCTTCAGTTAAACGAGCGATTGAACCTTGAACGCTTTCCAGGGCTTGATATACAGGCACTGTCCCAATAGGAACTGAAGAAGCATCAATAATTGCTTTTCTAACCTCATCTAGGTTAACTCCGCCAGTAGATAAATCCATGACTGTATCAGCACCATACTTCACTGCAAGATTTAGTTTTTCTACTTCTTCATTGATATTACTTGCGTTTGGAGAGGCTCCAATATTAGCATTTACCTTACATTTTGAAGCGATCCCAATACACATAGGCTCTAAATTCAGGTGATTTATATTTGCAGGTATAATTAACCTTCCTCTTGCAACTTCTTCCATAATTAAAGATGCAGGTAGATTTTCTCTCTTAGCGACATAAGACATCTCCTCTGTAATATGACCATCACGTGCGAATTTCATTTGTGTAATATTTTTCCTACCTAGACGTGGTTTTATCCAAGAATTTCTCATAGCTAAAAATTTAAAAGTTTATTACTAAGTTTGATCAAAAATCCACTTTCCTTCGTCAGCCCTAACTGAATCAGGTTCAAAGGGTATGATCTCAGCTTGAACATAATTGTTCAAGCACCCCTAGCTTTAATTCATTAATAGCTATTTTTAACAAATAAAACATCTAAAAATTACTTAAAAGTAAAAAAATAAGATTTTATTTATTTTCTTGAAAATTTTTTATTTTATTTAGGATATTTGCTCTATTGATTTTTCTAGTATATTCTCTTTCGGCTACTAAATAAATGCCAGTAATGCCAATAGGAACATAAAAATACTTCTTTTTATTTTCTTTAAAAGTTAATCCTAAAAAAGCGATTAATATCATTAACGGTGTTACTAATGTGTAATGGTAATTATTATTGGACTTCATTTTTGTCTTTTCATTCATTTAATCTAATAATAGTATCTGTAATTAACTTAATTGCAACGCGTATAGCCATTTCATCAGGATTAAATTCAGCACTATGTAAAGGAAAAAATTTATCATTCTTAGTGACACCTAATCTAAACATAGACCCAGGAACATAATTTAAAAATTCGGCAAAATCTTCAGCTCCCATTGAAGGCTTTTGAAGTTCAATTACATTTTCATACCCAAATAAATTTAAAGCAGATTCTCTTAAAACTCTATTAATCTCTAAATCATTATTAACTGGAGGAGTAATCTTTCTAAAATTTATTACACACTCAGCTCCACAGGTTCTCCCTAAAGAAGAGATTGTTGAATTTAACCATTGCCCTATATTGTCAAATAGATCTACATTTGTACATCTAACCGTTCCAAGTATTGTAACTTTTTCAGCCAATATATTATAAGCTTTGCCTCCATTGATTTTTCCAAAAGTAATCACGAGTGGATCTAATGCGTTTAATTCTCTTGTAACTGCTTCTTGTATACCAGAAATAATTTTTGATGCCGCCCAGATAGAATCTATTCCTTCATAGGGCCTAGCTCCATGACCAGATTTACCATTAATCTCTATCGAAAGTTCTCCAGCTGCTGCAGTTAGGCTACCTTCCTTAATACCAACTTTCCCAACTGGCAATTCAGGGAAGACATGAATTCCTATTATTTTCTTTAAGTTTTCTGTAGCTCCATCCTCTATCATCCATTTAGCACCGCATGCTATTTCTTCAGCTGGTTGAAATATTATTCTTAATCCAAATTTGAGTTTAAATTCTTGAATTAACTTAGCAACTCCTAAACCAATACTAATATGCAAATCATGACCACAAGCATGCATTACTCCATCTAAAGTTGATGAAAAATCTAAATTAGTATTTTCATGAATTGGGAGAGCATCCATATCAACTCTCAATCCAATATATCCATTATCGCTTGGACCAAATTCAGCAATAATTCCAGTTCTACCAATTGATTCCTTAACTTCCCAACCAATATTCCTTAAATAACCAGCTATTAAAATTGCAGTTTGATGTTCTAAGCCACTAAGTTCAGGATGAGCATGAATATGTCTTCTTATGTCAATAATTTCATTAATAACCAAATCAAGCTTTTTATCTAAATTATCCATATTCATTAATTTACTTTAAAGCAATAAATTTCATCAAATCCCTAACAGGAGCTGGAGGCCATCTTCTTACTTCTAGTAGCCAATCTTCTTCAGCATATCGTGGATCTAATTCTATTACTGCAACCCAATTACTTTCAGCTTCGCCATAGTTACCTTTTGACCATGTTAATGCAGTTAAAGCCGCTCTAGCATCAACAAACGTAGGATATCTCCTTATTAATTTTCTCAATTCTTGCTCAGATTTATTAAAGTTTCCCAATTCATAATCTGCTAAAGCCAAGCTTGATCTCGCCATCGCAAAACCAGGATTTGTTTGAGCTGCATTTTCATATAATTTTCGAGCATTTTCCCAATTATTTAATGAGCCTTCAACATTCGCTAGATTATACATCGCCGAAAAATTATCCTTATCTCTAAAAATAACAAGAGAATAGTCATCTTTAGCCTCGGACCAAAGTCCTAGTGATTCCTTAGCGATACCTCTATTAATATAAGGATCTAATTCATTACTGCTTAAGGCAATAGCATTATTTTGATCTTTTATAGCACCTTTAGGATCTCCCATAACAAGTTTCACATTTCCTCTGTTACTAAGAGCAGCTGCATCATCTGGAAATTTTTCTAAATATTGATTCCACTTATCTAATGAAATTTCAAATTGACCAATTGAGCTTGCACTTAATGCATCTTTGAATAATAATTCTCTATCATCTAAAGAAAAAACAGGATTAATTCTTAGAAATAAAATTAAAAAAATTAAAATAAATAAAAATTTCTTCATATCAGATTCAATTTATTTTTCATAATATTCATTTATATAAATTTCACCAGAAGGAGTAAGAACTCTTCCACGAGGTGTTCTAGAAATAAGACCCAATTGAATTAAATATGGTTCAACAATAAATTCTAACATTCTAGAATCTTCGCTTAAAGCTGCAGAAATTGATTCTAATCCAATAGGACCACCATTATTTTGATATAAATAATTCAAAAAACTCCTATCTATTTCATCTAAACCTCTGCGATCAATTTTCTGATTATTTAGGACTTTTTCAACTATTTCAATTGAAACAGTATTATTTTTCTTAATCACTTGAGAATAATCCCTTGATCTTTTAAGTAACCTCAATGCGATTCTAGGTGTCCCCCTAGAACATAATGCCAATCTAATGCTAGCTTCATCGTCAATTTTTATGTTTATAAGATTTGAAAAATTAAAAATTATCTTTTGTAAATCTTCAGGTGAATATAGATATAATTTGTGACAGATACCAAATCGATCCCTTAATGGACTACTAATCGAGGCCAGCTTAGTTGTCGCTCCAATTAAAGTAAATTTTGGTAAATTAATGGTCCTACATCTAGTACCTCTACTTGCTCCAATAGTTAGATCCAACTTAAAATCTTCTAAAGCTGGATATAAGATTTCTTCTGTAAGATTACTCAATCTATGAATTTCATCGATAAATAAAATCTGATTTTCTTTCAGTCCTAGAAGCAGTCCTACAATATCACGAGGTTTTTCTAAAGATGCAGCATTAATAACCTTACATGTGGTATTCATTTCATTAGCCACTATAAGAGCTAATGTTGTCTTACCTAATCCAGGCTGACCATATAAAAGTAAATGATCTAGACACTCCCCTCTAAATAAAGAAGCATCAATGGATATTTTTAATGAGGATTTTAATTTTTCATGACCAATAAATTCCTTAAAAAATTTAGGTCGATTTGAAATGACTTGTGAATCTGATTTATCTTCCGAAAGGATTTCAGATTTAATAATCCTTAGCTCCTTATTTGAGCGAGAATAATTAGATTCATTTATATTTGAAGAGATTATTGCCATAATGCAAGATTAATAGCTTTTACTCCTTGGAGAAACTTTTTTTAAGATTAAAATGAAAAAAAATTCAAAGAAAGATTTTATAAATAGATCCTTAGCACAAAATAAGTATGCAAAATTTCAATATGAAATAATCAATACAATTGAAGCAGGAATTGCTCTCTTAGGAACTGAAGTCAAATCAATCAGGGATGGAAAAGCAAATTTAAGAGAAGGATATTGCACTTTTAGAAATAATGAAATTTTGCTAAGGAATGTTCACATTTCACCACATAAAACTGCTGGTGAATATTTTAATCATGACCCTCTAAGAGATAGAAAATTATTAATACATAAAAATGAAATAATTAAACTAAAAATCAGCACAGAAAAAAAAGGATTAACAATTATTCCATTATCAATATATTTAAAAGGATCATGGATAAAAATTAAAATAGCCGTAGGCAAAGGTAAAAAACTTCATGATAAAAGACAAGCTGATAAAGCAAAAAATGTTAGAAAAGAAATTAGATCAGCATTAATACGCTAGAAAGAAATATTACTAGGGATTTAAACTAACTGTATCTGGAGGAGGAGAAGGATCTGGATCTGCTATAAGCATATGTTGTAAGACGATTTCTGGTCTTTCACTATCCCTCCATCTGATTTTGTAAGCAGGCATTTTTGTGCCTCTGCTCGTAGTTTGTTCAACAGGTTCCATAACCCAGCCTCTTCTAGATCGGCCTTGAGGATTTCTTTTCACAACCGCATCTGTGTGCTTGAAGCGGAAACCAACACGTTCACCACTCATTTAAAAATTTCGTATTGGATCAATTTATTTATTTTACTTCATCCAAGGTAAATTTTTAAGATTTATTTTAACTATATTCTGGTTTTAGTAATGGGAAAGGAATCACATCTCTTATTGATGCGCTATTAGTTATGAGCATTATTAAACGATCTATCCCAATCCCCAATCCTCCAGTAGGAGGCATCCCTATCTCTAAAGCTTGTAAAAAATCTTCATCAATACAGTGTGCTTCTAGATCTCCGGCATCTCTTAAAGATTGCTGCAACTCTAACCTTTCTCTTTGATCTAGCGGATCAATAAGTTCGCTAAAAGCATTTGCAATTTCCCTTCCTGCAATAAACAATTCAAACCTTTGAACAAAATCTTTGTTATTGTCATGTCTTCTTGCTAGTGGAGAAATTTCAATTGGATAATCAATAATAAAAGTAGGTTGAATTAAATTAGATTCAACCTTCTGTTCAAAAATCTCATTTAATAATCTACCAAGTGTATTTATTTTGGAGGAAATTTGAATATTTTGCTTTATTAAAGTTTCTTTAGCTTTTCTAAAGTCTCCATTGAATGAATCAAAATCAATTCCCGTAAACTTTTTCACAGAATCTTTCATAGATATCCTTTCCCAAGGTTGAGCAAAATTAATTTGTTGACCTTGATAATTAATTTCCAAAGTTTTACAAATTGTTTTAACAAGATGAGATATTAATTCTTCTGTTAATTGCATCATATCTACGTAATTTGCGAATGCTTGATAAATCTCCACTGAAGTAAATTCAGGATTATGTTTTGTACTGATGCCTTCGTTGCGAAAAATCCTCCCTAACTCATAAACCTTCTCGAACCCTCCTACGACCATTCTCTTGAGATGTAATTCCGTAGCAATTCTTAGATATAGAGGTATATCCAAAGTATTATGGTGAGTAATAAAAGGTCTCGCTTCAGCCCCACCAGCTTCAGACTGAAGAATGGGAGTCTCAATTTCTAAGAAATCTCTTTCATCCAGCCATCTTCGAATTAAACTAATACAAAAGGCTCTAGTTTTAAATACATCTTTTGAGCGAGGATTAACTATCAGATCAAGATATCTTTGTCTATACCTTTTTTCAATATCTGTAAGACCGTGCCATTTATCAGGCAAAGGTTGTAGAGATTTAGACAGCATTTGCCATCTAAAAACTTTGATTGATAATTCACCTTTATTAGTTTTTTTAATAATTCCATGAACACCAATCCAGTCACCAATATCAACTAATTCTTTAAGATCTTCGAACCCTAATTTTTTATTTTTGTTATCCGAATCAATGATTAACTTCTCAAGATAAAGTTGTATGGAACCTTCTTGATCACTAATACTAAAGAAAGCAATCTTACCCATTACACGTTTCGCTAAAACTCTTCCTGCGATAGAGACATCAAGATCAAACTCTTCACCATTCTTGAGGTAGCTAAAATTATCATTTAGATATTTTGTTGAATGAGTAACTTTAAAATTATCACTATATGGACTAAAACCCTTACTAATTAAAATTTTTGCTTTACTCAAGCGTGCTTCTCTAAATTCTGACAAAATTTGTTTACCTAAGTTTTATTTAATAAAGTTATCAAAATAAATTTCAACTTGCCAAAGATGTCGCAGTTTCTCCTACGCGTTGAGAAGCATATCCAATTCCTCTGACAGTAAGTATTAACTCTGGATTCCGAGGATCAGGCTCTAGCTTACCTCTTAATCGAGCTACATATACATCAACGACTCTAAGATCAGCAGCTCTTCTTGGAGGATAGCCCCATAATTGCTCCAGGATTTCAGCCCTTGGTACAACCTTGCCTGGTTCATCAAACAATAATTCGAGAAGACTAAATTCGGTATAAGTTAAACTTATCCTTTCTCCAGCCCGTGAAACTTGACGTCTATTTGTATCTACTACTAAATTGCCAAACTTCATGACACCTTTTCCAGAAGGCACTTCTTTAGTCTCTGTAACAGAGACGCTTGGTCCCATTCTTCTTAAGATGGTTGCAATTCTTGCCTCCAACTCTTTAGGACTAAATGGTTTAGAGAGATAATCATCAGCTCCTAAATCTAAACCAGCAACTCTTTCAGAAATTGCTTCAAGGGCTGTTAAGAAAATTATTGGAACTACAGACTCTGCTCTAATCCTTCTACAGACCGCAAAACCATCCATTTTAGGAAGCATAACATCTAGGACAATCAAATCTGGGTCTTCTCTATGGAAAGACTCTATAGCCTCTTCTCCATTGGTTGCGGAAAATACTTCATAACCTGCCAATTGAAGTCTTGTGACCAAAACTTTTAATACTGCTGGTTCATCATCAACAACTAGAATACGTGCTTTTGACATCGATAAAAAGATTTAATGATTGTATTCAAAACAGAATATGCGTTGAATATTTAATTAATATTAATCTAACAAGTAAAAATATAACATTAAGTAGCCTCAAAGATATATCTTATAGATCTACAAAATTTTTTTATTATTCAAAAAATTTAAAAAATCATTATCCAAATACTTAAAAATTTTTTTTACTAAACAAAAAATAAAACCATTTGCAAAAAACCGGAGCCAATAAACCTGTTAACAAAACTTGAGCAAAGATATTCTGAACACCATACGAAAAAAGCCATACAGGACTCTCATTAAAAAAAAGATTAACTACCATTTGAAAAAAATAAATTAAACTGCATATTAAACTTCCAATTGCAGCAGTTAAACCAAACTGAAGTGGAGTACTATGAAAATAATTTAAGCTCCCAACTTTACCAAACCAAAATCCGCATATCATCAGACCTGGTATTTGCGTATATAAATCAGCATTAATAGTATCCAAAATAAATCCTAATAGAAATCCAATTAGCAATGATTTAAATGGTCCATTGATCAGTGCCCAGGGTAATAACCAAAATATTGGCCAATACGCTTGATGTCCCATCAATGAGAGCCAAGATGGATTCCAAAAAATTAATAAAGGAATTAGTAAAAAAGAAATTAGAGATGTATATTGATTTAACTCAAACTTCATTCAAAACTTCATTCTAAAAATTTGCACCCAATCAATAGCTTCAGGGTTCGCAGTTAACTGGATGGTAGCGATTGTATTAGGATTTGACTCATTATCTATAGATTGAACAATACCTATTGGTATATTTGGAGGCAATATAGTACTTGCGGGAGAAGACAATATATAATCACCTATTTGGATATCGACATTTTTAGAGTAAAAAAATAATTTTGGAGTTTTTGTTCCTACACCAATTAATAATCCATGTAGATTTGCTCTTTGATTCCAAACCCCTACCTTGCTATTTGGAGCGGTCAGTAATTGAACAGAAGAAGTTAACCTAGAAGTATTCTCTACAATACCAATCAGTCCACCAGGTCCTATTACTGCATCCCCAGTACTCACACCGTTTTGCGAACCTTTATTTAAAATAATTTTTTTCCACCAACTACCTATATTTCTTGATATCACTGATGAATTCAACTTTTTACCTTCGGAAAAACTCTGAAGATCTAAAAGCTTTCTCAATCGTAAATTATCCTTTTCAAGTTGATTCAATTTAATATTTAATTCTTTATTTAGACTCTTTCTGAGAATTTCTTGTTGATATTCACCTGGCCAAAAAGGCCTCGTGATGATGTAATAAACATCTCTAAATATAAATGATTTTGATAATCTTACAATCAATAAAATTAAAAAGAATAATATTATGATCCAAGATTTTCTGTTATTCCACCAACGAGATGTTGAGAGTCGTCGGAACTTAATCACTAAAGCTAATCTCTTACTGCATTTCTAGCAAAGTCAGGTGTGTCGACAACTCTCTTAAGCTTTTTGAAATCATCCAGCACTTCTCCACACCCATTGACAACACATAACAATGGATTTTCTGCAATATGTGTAAAAATCCCAGTTTCATGACTCAGTAAATCACTCACACCTCTAACTAATGCACCTCCACCAGCAAGCATTATTCCTCTATCAACAATATCTGCAGCTAATTCTGGAGGGGTTCTTTCAAGAGTTCTTTTCACTGCTTCAACAATTTTATTTAAAGGATCTGTCATCGCTTCTCTAATTTCTCCAGATGTCAAATTAATACACCTAGGTAAACCAGATAATAAATGTAAACCTCTTACTTCAATAGAGGTTTTATCAAAATCATCATCAGGGAATGCAGAACCAATTTTAATCTTAATATCCTCAGCAGTCCTTTCTCCTACAACTAAATTATGAACTTTTTTTAGGTATATGGCTATGGAATCATTAATTTCATCGCCAGCAACTCTAACTGATTCGCTTAAGACCGTTCCGCCTAGACTTAGCACAGCAACCTCGGTAGTGCCTCCTCCGATATCCACAATCATAGTTCCGATAGGTTCAGTAACTGGCAAAGAAGCTCCTATGGCTGCTGCAACTGGTTCATCAATAAGATGAACTTCTCTTGCACCAGCTAATCCAGCTTCTCTAACAGCTCTCCTTTCAACACTAGTAACACCACTGGGAATACCAATAACTAATCTAGGAGCGATGATTCCTCTTCCTTCATTACATTTTTGAATAAACATTTTCAGCATTTCTTCAGCTGCATCAAAATCAGCTATTACTCCATCTTTGAGTGGTCTCACTGCACGAATATTTCCTGGTGTTCTGCCAAGCATTAACTTAGCATCTTCTCCAACTGCTAAAGGAACACCTTCTTCAAGATCTAAAGCAACAACTGATGGTTCTTGTAGAACGACTCCCTTACCTGAAACGTGAATTAAAGTATTAGCAGTTCCTAGATCAATTCCAATATCTCTAGAAAATTTAAATCGATTAAAGATCATATTAATTGTTAATTTATCCAGATAATATATTAAATTTTTAGGAAACTCTATAAATTATTCAATTAAGTTATGAACAGCTTGCAATTATTTAACCAAAATAAAAAATTATGTGTATTATAAAAAAAAATTTTCCATGGAAATTAACACAGTAAATTTAGTTGGTCGTGCTGGAAGAGAACCTGATGTAAGATATTTTGAGTCAGGGAGCACAGTTGCTAATTTCACCCTTGCAGTCAATAGAAGAACTAGAGATGAAGAGCCAGATTGGTTTAATATTGAAATCTGGGGTAAACAAGCTCAAATTGCAGCAGATTATGTTCGAAAAGGTTCATTAATTGGGATTACAGGAAGTCTAAAAATAGATTCCTGGAAAGATAAGAATACAGGTGAAGATAGATATAAGCCAGTTATAAGAGTAGATAGATTAAACCTATTGGGATCAAAAAAAGATAATGAAACTAGCAATAATTACTCAACAAATGGAAATAAAAATACAAATGACGTACCATTTTAGGATTTGATTTTGGTACTTTGTAGATATTTAAATACAATGATTACTAAAAATATAATTAATAATGGTTTGATAAAAATTTTAAAGTTATCTATATATGATTCTATGGTTTTATAATTTTCTCCTAAAACATAACCTGACAAAGACAATAGCGCGACCCATATCAAACTCCCTAAAGTTGTCCACACAAGAAATTTCTTGAGAGGCATCATCTCAATACCTGCGGGTACTGATATTAAAGTCCTAATTCCTGGTATTAATCTTCCCCAGAAAACCAAAGAAACTCCATATTTATCAAACCATGATTTACTTTTATTTAAATCTTTAGAAGTAATACCTAGAATTTTACCTTTTCTTTCAACAAAATCTGCTAGTTTCTTTTCGTTTAACAATCTTCCCAAGTAATACCAAGGTAATGCTCCAAGTACTGTTCCTATTAAACCAAAAATAACTAAAATAAAGAAATTTAAATTACCTTGATAAACAAAGAAACCTCCTAAAGGCATTATTATTTCAGAAGGTATTGGAGGAATTATATTCTCTAGAAACATCGCAAAACAAATAATCAAATATGCAATATTTGGATTATTTTTAACCGAATCAGAAATAATATCAGGGATAGAGGTAATAATATTCAGAAAGAAAATATCCAAATTTAATATCTATATAATTCAGATTTATAAGGTCCATTTACAGATACATTGATGTAATCTGCTTGTTCTTGGGTCAAGATTGTTAATTTCGCACCAATTTTGTCTAAATGGAGTCTTGCTACCATTTCATCTAAGTGCTTAGGTAATACATATACTTCATTTAGATAATCATCTCCTTTACTGAAAAGTTCAATCTGAGCTAAAACTTGATTTGTAAAAGAATTACTCATTACAAAACTGGGGTGGCCAGTTGCGCATCCTAAGTTAACCAACCTACCTTCTGCTAAAAGAATTATTTTATTACCGTTTGGAAGAGAGATATGATCAACTTGAGGTTTAATATTTTCCCATTCATAATCTTTTAGTGAAGCCACATCTATTTCATTATCAAAATGTCCAATATTACATACAATAGCTTCATCTTTCATCTTAACTAAATGTTCATGAGTAATTACTTTGTAATTACCAGTTGCAGTTACAAATATATCTATGTCCTCAACAACTTCTTCTAAAGTAACTACACTATATCCTTCCATTGCAGCTTGAAGCGCACAGATAGGATCAACCTCCGCTACTTTAACAATAGCTCCAAGACCTCTTAAAGATTGAGCTGAACCTTTACCAACGTCTCCAAAGCCAATAACCAGTGCGACTTTACCAGCTATCATGACATCTGTTGCTCTTTTAATACTATCAACTAAAGATTCTCTACATCCATATAAATTATCAAATTTACTCTTAGTGACTGAATCATTTACATTAATCGCAGGGAAAGGTAAATTTCCTTCTTTTTGAAGTTGATATAACCTCGCAACACCTGTAGTAGTTTCTTCAGTTACACCAATAATATTTGCCTTTATTCTAGAATAAAATGTAGGATCTTCTTTTAATTTAGTTTTAATAGAGTTAAATAAAGCGATTTCCTCCTCATTTTGTGGATTATCTAGTACAGAAATATCTTTTTCAGCTTTACTACCTAATATTAATAATCCAGTAGCATCTCCACCATCGTCAAGAATCATATTTGGAGAATCATTCTCCCAATCTAAAATATAGTGTGTATACATCCAATATTCATCTAATGTTTCCCCTTTCTTTGCGTAAACAGGAATATTTCTTTTTGCAATAGCAGCTGCTGCATGATCTTGTGTAGAAAAAATATTGCATGAAGCCCACTTAACAGCAGCACCTAATTCTACTAAAGTTTCGATTAATACAGCAGTTTGAATGGTCATATGTAAGCTGCCAGCAATTTTTGCTCCTTCTAAAGGCTTTGAAGCACTATATTTTTCCCTTAAAGCCATAAGACCAGGCATTTCTGTTTCTGCAATATTTAATTCTTTTCTACCAAAGTCAGCCAATGAAAGATCAGCAACAATATAGTTAGGTATTGAAATTTTATTTGAGTTAGCAATTGTCATATTTGAAGTAAAACTATATGTGTAAACTATAAATGATTTTATGTCGTAATTGTGTTTCTTAAAAATGCATCTGAGACGATTTCTTTCGGAAAAGATTTCGTAAAAAATTTGAAACCTAAATCAATTGTTATTTTAAAAGGTCCAATAGGAGCTGGCAAGACATCATTCGTTCAGGGAATTGGTCAAGGATTATGCATAAAAGAATCCATAACAAGTCCAACATTTGCTCTATCTCACCACTATGATTCAGGATCCATGTATCTAATACACATGGATCTTTATAGAATTGAAAATAGCTTATCTGCTAAGGAATTATTTATAGAAGAAGAGGAAGAATTAGAAACAAGTAATGGAATTTTAATTATTGAATGGCCTGAACTTATTGAACCAATGCTTCAAATATATTGGAAGGTAGAAATTAATTATGCCTATGAAGAGGGAAGAAACTTTAATATCTACGAACCAAAATCCTCTATAAATTTATAAACTAATTTATCTTCAGGTTGTTGCTCAATTGCACCCTCTCCCAAACAAGTTAAAAGGCCACAAACGCTAGCAAATTTTATTATTTCTTTTATTTTAACTTGATCATCTAAATTTGAATCCCAGTAAAGCCTTGAAATCAAGCCAGCTAAAAAAGCATCTCCTGCACCAGTCGTATCGATAATCTTAGATGAATGTTTAATTACCTCATTCGACCCTTTTATGCAGTTTATGTACCAATTAATCTGCTTAGAACCATTTGTAATAATCACATCTGGTTGTTTAGTTAATACTTTAGAAATCTCAGAAGGATCATTTGTATCAAAAAATAAGTAGGCTTCTTCACTTGCTAGTTTCAATATATCTGCATGATTTAAGAAATTTTTTACTTTTCTAAAGCGTATATCCTTATCAATATTGGCATGATCCCAGAAGATCTCTCGCCAATTCACATCAATAATAACTTTGATTCTAAAGTTTTTTGCAAAATCTAAAATAAAATTCAATGATTCAGCAGATTTAGAAAAAGCTAATAAATTTGTTCCGGTAACGATATATTTTGTTTTTAAAAATTGTTTTTTCAAATTTTTCATATCGTTAATTATCAACAATTTTTCTAACATTTCATCAGCGAAATTATCAGAATTAGAAAATTCAAATCCAGAAAATGATCTATCTCCAGATTCATCTCTTGTAACTTTTACAATTCTCGTAGGAGATTCTTTAGCAATTTGCAAAAAATCAATATTTATTTTCAATCGTTGAAATAGCTTAATAAATTCTTGTCCGAAATCATCATCTCCTAAACAACCTATGAAAGATGCTGGAACATTGAGTTTTCTCAACGCACATACAACATTTGCTGGAGCGCCTCCTAAGTAATTTTTAAAATTAGAGTCTGATTTATTTATAATTTTGTCTATTAAAGCTTCCCCAATACAAATTACTTGCACTTAAAATTAACCACCAAATTACTTTCATCAAACTACAAGTATTAGCTATATGCAATTATTCAATTTATCAATTAACGTAATCATGAATGTAAATTTTTAATGAATAGTAAATCTAACCATGTGTGGAAGTGGAGAAATTGGGATATATCTTGGTCTTTATCCAATAATCTTTTAAAAAATTCTGAAATCAACATTCTCTTAATTCATGGTTTTGGAGCATCTAAAAATCACTGGAGAAATAACCAAAAATTTTTAGGAAATTTTTTCAATTGCTATGCAATAGATTTATTAGGCTTTGGAGAAAGTAGTCAACCAGGTGCAACTTTAGATTATGAATTTCCAAAAAATAATGAAGTTAAATATTGCTTTGATTTATGGGCAAATCAAATTAAGGATTTTTGTGATGAAGTAATTAAAGGACCAGTCTTTTTGATCGGAAACTCTATTGGTGGAATTATTTCATTGAAATCAGGAGAAATGTTAAAAAGTAATTGTGAAGGTTTAATTTTAATAGATTGCGCTCAGAGAACTATGGATGATAAAAGGCTTAAAAAGAACGATATTTTAATGAATTTTTTGCGGCCATTAATTAAAACTTTAGTAAGCAAAAGGTTTATTAGTCAAAATCTCTTTAATAGGGCGGCTAATCCTTCTACAATTAAGCGGATACTTAATCAAGCTTATCCATCAGGGGAAAATATAAATGATGAGTTAATTCAAATTTTATATAAACCATCCCAAAGAGCTGGTTCTGCTGAAGCTTTTCGTGGTTTTATTAATCTATTTGATGATTATTTAGCTACAGATTTATTTAAAAAAATTCAAACTGATATACATCTGATTTGGGGAGAAAAAGACCCTTGGGAATCCCTCAAGGAAGCAGAAAAGTGGGCAAATGATTATGAAGAAATAAAAAGTTTAAATGTCATCAAAAATGCTGGACATTGTCCACATGATGAGAATCCAGAAGAAACGAATAGATTGATTTTAAAAATTATTCAAGAAACGAAATAAGCTTCAACATTTTCACTAAGTCTTCTCAAACCTCTTAACCCATCACGTTCTAAATTTCTAACTCTATCTCTACTTATTCCTAAAACTCTTCCAATACCCGTAAGAGACATAGGTTCATCTCCATCCATTCCATATCTCATTCTTAACACCCTACATTGTAAATCAGGTAGTTGATGTAATAACGAATGCAAATCGCCTCGCATACAATCCATCTCAATTTTTTCGTCAGGTAAATCTTCTCCTCCTGCCAGTAAATCTAAAAGTACAGTATCTTCTCCATCACCAACTTTAGTTTCTAAACTAACTGGTTGACCTGCTTTGCACATTAAGTCTTTTACATCTTCTTCAGGTAGTTCAACATATTTCGCGAGCTCACTAATAGTAGGAGTTCTAGACATCTCTTGGCTTAATTCCCTTTGACCTTTTTTAAGCTTATTTAACATTTCAGTTATGTGTATAGGGAGTCTAATTGCTCTGCTTTTTTCAGCGATGGCTCTAGTAATGCCTTGCCTAATCCACCAATAAGCATATGTAGAAAATTTATAACCTCTAGCTGGATCAAATTTTTCTACTCCTCTCACAAGTCCGATTGTTCCTTCTTGAATAAGGTCTAATAATTCCATATTTCTCTTCGTATATTTCTTAGCAACACTAACAACAAGTCTTAAATTAGCTGCAACCATTCTTTCTTTTGCTCTTTGACCAGCTCTTAATCTCTTTTTAACTTGGGGAATTGTTAAATTTAATTTCTGTGAAATTTCTTCAACAGATGGTTTTTCACCAGTTAAATCAATAATCTCTAATTCCAGTCTTTCTACCTGCATCAATTCTTGAACTTGTCTTCCAAGAGTTATCTCTTGCTCATGAGTCAATAAAGGAACTCTTCCAATATCTCTCAAATAAGATCTTACTAGATCAACTTCATTGCCAGTCTTAAGAGCTGAAATAGAGGTTAATTTATTTTCAACTATGGTTTCAGTAGACATAAATAAAATGTACTTCTGTAAACAATACCATTAAGAATTGTAAAGTAAAACCTAAAAATCCACAAATTTCGATAAATGAGTATATTTACTCATTCTAAAAACTATAATTATTCATTAACCATGCTGCTGTATTCAAATAAATAAAAACACCAGCTATATCTGTTGCAGTTGTTATGAAAGGTGAAGACATTAACGCGGGATCTAAACCCATCCTATTAAAAAGAAGTGGCAGCACTGCTCCTGCAGTAGCAGCAAGTGTTGTAATAGAAAGCAAGCTAATACCCACAGCGAGGCCAATTAATAACCCCTCTCCTTGCCACCATGCAAAAGGAATAACAACAATTAACATTAATATTCCAAGCAATGCTCCAGTAAAAGCTTCTTTTAGAATAGCTTTCAAAGCCCCTAAAGATTTAATCTTTTGAGTACTTAAACCTCTAATTACAACTGTTGAACTTTGAGCCCCTACATTTCCACCTGTCCCAATTAGCAAGGGAATAAAAGCTGCCAAAATTACTACCTCGCTAAGAATCCTATCGTTCATAGCAATAACTTTAGTTGTGATTCCATTTGCTAAGACAAGAATTAATAACCAAACTATTCTTCTTCTGGCAATAGTGAACAATCCACTTTGAAAATAATCATCTTCGTCTCCTGCTTGTATGGCTCCAGCAGCATATATATCCCTTGTAGCCTCTTGCTCTATCACATCTATTAAATCATCAACAGTGACTATACCTACTAGCCGGTTTTCTTTATCTACGACAGGAAGTGCTAAAAAATCATATCTTTGTATTGCCCTAGCCACTTCTTCTTGATTTGTATCTGTTGTAGTATTGACTACTTCTCTTGTCATAACTTCTCCAATTTCCATCTTAGGATCTGCCGTCACAAGATCTCTTAAAGAAAGAATACCTGTCAAATGCCTCTCTTTGTCCGTAACATATAAACTATAAATAGTTTCAGTAAAAGGGGCTCTTTTCCTAATCAAAGAGAGTGCTTCTTCTGCTGTTTGCATCTCTTTTAAATCTATAAACTCAGTAGTCATTAATCTCCCAGCAGTTTCTGGTTGATAACCTAATAACTCTGCTGTAACTTTCCTTTCTCCAGGACTGAGTGCTGACAAAAACTTTCTTACAACTTTCGCTGGTAATTCATCAAATAATTGCACGCGATCATCGGGTGACATTTTCTCAACGATCTCTAAAACCTCCCCAGAGCGAAGCCTATCTAATAAGGTTTGTTGAACTATTGGATCTAAATATTCATATACTTCAATAGCCTCATTCTTTTTAAGAAGCCTGAAAGCTAAAGCTTGTAAAATCTGCGGTAAACTTCCAATCGCCTCCGCTATGTCAACAGGCTGGGATGGTTCCAAGAGAAGTTTCGCGGCATCATAATTACCAGCCACTAATAACTCTTGTAGTTCTTTCGCTATTTTCTCACTTGAGGTTAACTCTCCTGTGAATGAGGAATAATTATAAGTAGTGATATCATCATTCATAATTTTA
>CACNWH010000009.1 GCA_902624105.1 uncultured Prochlorococcus sp. | reverse complement strand
TGGCTTTAATGCATCTTTTAATTCTAATGTCATGATTAACGCAAGAGGAAAAGGTAAGATTTCTATTGGTAATAATGTTTTAATTGGACCTAATGTAGTATTAAGATCTAGTAATCATTCATTCAAATCAACTGATAAACCTATTATTAAGCAGGGTATGAAAGATGGCCAAATAATTGTTCATGATGATGTTTGGATTGGATCAAATGTAGTAATACTGCCAAACTGTGAGATTGGTAAAGGATCCATAATTGCAGCTGGAGCAGTTGTTACAAGTAATGTAGACTCATATACGGTTGTTGGTGGTGTTCCTGCTAAATTAATAAAAAAGAGAGTTCAAATTTAAATTAAATCATAATCCAGAATAAATTGACCTTACTTTTATGAATAAAGAAATGAATAAATTTAAATTATATTTTCTGGATTTACCAAGATTTTTTAAATTGATTATTTATTTGGCTGTAGATTCTTTTTTATGTTTTTTAACTGTCTGGCTTGCATTCTATCTAAGACTAGGAGATCTTACCCTTCTTGAAAAATCTATTATCTTTCCTTCTTTCTTGTCAATAATTTTTGCAATTCCAGTCTTCTATTTTAGTGGTTTATACAAAACTATATTTAGATACTCTGGATGGGATGCGATGTTGACTGTTTCAAAATCTATTATTATTTACGGTTTTCTATTCTCTATTTTTATTACTTTAATAAGTTTTCGAGATGTGCCAAGAACTATAGGTATAATTCAACCATTATTATTATTTTTTAGTGTTGGTGGATCAAGAGCCTTAATAAGATATTGGATAGGTGATTTGTATAGAAAAAGATTTAAAAAATCTAATTTACCAAGAGCAGCAATTTATGGTGCAGGAAATGCAGGAAGAGAACTAATATCAGCTTTAGAAAATAATAATGAATTTGTAGTATCTTGTTTTTTAGACGATGATGAAGATAAGCAAGGCAGAGTTTTGGCAGGAAAGAAAATTTACTCTCCAGGAGCACTAGAATACCTAGTTAATAATAAAAATATATCTTTTTTATTATTAGCTCTTCCAAGAATTAATTATTCGCAACGGATAAAAATAATTAAAAATGTAAGTAAATTTAATCTTTCTGTAAGGACACTTCCCAATTTAGCCGAGATTGCTAAAGGTAATACATCATCTAATTTAATGGAACTTGAAATTGATGAACTTCTTGGTCGAGAGAAAGTTGATCCTGATAAATACTTACTGCAAAAAAATATTAAAGATAAAATCGTAATGGTAACAGGAGCAGGAGGCTCAATTGGAAGCCAATTATGTAGAGAGATTATAAGAATCAAGCCAAATAAGCTATTACTTTTAGATTCTAATGAATTTTCCCTTTATAAAATAGTAAATGAACTAACTGGGTTGATTCAAATTGAAACTTTTGAAATAGTACCCCTTCTTTGTTCAATTCAAGATAAAGATAATATTAACTCAATTTTTAAAACTTGGAAACCAAATACTGTTTATCATGCTGCGGCTTATAAGCATGTCCCAATTGTTGAACATAATTTATCTGAAGGTTTAAAAAATAATGTCTTTGGGACGATAAATTTAGCGCAGGCTTCTTTGAAAACTGAAGTAGATAACTTTGTATTTATATCTACTGATAAGGCCGTACGTCCCACTAATGTAATGGGAGCATCCAAAAGACTTGGAGAGTTATGTCTTCAAGCATTATATGCAGATCAAAAAAGGAAAAAAACAAAAATTTCAATGGTCAGATTTGGTAATGTATTAGATTCGTCCGGCTCAGTAATTCCTAAATTTCGTAAGCAAATTAAAGAAAAAGGTCCTATAACTCTTACTCATCCAGATATATGCAGATATTTTATGACTATACAAGAAGCTGCAGAGCTCGTTATTCAGGCTGGTGCTATGTCAGATGGTGGAGATGTTTTTTTATTAGATATGGGCAACCCAGTAAAAATTTATGATCTTGCAGTTAATATGATTAATTTCTCTGGTTTACAATTAAGGGATAAAAATAATCCAAATGGAGACATTGAAATATTGATTACTGGATTAAGACCGGGCGAAAAATTATATGAAGAACTTCTTATAGAAGATAATTCATTGTCTACCAAACATCCAAAAATTTTTAAAGCTCAAGATGATTTTATTAATTGGGATCAATTAAAATTTGAGATCCAATCTTTAGAGAAATATATAACTAAAAATGATGTTAAAAATATTTTTCCAATACTAAAAAAATTAGTAGTTGGTTATACTCCTCCTAAGGAAATTGTAGATTGGATTTTTAACGAAAATATTAAACAAGACATTTAATTTCTTATTATGTTAATAGACCCTTTAAAGAATTTTACTTAGAAAATATTTTTTTATACATGACTTGTACTTTGCTTACTGGAGGTTTTGGATATATAGGATCGCATACCGCAGCAATTCTTGCAGAAAACAAGCAGAAATTTATAATACTTGATAACTTTATTAACTGTAAGAGAGATGTTGTAGCTAGATTAGAAACAATAACAAATCAAAACATCAGATTTTACGAAGTTGATGTCAGAGAGACAGAAAGCTTAATAAAAATAATTAATGAAAATAAAGTTTCATCAGTAATTCATTTTGCGGCATTGAAGTCTGTTTCAGATTCACTGATGAGACCATTAGATTATTATGAGGTTAATGTAAAAGGAACTATAAGCTTGCTACAAGCGATGAAATGCACAGGGTTAAAAAGGTTTCTTTTTAGTAGTACAGCTGCAGTATATGGTGAACCTGATTTTTGTCCAATCGATGAAAAACATAAATTAAATCCATTAAATCCATATGCTCAGACAAAAATTATTATTGAAAAAATTCTAGAAGATATTTCTAAAGCTGATAGAGAGTGGTCTATTGCTTGTTTGCGATATTTTAATCCAATAGGTGCTCATAATTCTGGCTTAATTGGTGATGACCCTTTATCAGTTGAGAATTCTAATTTGATGCCTGAAATGATTAAGGTAGTTACCGGCTCGAAAAATTATTTAAATGTATTTGGTGATGATTATGAGACATCAGATGGGACTGGAGTACGTGATTATATTCATATAATGGATTTATCAAAGGCTCATGTAACTGCATTAGATTATATTAATAAAAATAATGGGATAAATTTCTTTAATATTGGAACTGGTGAAGGAGTAAGTGTTTTGGAATTGATAAAAACTTTTGAAAAGGTATCAGGCTTAAGCATCCCTATTAAAATTTCTAACAGAAGGGAAGGTGATTGCGCTGTTTGCTTTGCAAATCCAAAAAAAGCTAATGATATACTTAAGTGGAAATCAAACTATGATCTTTATAAGATGTGTAATAGTGCCTGGGAATTTGTAAAAAGTAATAAAATATGAGAAAAAATATAATTCTAAGTATTGCAAAAGTTTTTTCATATTTTTGGTTATTGATACCCTCTAAAATTAGAAGATTTTTATTTACAAGTTTTTTTATCCTGGAATCTAGAGGTAGCAGACAATCAAAATCAATAAAGAATTTGTTTTTAATAAAAGATAAATTAGATTGGATAATAAATGAAAGAGCAATAAAATATGGCAATGGCGTGCATCCAAAACATCTCTTAACTAATTATCATCAATTTTTTATTGATAGGATTAAAGATGGAGATAATGTACTGGATGTTGGCTGTGGTAATGGTTCCGTAGCAATAAGTATCGCTAAAACACACTTAAATAGTTTAATAACTGGAATAGATCTAGATAAAAATAATATTAATTTTGCTAAGGAAAAACAAAAAAATTATAATCTAAAGAATTTGAATTTTATTAATGGAGATATTAATGATTTTCTAGAAATAAAATCAGATGTTGTTGTTCTTTCCAATGTGTTAGAACATATTGAAAATAGGTCTTCATTTCTTGAAAATATACAGAAATTAAGTGGAGCTAATTTATTTTTGATAAGAGTTCCATATTTTAAGAGGGATTGGCAAATAGCATTTAGAAAAGAATTAGGCATGTATTATTTCTCTGATAATGATCATAAGATAGAACATACGCTCGAGGAATTGAAACAAGAGTTAAAAATATCAAACTTGAAAATGAAAGAAATAATAATTATTTGGGGTGAAATATGGACAAAATGTGAATATGAATTTTAAGAATTATAATAATCAAAAGCTGATATCCATAGTTGTTCCTTGTTTTAATAGTGGTGAAACGTTAGATAGAACTATCCAATCCATTAAAAATCAAACTTGGATTGAAAAAGAAATTATTTTGGTTAATGATGGTTCAAATGATAAAAATACTTTGGAAGTTTTAGAAGGTTATAAAAATGATTCACTAATTAAAGTTATTAATCAAAAAAATAAAGGATTATCTTCTGCAAGAAATACTGGTGTTATTCACTCGAGAGGAAATTATATATTTTTCTTAGATTCGGATGATTGGATTAATTTAAATGCTCTTGAAGAATTTTATAAGTTTTTACAAAATAATAAAAATTCATCGTATGTTTTTTCAGATTGTATATTAGAAGGTAGTAATAAAGGGATAAGAAAAAAAGTATTTAATTTGTTCGAGCAAATGTTCATTAACCAAATTCCCTACAGTATATTTATTCCTAAAAATATATTTGTTGATAACGGATTTTATGATGAAACTATGTTGTTAGGATATGAAGATTGGGAATTCAATGTAAGACTTGCAGCAAATAAATGCTATGGCAAAAGACTCTCAAAACCTCTTTTTCACTATAATGTTTCAAATTCAGGGATGCTAATATCAAAGTCAATAAAGAATCATATAAATATTTGGAATTATATAAAAGGTAAAAATAGTGAATTTTATAAATTCAAAAATGTTATTAATGTTTTTTATCAATGGAGTTTTAAAAAGACTAATTACCCTACCATTTTTATATTTTTATGGTTTTTGATTTTGGAATATCTTCCCAAAAGTCTGACTCTTATGATTTTCCTTAATTTGCGGAAAATCAAATTTTTTTTTAAACAATAGATTATTTAGGAAATTGCAATAATGAATAAAAAAAGGATTTTAATCAACTTAACTGAAGATTGGTTTTTTGTTTCCCATTTTCTTGGGAGAGCAGTAGATGCAAGAAAAGCAGGATACGAAATATGTATTTCTTGTAATGAGACTGATAAAAGAAAACTTATTGAAAATAATAAGATTAAATTTTTTTCTTTAGCCTTAGATAGGAGAAGTATTAATCCACTTTATGAATTTATAATTCTTTTAAAGTATTGTTATTTACTCTATAAAATAAAACCTGATATCGTTCATAATGTAGGACCAAAGCCTATTATATATGGCTCTTTTGCAGCTAAATTTTTAAATATTAAGTCAGTAATTAATGCTCCAATTGGGATGGGATTTGTTTTTTCTTCAAATAGTTTTAAAGCTAAATTATTAAAACCAATATTACTCTTTTTATTTAGGCTTAGTCTAAATAAACATCATGGTAAAGATAAGAGGAATAGGGTAATTTTTGAAAATTCAGATGATATGAATTTTTTTATAAGTCAAAAAATAGTTAATAAATCTGATGCGAAATTGATTAGAGGAGCTGGTGTTGAAATTGATTATAAATTGAAAATAAAGAAAAAAACAAAAAACACTAAAACTATTTCTCTAGTCGCGAGAATGTTAAAAGATAAAGGTATCTTTGAATTTGTTGAAGCTGCAAAAATTTTGAAGAAGAAAAATATTAAATGCAGATTTTTACTTATAGGGGATATTGATCCGAAAAATCCTAGTTCTTTAAAGACTAATACTTTAAGGACTTGGCATGAACAGGAAATAATTGAGTGGTTAGGCTGGATAGATGATATAAAAAAAATCTTATTTGAAACTGATATATTATGTCTCCCTTCTTATAGAGAGGGTTTGCCTAAATCATTACTCGAGGGCGCAGCTCTTGGATTACCTATAATTACTACTAATGCAGTTGGATGTAGGGATGTTGTTGTTGATGGATTAAATGGATTTTTGGTTCCAATAAAAAATTCTGAGAATTTAGCTTATGCTATTGAAAAATTAATAAGTGATGATGATTTAAGATTTAAAATGGGTAATGAAAGTTTTAAAATGGCAATCTCAAAATTTTCGAGCAAAATTATAAACTCCGAGACAATATCTGTCTATAATGAGCTTTGATTTTGCATATATTCTTTGGTCATTGAGCGCAAACCTGCAAGAAGAGTCCAACATAATAGACTAATTCTTCCATCGAAATAAGTTATGTCAAACATATGAATTAATAAAAAACTTGCGAATGATATTATCCAAGCCTTCTCTATTAAACAAAAATACTCCTCTCTATCATAAATAAATAATTTTCTAGAGGCGGAAATCAATAGATGAATCATGGGAAACAAAATAAGGGTTGCAACTAAAATTCCATGACTAAATGTAAGCTCTAAGATAATATTATGTGAATGTTGTATATCTCCAAAGGATCCATTGAATGATTCATATATATTAGGAAAGGAACCTGCCCCATATCCAAGCAAAATATTATTTCTTATAAACATTAGAGTTTTACTCCAGATATCAACTCTTGGTAATGAACTTAAGTTTGATAGATTAAATGTACTAAGTTTATTATAAATTTCATTTGGCAAGAATTCATTACTCAACGCTTTAATATCTATATTCATGAAAAGCAAAAATTTATAAGCTCCAAATATTAAAAAGAAAGTCGTTAATAATGAGAATATTTTGAATTTATTGAATCTCGAAAATAAAAAATAAGAAAGTAATATTGCTAGTATCGCTGACCTTGAAGCGGTTAAGATTATCATTGCAATGAAAAAGATTATTATTAGAAAATAAGAGTACTTGAGTAATATATTTTTATTCTTTATAAGGAATAATCCTAAGCAGATTGGGAAAATAATTGCCAGCCATGCACCAGCATAATTTGGATTATTAAATAAACCTGTTACCGCACTTTGACTAAATTCATTCTCATTCAAGGGCCTTTGATACCAAATTATTAAATTATTTAAAAATCTATATGGGCCATATAAACCTAAGAAGTATTGACAAAAACCACTTATTAAAACGGGAAAAGATCCGATTAAAAAAAGCTTTGCAGTATCTGATCTAAGTTTTTTAGTGACTAGAAATTTCTGGAAACTCCAAAAACACCAAAAAAAAGGAAGCCAATTTAGAAGTCCAATCCATATCAGCGACACATCTAATTCTGGAATATCTATCAAATCACTTGTTATTAAGCATGAATTAACGATCATAAAGATTGATGCAAATATAAATGGCCAATTGTATTTGTCCTTGAAAAATCCATCATCCCTGTTAGTACTACCTATAAAGGAAGAAATTAAAAATAAAATAAAACTAAAAAATGGAGCTGAAGCTAATAATAAAACTGCTGTTTGAAATATTTTCAATCCAAAATTATTTAAATACTTTGTCGAAAAATTTTTATATTTAATATTTTTAAATTTATATAAATTATTCATTAAAAATAAAATATTTTTTATTAAATAATTACGCTCCCTGCAAGATTCGAACTTGCGACCCACTGCTTAGAAGGCAGTTGCTCTATCCAGCTGAGCTAAGGGAGCATCTATCTATTATATCTAACAGCTAAGTCTTAAACAATTAATATAAAATCTTTATATATTTATTAAGCTAAAGAAAAATAATTTTATACAGTTTTTTTTCTTTATTTTTCTTAAGATATCTACATAGTTTATATTTCAAATTGGCAAGGCGTATTACAGAAAAGCAAAAACAAGAAATTGTTGATGCATTTATTAATAATAAATCTTTAGAAGAAATATCTGAAAATTTTAAATTTACCAAATTAACTATTGTTAGACACCTAAAGAAAATTTTTGGAAAAAAAAGATACGATGAATTGCTTTATATTTCAAAATCATCAATAAAGTCTCCAATTACTAATGATAGATTTCATCAAATGATTTCGAGCTCTAACTCCCAAAAAAATCTTGATGAAGTAAACCAAGAATTATTTTTAGAGGATGCATTTCATGAAATTACTCCTTTAAATTTAGAAATAGATAATTTACCACATAAAGATCTATCCTCTGTTTCGATTAAGGAGGTAGATCTGCCTAAAGTTGTTTATATGATTGTTGATAAGCAAGTTGAATTAGAGACAAAGTTATTAAAGGAATATATTGAGTGGAGTTTTTTATCTGAAGAAGATTTAAATAGAAAAACTATTGAAATTTTTTATGATTTGAAGGCCGCTAAAAGATCAGTCAAAAAAGAACAAAGAGTTATAAAAGTTCCAGATAGTAATGTATTTAATATTACTGCACCAATTTTAAGAGCCCGAGGAATATCTAGAATAGTTAGCTCAGAATTATTAATAGCGCTATGAAGAATTATCTCCCTTTGAAGGGATTCAAAGGTATTAGACTTCCTAGTAAAGAACCAGTTATAAAACTTGTTCCAATAATAAAACTTACTGGTAATTCAATTGTTTCATCAATTAGGAAATTAACTTTAGCTTTATTTGAACTATTTTGAATACCAATTAGTAATATAAATAAGAAACTTAAATTAATAGTGGCAATGAATAAAAGTTTTTTAAATTCAAATATCATTTGAAATGTACACAATATTTTTCTTTAATAAAGATTATAAATCAAATTTCTCTTTAAGTTCTTCTTTTTTGCCAAATATTTAGAGGCAGATGAAAGACTTAACCCTGCATTTACTAAATCTTTGAGCTCTTTTTTCAAGCACGATTTATCAATATCTTCTTTATTAGTTTCTTCTATCCCCTTAATAACTATTGTTATTTCTCCAAGTATTTCTTTCCCTTTAAAAACTTCTAATAGGCTATCAATGTTATTTTTTATTTGCTCCTCAAATTTTTTTGTTAATTCCCTCGATACGAAAATTTCTCTTTGTCCACCAAGGAAATCTTTTAATTCATTTAAAAGTTTATGAAGACGATGAGGAGATTCAAAAAGTATTGTTGTCTTTTCATTCTTACTAATTTCTGAAAGTATTTTTTCCCTTTCTTTCTTTTTTTTTGGAAGAAAACCCTCAAAAATAAATTTAGAAGCTGGAAAGCCACTCGATACAAGTGCAGTTAAAGCTGCCGATGGCCCAGGTATACAGATGGTTTCTAATTTATTCAACTTTAGATTTTTAACGAGTTCTTCTCCAGGATCACAAATACTTGGCATCCCTGCATCACTAACAAGTGCTATTGATTTACCTTCTCTTAAGTAATTAATTATTTTTGGAATTCTACTCAATGAATTATGTTTATTAAAACTTATAAGTTTATTTTTTATATCAAACCTATTAGTTAATTTTCTTGTTTGTCTAGTATCTTCGCAGGCAATCAAAGAAACATTTTTAAGAATATTTATAGCTCTTAAAGAAATATCGCTTAGATTGCCAATTGGTGTACCAACTAGGTACAAAGTACCACTTTCGGGTTCTTCTCTTCTGTGAGAAAATGAGGAATTGATATTCATTTTGTGTTTAAATTACCAATTAGCGTAGATATTAATAATCTTATCGCTGATCTACGTTTTTTCAGCTGGGAAGCTTCTGATATTTTGCGCTCTTATTCAAAAATATTAAAGAATAAAGAAAAAGCAAAAGAAATAATAAAGAGCAAAAATTTTGAAGATCCTGTCACTTTGGCAGATATAGAAGTAAATGATTTAATAATAAAAAATATTATTAAAAATTATAAAAAAGTAAATTGGGATATATTAAGCGAAGAAAATGTAAAAAACGGTTCTAGTGATGTTGCCATAAAGTCTAAATGGTTGTGGGTTATTGATCCATTAGATGGAACTAAAGATTTTATACAGGGTACAGGAAATTATGCTATGCATTTAGCCTTAAATTATGAAAAAAAACCTTATATTGGTTTGATTTTAATCCCAGAAAAAAGTGAATTATGGATTTCAGATGGTAAAAGTGCATGGTGCGAAAAAAAAGACGGATCTATTAAAGAAACTAATATGCAAAATACAAAAAAATTACAAGAAATGACATTAGTAACAAGCAGAAATCATAGAAATGAGACTTTAAATAACTTAATCAATAAAATTGGATTTAAGAAAGTAAATGTTATGGGAAGTATAGGATGTAAAATAGCCTCTATTGTTAGAGGTGAAAGTGATATTTATATATCATTAAGTTTGCCTGGCCAAAGTTCTCCTAAAGATTGGGATTTTGCTGCTCCAGAGGCGGTTTTAAGAGCTGCTGGTGGTTCTATTACTAATTTAGAGAATGAGGCACTTTCTTATGGGAATGAGAATTTTACTCAAGATGGTATTATCATTGCTACAAGTAATAAATTAACCCATCAAAATATTTGCTTTGAGATCAAGCAAATAATTAAAAAATATGATTTATATCCAATTAAAACTTAATTTTAATTTAGTGGAGCTACTGGGGTTGGGGTTGGCTCAGGATATGAAAAACCATTATTTTGAGAAACTCCTCTTAATGTTAGATTTATTCTTCCTCTGCTATCAATCTCACGAACTCTTACAGTTACATCGTCGCCTTGCCTGACTACATCTTCAACTCTCTCAACTCTTGCTTCAGATAGCTGTGATATATGAATCATACCCTCTTTACCTGGAAGTATTTCTACAAAAGCACCTATTGGAATAATCCTTGTAACTACACCTGAGAAGATTTCGCCTTCATGAACTTTTCTAGTTAATCCCTCAATGATTTTTTGTGCTTCTTCAGCAGCAGCGCCGTCATGAGATGCAATAGTTACAATCCCTCCATCTTCAATATCTATTTTTGTATTTGTTCTTTCTGTAATTCCCTTAATAGTACGTCCACCAGGGCCAATTACAGTTCCGATAAGTTCTGGATCAATCCTAAAACTAAGAAGTCTTGGAGCATGAGGAGATAGTGATTCTTGAGGTTTATCAATTGCTTCCTGCATTTTTTCCAGAATATGTAGTCTCGCTGGACGAGCTTTTTTTATTGCATCAGAAATAATAGATACAGATAAACCTGTAATTTTCATATCCATTTGAAGAGCAGTTATACCTTTTTCAGTACCAGCAACTTTAAAATCCATATCTCCCAGAAAATCTTCAATACCTTGTATGTCTGTAAGAATTCGAACTTCTTTACCCTCTTTAATTAAACCCATAGCAGTTCCACTTACAGGAGCCTTTAAAGGTACACCAGCATCTAATAATGAAAGTGTACTACCACAAACTGACGCCATTGATGTGGATCCATTTGAACTAAGTACTTCACTTACAACACGAAGTACATAGGGAAATGTCTCTTTACCTGGTAAAACGGGAATAATAGCTCTTTCTGCAAGTGCTCCATGACCTATTTCTCTTCTACCAGGCGTTCTCATTGGCCTAGTTTCTCCAACAGAATAAGGGGGGAAATTATAGTGATGTAAGTAAGTTTTTTCTGTGATGGGATTTAAATCATCCATCTCTTGAGCATCGCTTGGGGTCCCAAGCGTTGTTGTTGAAAGCACCTGAGTTAAGCCTCTTTGGAATAATGCTGAACCATGAACTCGTTTTGGAAGTATTCCTGCGGCTACTTTAATCTTTCTTACTTCATCAAGATCTCTCCCATCTACTCTCTTGCCATCATTAATTATTTGCTCTCTCATTAATCTCTTGGTTAATTTCTTAAAGTCAGAATCAAGCAATTTTTCCTCTTCGGAAATCAATACTTTCAGATTATTATCATCTTTCAATGAATCTATCTTAATCTGCGTTTCAGACTTGATTTTTTCTAATTCAGAATCTCTTTCTTCTTTAGAATTATCAAAGTTTTGTAAGACTAAGTTAATTTGTTTTGAACAATTTTTATCCAGATATGAGTATAGTTCTTTCTCTGTCTCAGGAGGAGTTGGTTTTATTTGCTTAATATTTAATTCTTTTAACAAATTCTCTTGTTCTTTTATAAGCTCAGTAACTGCTTCATAACCAAAATCGATTGCTTCTATAGTATCTTGCTCTGATAATTGATTAGCGCCAGCTTCAATCATTACAATCCCATCTGGGGATCCAGCGACTACTATATCAAGATCTCCTTTTTCAATTTCTCTGTAACTTGGATTTAGTATAAAATCATCCCCAATAAGACCAACTCTTACTGCTGCCATTGGTCCATAAAAAGGAATTTCACCAAGAAGAGTTGCAAAAGAAGCTCCCGTAACAGCTAATACATCAGCTGGAACTCTTTCGTCTAAGGAAAGGCAGGAAGCTACAATTTGAATCTCATCTCTCATCCATGTTGGAAAGAGAGGTCTCATCGGCCTATCAATTAATCTCGCTATTAAGGTTGCTCTCTCTGGAGGCCTACCTTCTCTTCGCATGAATCCGCCTGGTATTCTACCTGCAGCATAGAGCTTTTCTTCATAATCACATATGAGAGGAAGAAAGTCCCCTTTCTCTTTCTTTTCAGTTGTTGTAGCGGTAACCAAGAGGGAGGTATCTCCACACTCGATCATTATCGCACCATTAGCTTGAGGAGCATATAGCCCAGTAGTTAGTCGTATCTCTCGTCCGTCAAACGTGATCGACTTATTTTGTCCTTCCACTTTTAAATATGTTTTTTATACATACTTTATTGTTACATTTAATTGGGACAAATTGAATATCTTTATCAAATAAAATCTAAAAAAATTTATATTGCTTATTAAATTGCTGATTATTTATGTGATTTTTGACTATTTAGTATTAATTTGATTTCACAAATTTTATCTACCAACTTGATTTAACAACTCCTGGGAGTTCACCATTATGTGCTCTTTGTCTTAATTGGTTTCTGCATAATCCAAAATCTCTATATACCCCTCTAGGTTTACCGGTGGCCCAACATCTATTCCTCATTCTGCTTGGTGCAGAATTTCTTGGGAGACCTTGAATTTTTCTATGAATTTCAAGTCTAGCCATAGGGTCTTTAGCAGAATTGAACTCATTAAGTAAAGATTTTCTTTTGGCTGCATACTTCTTTACTAATTTTTTTCTCTTCACTTCTCGAGCAATCATTGATTTTTTAGCCATTCAATAGTTTATAAGTACGTTTTATAATAACAGTTAAGAGTAAATAATGAAATAAATTTATTGTTTCAATAGCTTTTGGATAATCAACAATTGACTTGTATCTCTAATAATCAAAATAACACTTAATCCCATTAGTAATAAAAAGCTTGATTGAGTCACAGCAATTTGAATTTTGTCAGGTATGGGTCTTCCTCTTATACCCTCAATTAATGTGAAAACTAACTGTCCTCCATCTAAAAGTGGTAATGGTAAGGAATTTAAAACTGCTAAATTGATAGAAATTAATGCAGCAAAGAGTAAAATGCCTGTCCCTCCTTGTTCTGATAATTGTGCTCCAATTTCAACAATTTTAACTGGGCCACTTAGTTGTTGAGCTGTAGAAGAAAAATTCGTAATTAAACCTTTATAACCATCGATAGTTTTTACAAGTAGAGATGAAAATTCTTTATTAGTGAATTTGAAAAGTTCAAAAATATTTTTTGTTTTATATGTCTCTTCTCTAATATTAGGCTGTAATTGAGCTCCAATTGTGCCCTTCCCATCAACCTTTTGAGGTCTCAAATCTAATTCTTGAGTAATATTTCCTCGTTGTATAGTAATTGTAATTATTTGATCATATGATTTTTGTATTTCATTAACAAGGGTGTTTACAGCTTGATCGCCTATCCCAAGAGTATCGTTCTTGATTTTTAAAATTTTATCTCCTGGCTCTAAACCAGCATTGAAAGCAGCTTTCTCAGGCTGTATGGCTAGTACAGAAATTCCAGGATCAGGATCATATGGTATCCCAATAGTAGATACATTAACTATTAAAATTACATATGCAAGAAGTAAATTTGCTAAAACGCCAGCGGATATTACAATTACTCTTTGATAAATTGGCCTATTTTTCAAAAGGTTTGGATCTTTAGAATCTATACCCTTCTGTTCTTCGTCAGGAAAAGATACAAATCCACCTAATGGAAATGCTCTTAGGGAATATGTTATTTCACCTAATTTCTTTTTAATTATTGATGGTCCAAATCCAATGGAAAAACCATCAACGTAAATACCTTGTAGTATGGCTGCCAGGAAATGTCCCATTTCGTGAAAGAAGATAAGAAATCCTAAAACAGTTATTGAGGTTAAAACATTCATGATAAATATATTAATTAGTTTTTATAAAAGATGAACCAAAATATGGGATAAGCACATCTGGAATTTTTACGCTGCCATCTTCTTGTTGACCATTTTCGAGAATAGCAGCCATTGTTCTACCTATCGCTAACCCGCTTCCATTTAAAGTATGCAAAAATATTGATTTTTTATCTTGCTTAGTTCTAATAAGTGATCTGCGAGCCTGGAAATCTAAACAATTACTGCAACTTGATATCTCTCTGTATGAATTACTGCTTGGTAACCATACCTCAAGATCAAAAGTTCGACTGGATGAAAAACCTAAATCACCAGAACATATATCAACAACCCTATAAGGAAGATTAAGCTTTTGAAGAATGTTTTCCGCATCAGAAGTTATTTTTTGATGAGCTTCTTCTGAATTTTCTGGATGAGAGTACCAATATATTTCAACTTTATTAAATTGATGTAATCTAATAAGACCTTTTGTATCTTTGCCATAACTTCCAGCTTCTCTTCGGAAGCACGGGCTGTAAGCAACATACTTTAAAGGTAATAGTTTTGGATCAATTATTTCTCCTCTATGAAATGCGGTGAGTGGCACTTCTGCTGTTGGAGAAAGCCATAAATCATCTTCATCACATTTAAAACTCTCATTGGAGAATTTTGGTAGCTGACCCGATCCTCTTAGGCTTTCTGAATTAACTAATGCAGGTGGCATTAATTCTAAATATCCATTATTTTGATGAGTGTCTAGCATAAAATTAATTAAAGCTCTTTCTAGTCTCGCGCCATTTCCTATAAGGGTTATAAAGCGACTCTTTGAAATACCTGCTGTACGTTTAGTATCAAATAAATTTAACTCTTCTCCTAGTTTCCAGTGGCTTTTTAAATTTTCTCTCTTTAGTACATTGCCCCACTTTCTTATTTCAATATTTTGGCTTTCATCTTTTCCTTTTGGTGCCTTTTCACTAGGGAAGTTTGGCAATCTCAGAATTTGATCAGTTATTTTTTTATTTAAGTCCCTCTTTATTTGTTCAAGTTTAGAAATCTTTGATTTTAGATTATCACCATTTTTTTTAAGTTCTTCTATTTCAATTGTGGAGGAATCCTTTTGATTATGGTAGTAATTACCAATTAATTTGCTAATTTTTTTGCTTTCTGATTGTAAATTAGACAATTCAGTATCTTTTTTATTGATTAAGATGGTTAGCTCCTGTAAGTCAGATAAATTTAACTCCATACCTCTTACAGATAATCTATCTTCAACTAGTCTTGGATTTTCTCTTATTAATCTTAGATCTAACACTCTTTTTTAGAAATATACTAATAAGTTAAAGTATAGATGCTAATAGTATGTCGTTTTTCTAAAAGAATTAATTTTTTTAGTATTTTTGAAATAAAAAGGTTTTAAGAAAATTTTATGAAGCCAACCTAGCGCGTCCTGTTGATGACCATTGCTTGAGCAAATCAATCTGTTCCTTTGCCGTTCTTGATAATGGAACAAGTTCTGAAACTGCTTTTATTAAATCTCTTTCGGAAATTTCTCTCCTCTCCGAAAATGAGTAATGCATAGCTTCTATAACTGCTTGCTCCAACTCGGCCCCTGAATATCCACTTGTTCTATCAACAATAGTAGATAACTGAAAATCATAATTTGGTCTTCTTTTTTTTAAATGCAAATCAAGGATACTTAATCTCTCCTCAGATCTTGGTAAGTCTAAGAAGAAAATTTCATCAAATCTTCCTTTCCTTAATAATTCAGGAGGTAATTTGTCTATAGCGTTTGCTGTGGCAATTACAAATACAGAGGATTTTTTTTCAGCCATCCATGTAAGTAAACTTGCCAATACTCTTTGGCTTGTTCCACCGTCACTTCTCGCATCTCCACCAAATCCCTTATCAATTTCATCTATCCAAAGAATGCAAGGAGCCATAGCTTCTGCTCTCGTTATAGTTTCTCTTGTCCTCGCTTCACTTGAACCGACTAACCCTGAAAATAATCTTCCTACATCTAACTTTAAAAGTGGCATTGACCAGCTTTGAGCTATTGCTTTAGCAGTTAAAGACTTTCCTGTACCTTGAGGACCAACCAATAAAACACCTTTTGGTAGAGGCAGTCCATATTCTCTGGCTTTGCTAGAAAAGGCTTGATATCTTTGTTTTAGCCAGTTTTTTAATATACTTAGACCACCGATATCATTCTGATCTGAATCACTTTCAAAAAATTCAAGGATTTCACTTCGCGCAATTACTTGTTTTTTCTCTTCTATAATATCTTTTAAATCAATTCTGCTTATTTTTCCCCTCTGAGTTAATGCTCTTGCAGCGACTTGTCTAACTCTAAGTTCACTTAATCCACTTGATGCCATTGCTAATTCATGTAAATCATTATCATTAAGATCAGAATCTGTTTTAACTGAAATATTTTTAATCAGATTTTTTAGCTCTTTGTGATCAGGTAATGGTAATTCAATTATTGTTAATAATTCATCTAGTTCATCCGAAGTTGGATAAATATGTGAACTGAAAATTATATTATGTGTTGTCTCTTTTAATGAAAATGATAATTCCTTAACAGTCCTTGATATTGTTGGGTCTTCATAAAATTTGTGGAAATCTTTAAGTATTAGAATAGTAGAGGCAGAATTATTTTGTTCTTTAATCCAATTTAAAATACCTACAGGATTATTTGTAAATTTTGTTTCTTCATTTAATGATCCTTTGATACCATTTACGCAATCCCAAACTATAAGCCTTTTTTTATTTAATTTTTTACATACTGAATGAATAACTCTATAAAGTCTTTCTTCTTCCTTACTTTTTATCCATATCAAAGGTGTTCTTGCTCTTATTAGTAGTTCTAAATTTTGAAGCCAGGGTTGCATAATATAAAATTTTTCAGCTATAAAATTTTATTTCTTATTATTTGGTTCAAAAGGCAGCCTCTTTTCATTTATTAAAGGGGAAGTAGTTGCAACTTGATTTTTGTTAAGAAGTTGATCATCTAATATTTTTTGAAGATTCTCGGGAAGTGCCTCTTTGTTTAAGATAAAGGTTTGAAATGCTTGAAAAATATTTGCAACAACCATATAAAGTAATACCCCTGCTGGTAGAGGGAAGAATAAAAACATTCCAGTTATCATAACTGGCGTTATTTTGTTAGCTGTTGATTGCTGAGGATTAGCAGGCATTCCTTGGCCAGATAACAATTGAGAAAGTAATAAAGTTAACCCAAATGCAGCCACTAACGCAGCTATATCCCAATTTACAGAACCATCAACGTAAAATCCTACCTGACCTAACGCTTTGATGAATAAAAATCCACTTTTAGCAGCTAAACCAGGAATTTTAGCTTCTACTGTCGCATCCCCAGCCTGAATAGGAGTAACAACCCCTTCATCACTAACTTTTACGTTTTCTGAACCCTTTGAAACTGACCATGAAGGCTTAAACTTAGATCCTTCATCATATTTTGATAATATTTCTGAATAATTACTGCCTGAAGTGGTTTGAAGATTAATTTTTAATGAATCTTCTAATCCAAGCTTCGTACCATTTGGTATTGAAGCTACAACTGGGAAATGAGTTTTTTCATTTATAAAAATAGAGTGTCTGGGCGATATAAAAGGTTTAGGTTCTACAGCTGCTATTTGTTCCTGTGGCAAAACTTTTAAATTAATGTTGTAAGGTACATCTGCGAAAGGTGATCCTCTTAGTGTTGCAAATAATGCAAAAAGAACAGGCATTTGGACTATTAGGGGTAAACAACCAGCAAGTGGACTGCCAAACTCGTTCATTAATTTTCCTAACTCTTCTTGTTGCTTTTTTGCATTACCCGCAAATTTGGACTTTATTTCTGCTTGCCTTTTTTGCATAACTGGTTGAGCTATCTTCATTCTTCTTGCGCTTCTTATAGAACCTGCGCTAAGAGGGAACAAAGCTATCCTGATTACTACGGTAAGAGCAACTATAGCTAGTCCATAGCTTGGTACAAGACCATAGAAAAAATCCAGTATCGGGATTAGTAGCTTTTCTGAGATGAACCCGATCACGATATTAAGAGAAAAATAATTTAATAGACACTATATCTTACAAGATGATGGAAACATTTTGTGATTAAAATTTTTTTAATTTTTGTCTGCAAAGCCTTGACTCTCGCCAACATTAGAAGCACTAGGATTCTTAGACATGTTTTTTTCAATATAACTTTGTTTTTCTCTAAAAGACGGTACTGACTTCATTTCGACTTTTGAACCATCATTAAGGATTAAAACCATATCACCGTAGGAACCAAAACCTCTAGGAACAGATCTAATTTCTTTTATATTATTAAGCGATACTTGTGTTTTATTTCTACCAAACCATCCGCCAACGATAGTTATCCTTTTGTTTGTCATAGTAAAGCGCAACCATAATGATCTCACAATTGCTGCAAATGCGAATGGTAACCCTAAGATTGTTAAACCAGCTAATAAATTTATAATTAAATCACCTTTAGCGGGACCACCTTCGTAGAAGATTTCTTCTTGTACAGCAATCATTTTCGTAGACCAATTTTAGTGAACAAAGTTTGGAATTCCTTTAATAATTCTGTTTCGTAATCATAGAAATTTCCACCTTTAAGGTTAACAACTACCCAGTATGGAATGTGGTTATACTCTTTTTGATAAATTTTTAGAAAATATTCATGTAACTTTCTTCTAATCTTATTTCTTACTACAGATTTTTTGGAAACTTTCTTACTTACAGTTACTGCAAATTTGAAATTGTTAATAAAGGTATAATTATTATGAGATAAAAGTAATTCAGGATATGATTTCACAACCTTAAAATCCATTAATTTGCCATAATATTTTTTTGAATTTTTATGAATAAACTTAAAGGTTCTATGCCCTTTTAGTCGCACTTGTTTTGGTAGCGCCATGAAGATGCTCAGACTGCTATTCTCTCTCTACCTCTTTTCCTCCTGCTTTTTATAACTCTCCTACCGGTATGTGAACGCATTCTTACTCTGAAACCTGATACGCGCTTTCTTTTTCTTGAAGTTCCACCTAGTGTTCTCTTTGTCATTTAATTTAATTTTTAAATAATCTAGCATTTATTATATCCTTTATTAAGGATCTATAGTTACAGTCCAACTACCTATATACGCAGACACTGGTATTGGACCAGATGATTTACCGAAAGAATGAAATTGAAACATCCCATATCTTTGTGGATTAGTTATTTTAAAAACTACTGCATAAGTATCTTTATCAGACGGTACTGGGGATATAGGATAAATCTCTAACCTTTGAGTTTCTTTATTTAATACAATATCTGAGGGAATTTCTTCTAAGCATTTTGATTTTGCTGTATAGTTGCCAATTTTCGCTTTGCAAAAGGTAATATTATTTTGCTTTAACTTTTGGTTATACTTTTTTGGGATTTTTAAGTTGATAGAAAGTAATCCAGTTTTCCTATCACTAGGTCTAAAAAATAAAAATAATTTATTTCTAGAATTTTTCATGGCAGTTGTTTGGTACCATTTAAGGCTTTTATAACCACTACTTTGATCCCATTGAAATTCAAGTGCCTTTGCTGGATTTATTTCAAAAGGTAAGAGAGAGGCTAATAAAGGAAGGAATAGTAAAACTTTTAATAATTTTTTATTAAAAAATTTGGAAGTGTAATTCATTAGTAAATTCTCTTTATAAAAGAAATAAATATTGTTAGAATATAGCAGCTTAACATCTATCTGGTCTTAATTTAGAAGAACCATTTAGATAGGGATGAATTGGTTGCCTAATAGATTTTAAATTAACTAATGCCATCAACCTAATACAAAAATTTATATCATTAGGAACAAACATTTGTTGACAATCTAAAAAAGCTACTGAATCCCAGCGAAAATGTTTACGAGCAATTGCTGCTGGGAAGCAAGAAGTCAAATCCTTCGTGACTGTAAAAGTAATTGAAATGATACTTTCTTCCTTTAAATGATTAAGAGAAATTAATTCTTGAATAAGCTCAATGACAGCTTTTTCAATAAAAACATATGAATTTCCTTCAGTGGTTGTAGCACCCCTAATAGCAGTTAATTTAAAATTGGAATTTGTTTCTTCACTCATACCTGCACTTAAGGTTTATAAAGCCAAAGTAATTTGTTTGATGTCTCGATTTCAAAGCTGAAAATATTTATTAATTTTTGAGTAAGTTCACTTCCTGGGAGGAGCCCAAGAATTTTTTTCTTCTTTTTGCCAATTGTAATGGGTTCAATTTTTAAATCTGTATTTGTCATTTCAGCAGCTATTTCTCTTGCTTTATATTCATCTCCAATCTCATCAACTAAACCTAGTTCCTTTGCTTGAGAACCTGTGAAAATTCTTCCATCAGCAAACTTTTTCACATCTTCGACCGGAATATTTCTTCCTTCAGAAACAGCATTTGTGAACTGAATATAACTTTCATCGATTAAGCTCTGAAGTAGTTCTCTACCCTCTTTGCTTAGCGGTTTATCAGGCGAAAGAATATCTTTAAAGAGACCACTTTTAACAGTCTCGAATTTAATTCCTATCTTATCTAGTAGCTCTGATAAATTATTTCCCCTAATTATAACTCCAATCGAGCCAGTAATAG
This sequence comes from uncultured Prochlorococcus sp., assembly GCA_902624105.1. Taxonomy (GTDB): domain Bacteria; phylum Cyanobacteriota; class Cyanobacteriia; order PCC-6307; family Cyanobiaceae; genus Prochlorococcus_A. Next base: position 22,925 of record CACNWH010000009.1, on the reverse strand, counting down.
TTCCTGGATTGGCAACTATCTTATCAGCAGCCACACCTATATAAACTCCTCCAGAAGCTGAAATGTTACCGAAACTAGCAATAACTTTGCAACCTTTAGATTTAAGTCTATTTATTGCAGAATAGATTTCTTGACTATCCCCTACTGTCCCTCCAGGACTATCAATTCTTAATATAAGTGCAGGAAATTCCCTCTCTTCAACCTGTTTAAGAGCTTTAAGAGTAGAAACTCTAGTTGAACTTGTAATAGGTTCTTCTATTACAATTCGAGCAATCCTTTTTTTGGATTTTCTTTTAAAAGGCCAAATCATTTTTTTGTTTTTTATTATTAATCTTAAATAACAATAAAAAGATTATCAGTAGATTTGATGAATTTAATTTTAAATTGGTTTTTAATGATACTCCCTTTTGCACTTTGGGGAACTTCAATGGCTGCTATGACGCCTTTAGTATCAACTGGTGGACCTGAATTCGTAGCATTTTTAAGATTATTTCCTGCAGGTATTCTTGTTCTGATTACAACATATTTACTTAAAAGAGATTTAAAAATTTACAGGTGCGATTTGAAGTGGTTTATCGTTTTTACGATTGTAGATGCAACATTTTTTCAATTATTTTTAACTTATGGAATATCTAAAACTGGCGCTGGATTAGGATCTGTATTGATTGATTCTCAACCATTAATAGTGGCTCTTCTTGCAAGAGCAATTTTTGGAAATTTAATAAATCCTATTGGTTGGTTGGGATTATTATTTGGTCTTGGAGGTATAATTTTCTTAGGATTTCCTCAGGAATTCTTGGAAAATTGGTGGTTAATGTCAGATGCAAATTTAGGCGATATTGATTTTAATGTTGGAGAAGCTTGGATGTTGGCAGCAGCTTTATCAATGGCTTTAGGAACAATACTTATTAGATTAACTTGTACTAAAAGTGATCCTGTATCGGTTACAGGTTGGCATATGGTTTTTGGAAGCTTACCTTTAATAATTAAATATTTTGTTGATACCAATTTTCAATCTCTTCCAAATTGGACTTTTACTGATTGGGGGTTAATGTCTTTCGCAAGCATTTTTGGAAGTGCTATTGCGTATGGATTATTTTTTTATTTTGCCAACAATAAGGAAATTACTGGATTTAGTACTTTAGCTTTCTTAACCCCTGTATTTGCCTTGTTAAGTGGTGGAGTTTGGTTAGATGAAAGATTAACGGCGGTTCAATGGATTGGCGTTGCATTTGTATTGGTCTCAGTATTTTTTGTTAGCCAGCGGAAATCTTTATGGGAATTAAAGAGGAGTGAGAGTAAAATCTGAAGGTAAGATATATTTACTATCTATTTCAAGGATGAGATTGACAATAATTAGTACTCCAATAGGTTCTTTGGGCAGTGGAAGAGGTGGAGGTGTTGAATTAACTTTAAATTCTTTAGTAAGTGGTTTATTAGAGCAAAATCATTTTATAAATGTTATCGCTCCTATTAATTCAAATTTATCTGAGAGTTGCAGATCTGCAAATTTATTTACTGTGGAGGGGGCGCCACAAAAGAGTTGGCAACATCAAAATTATTATTCTAAAACAAAAATTTCAAAGGATTCTATTGTTTATGTAATGCTTGAGAAAGCTCTTTCTCTTATGAATAATTGTGATGCCATAATAAACTTGTCTTATGATTTGCTTCCTATTTGCAAAACTTTAGAAGTAAAATTTCCGATTGTACATTTAATAAGTATGGGTGACGAAAGTCAAGAGATAAGTAATATAATTTCAAGAGTTTATTCGAATTTTCCTTATAATTTTGCTTTTCATAGTAGATCTCAAGCATCTGATTATCCTTTTATAAAAGAACCAATCATTCTTGGTAATGGCTTTGAATTGTCTCAATACACTTATCAGGAAAAGAAAGATGGCCCCCTTGCATGGGTAGGAAGAGTCGCACCTGAAAAAGGGCTTGAAGATGCTGTATATGTAGCTAGTAAAATTGGAGAAAAACTTAATGTATGGGGGATTATTGAGGATAAAGTTTATGCGTCTAAAATTGAAGATTTCTATCCTTCTGGGCAGATTTGTTGGAAAGGTTATTTGCAAACTAAAATATTACAAAAAGAGTTGGGACAATGTAGAGCTTTAATAAATACTCCAAAGTGGAATGAAGCTTATGGAAATGTAATAGTTGAAGCAATGGCTTGTGGTGTTCCTGTTATTGCTTATAAAAAAGGAGGGCCAGGAGAAATTGTTCAGCATGGAGAAACTGGTTTCCTAGTAGAACCTGATGATAAAGAAAACCTTTTGTTGTTTTTAAAACAAATAAATAAAATAAATCGTAAAAAGTGTAGGGAGTGGGTAGAAAATAATGCATCTTCAAATATTTTTGCTGATAAGGTTGTCAGTTGGCTCAAAAAGGTTATTAAAGAGTATGAATCATTAGATGAAAGATGATAAACATCTTCAATAAACGGTTTTTAACCCTTTCAATTGTCTTTATCTTTGGATTCTTTCTTCTTCTTGTAGGATTGGGTACCACAGGCCTTGTTGATGAGACTCCTCCTCTTTTCGCATCTGCTGGAAGAGCTATGAGTGAGTCTGGTGATTGGCTAACTCCAAAAGTTAATGGGATTTTACGTTTTGATAAACCACCTTTTTTCTACTGGTTAATGGCAATAATTTACTCTATCCCAGCTAATGAAGTATGGGATGGATTAGGGTCTCTCTCTGGGAGACTACCCTCAGCCTTATCTACATTATTTTTAATGATTATGATAGCTGATACTATATTTTGCACTAAAGAAAATTCTAAAGACCAAATACAACTTTCATTAATTGCATCATTAAGTTTTGTTTTATCTCCATTAATTATAATTTGGAGCAGAACAGCAGTAAGTGATTCACTTTTATGCGCTACTGTGGGTGCAAGTCTTCTTTCTTTTTGGAGAAAATTTTCTAGCAAAGATAACCGCATTTGCATAATGCCATGGTTATTTCTGGCAACTGCAATATTAACTAAGGGGCCAGTTGCTTTTGTGATAATTTTTACTACCTTATTAACCTTTTTATTGACTCATAAAAATTGGAAAAATTTATACTTGAGAATAAACCCAGGGAAAGGTCTTTTACTAACTTTTTTTATAAGTTCTCCTTGGTATTTGATACAGTTGTTTGTGAATGGCAATGTTTTTTGGGATAGTTTTTTTGGTTATCACAATATTAAAAGATATATTTCTGTAGTAAATAATCATTCGGAATCATGGTGGTTTTATCTTTTTATAATGATTTTGGCTTCACTGCCATTTTCTATTTTCTTAATAAATGGAATAATTGAAACTTTTAAAGAATTGATTATAAAGTTTAAAAATAGATCAGAAACTACAAACAATATATATATATTTTGCCTATGTTGGCTTATGTCCGTGTTTTTATTTTTTAGTTTTTCTGCTACGAAGCTTCCTAGCTATTGGATTCCTGCAATACCTGCGGCTTCAATATTAATAAGTAGAAGTGCAGAAATATTAAATAGTAAAAAAAACAATGTATCTTTAATTTGGATCTTAACCACTCTCATTTTGTTTGGATTCTCAATCGCCTTCTATTTCTCTGATAGTTGGCTAGTTTTAATAAATGATCCCGAAATGCCTGATCTTGTGGATCAAATAAAATTAAATGGACTAATTCTTAGAGCAAAGCTTTTCTTTACCGCAATAACAATAATATCAACAATTTTAATATTTAAATTTTTACCAAAATCGTTACTCTTTCTTCAAATATCTTTCTTTCTTGGCCAATTTTTTTTAATGCCACCTATAAGAAAACTAGCTGATAATCTTAGGCAACTGCCCCTTAGAAATATCTCCAAAAGAATTATTAATGTAAGAACAAAAAGGGAACCAATAGCAATGATTGGTATTAGAAAGCCTTCTTTACACTTTTATTCAAAACAAATAGTTTTTTATGAACCAAGCTCTCCTTCTGGACTAATTAATTTATCTGAAAGATTTAGTTTTGGGATGAGAAATAATGAATTAGATAATCCTAACTACCAATCGGATAGTTTTCTGGTCGTAATTGATAAATATTCAAAAAAAGAAAAGCATTGGACTGATATTAATTCTCAAAAGCTTGGCACTTATGGAATATATAGTTTATTAAGAGTTAAAAGAAGAGATTTGAATTTTACTGCAAAAGAGTTCAAAAAAAATGGTATAAAACCAACATGGAAAGTTGAAAAATATGAAAAATTTTAGGAAAGTTTTCTTTCTTCTAGGATATCTTTTAGTTCATCTAAACTACAACAACTTGGGATACTTATGTCTTTGAGATCTTCTTCTATTTCTAAATCTATAACTGAGTCTTCTGTTAAAAAACTTAAAACCTCTTCAATGCTAATACCCATGTCATAAGCCATTTCCGAAATAAGTCTTAAAGTATCTCTTCGTAAAGAGAGATTAATCCTTAATGGTACATATTCATTTTTTGGGTTAATTGACTTCATAAAGAAAATCTTAAGACATTATGTGGATTTCTGCACCTTGTGTTTACAATTATAATATTTCATGCATGTTTCTTTGCTAATCAACAAGCAATTAATAGTTAATGAGTAAAAATATAATGGGAATAGTAGCTATAGATAAGATTGTAGTGATTAAAAGAGCTTTAGCTGCAAGCTCTCTTTGTTGCTTATAAGCTTCTGCTAATAATACGGTAGAGATGGCACTAGGTGTCGCTGATTGTAATACTAATGCTGTGGTACCAATTTTCTCAAAATTCAAAATTCTACAAACTATATAGATAAATGCTGGTAAAACAAAAAGTTTTAGAAGTAATGAATATTCAATATTTTCATTTAGCATATATTTTATCTCTTTGCTTTTGATAATTATTCCAAGCCTTGCTCCTACAGCGATAATTGCTACAAATATCACAAATCTTGCTGGAATCCAAAGAAAGTTTTCCATTATATTTTCTAAACCAAATAAATAGACAATCGATACACCAATTATTCCCCTTGAGGCAGGGCTATTAATTAAAGAAAGTAAAAGTTTCTTAAGATTTAAAAAAGCATCATTTTGGTTTGTTGTTTGTAATAAATATGGACCAAATATCCAAGAAAACATGGTTGTGCCGAGATCAAATCCTATTGTGTAGTTAATAGTATCTGTTGGTAAAAGGGCAATGGCTATTGGTATACCTAGAAATGATGTGTTACCTATCAATCCCGCTAATTGTAATGAATAATTTGGAAATATATTTTTTAAAGGTGCTGCAAAATTAATAATAAATATAAAAAATGCAATGCTAACGAAGGCTAGTATTGCTGAATGAATTAAATCAATGCTTATTCCAGCTTTAAGCAGTAAGCCCATAACACTTATGGGAATACCAAATTTTATTAAACTTTTAGATATCTTTTCTGTCGCTGAAGGTTTAATATTTCCAATAAAGTAACCTAATATTAAAAAGGGGATAATATCTAAAAATAATTTATAAATAATTCTAAGGTAATAAAACTAAATTCTATCTTCAAAAAAGACCAATTGAATTATGAAATTTATAAAATTTAAATTAACTTCCAAATAGCATTATCTGGAATAGAAGGACTTTTTGAAAAATCTTCTGGTTCAGTGGTTACAACTCTCCAATTTGGCACTCTACAAGTAACATAAGCAGGACTCTCAATTAAAATTCCTGGTTTTTCATCAAAGGTACACGTAAAACCTTCTCTCCAATATCCATTATTATTTAAATTGCCTCTGAACCAAACCCAACATTTTGTAGTTTTCAAAACCTTCATGTTCACTTATAACTGATAATAATTTATATCTTTCATTTTGTTCAATAAAATTTATACAAATGCATTTATCAAAAAAATTTACTTTTTTGAAAAAGTAATTTTGAAAATTAATATTAATAAATTCAAAATAAAGGTAATAATGTTTGCAATTAGAATCGGTGTTGATGAGATTTTGTATCCATAAATAATCCAAGAAAATACACCAGTTAAAAACATAACTAGTGTTATTAAGGAAACATCTTCTGCTTTTCTTGTTTTTAAAGTTTTTATTAGCTGTGGTAAAAAAGCTAATGTAGTTAATATTGCAGCAAAATATCCAAAAAACTCAATATTAAAAGTAATCATATTTATATGTATTGATTTAAAAAATCTAAGGGCAATGTCATGTTGTTAGAGTAATTAAGTATATCCTTTGAAAAATATTTGTATATCAAATTATTATCTTGATCCAAAATAAAAGTACATGATCTCTGAGGTAAATACTTAGTATCAATCATATAGTCTTGCCAATTTTTAAATATTTCAATCATATTATTTAATCTAAACGTAGCCAATTCAAAAGGTCTTAAATATCCTTTACCAAAGGACTTCCCAAATAATTTCCCTGAAAATTTAAAAATATTAAATAAATTAATTTGATCATTATCATTATAAATTTGTCTCGCGCATTTATCTCCTGTATACCCTCTAATAACTTCTATTATCGTCTTCGATGATCCAATTCCCATTAACATAAGAGTCATATTAATCCAACCACCTAGGCCAGTGTCTAAACCTTTTGAGGCTCCTACGAGGCGGTGTAATTGATTATTCTTTACAACTTTAAGATTCTTTTTTGAAAAGCCAGTGTATTTACAGAATTTTTCTCTCCCCTTATCATTGCCTATTGCAATAAAAAAAATATCTAAATTTTCAATATTATTTGAAATTGCATATTTTCTGAGGTTAATCGCATATTCAAAGCTATCAAAATCTCCTAACAAACCTACAAAAGCTATAAGTTTATTCTTCTTTGAATTTTCAAAATGAAAATCTTTAGCCAAAATAGTTAAGAGATTTTTTAATTCTATGTTTGTCATGGAATTTACAAATACAAGTTAATTTATGCTCTTATAAATAATATATACATAAGTAAGTATAAAATTTTACATAAAAAGAGTTTTTAAAAGATTTAATTCAAACTTTTTTATTTTATTATCTTAATGTAATCAATTTGAAGTTATGACTGTAGGAATTTACTACGCTACTACAACTGGAAAAACAGAAGACGTTGCAGATCGTCTTCACAATTTCATTTCATCTGCTGAGTCACCCAAGGATGTTTCAGATGTAGATGACCTCTCCGAGCTAGAAGGTCTTGATGGAATCATTTGTGGTATCCCAACATGGAATACTGGTGCAGATGAAGAAAGATCAGGCACTGCTTGGGATTCAATCTTGGAAGATATTGGTGAACTAAGTTTGTCTGGTAAAAAGGTGGCAATTTTTGGTCTTGGAGATTCTTCTACCTACACAGAAAATTACTGTGATGCAATGGAAGAACTTCATAGCTACTTCCAGAAAGCAGGTGCTGACATGGTTGGATATGTTGATAAGTCTTCTTACACATTCGAAGAGTCAAAAAGCATTATTGGAGAAAGCTTCTGCGGTTTACCATTAGATGAAGATAGTGAATCAGATTTAACCGATTCTCGTTTAGAAACATGGGCTACGCAACTTAAAGGAGAAATTCCTTCTTTGGGTTAATTCTTTATAAATAGTCACAAAGCTCCAAATTAACTTTATAGGGATACGCCTTTAAAGATATTTTGGGGCTTTTTTGTAGCTTTTGATAGGCTTATTTATCTCTTTCTTTACTTCTTGCTAAAAATTGTAAAGAATGATTCAAATTAATCAAGATTGGCAATAAATTAAATTTACTTATTTATTTTAATTTCACGTGTTACAAAGTTACGGAAAATCTGATGTTACCTATGACTGGTACGCAGGAAATTCTGGCGTTGTAGGCAGATCGGGCAAGTTTATTGCCGCTCATGCAGCCCATGCTGGATTAATGATGTTTTGGGCAGGTGCTTTTGCTCTTTTTGAATTAGCACGATATGACGCCACAATTCCAATGGGATCCCAGAATTTAATTTGTTTGCCACACCTTGCTGGTATTGGTATTGGAGGAGTTGAAAATGGAGTTATCACTGAAACATATGGTATTACTGTGATAGCTACTTTGCACCTAATTTTCTCTGCAGTTCTTGGTGCAGGCGGTTTATTACACTCAAATAAATTTGAAGGCGATTTAGGAGATTATCCTGAAGGCAGTAAGCCTCAAAAGTTTGACTTTGAGTGGGATGATCCAGACAAATTAACATTTATCCTTGGACATCATTTAATCTTCTTGGGTCTAGGAGCAATTATGTTTGTTGAGTGGGCTCGTATTCATGGCATTTATGATCCAGCGATTGGTTCAACAAGACAAGTTATTTATAATCTTGATATCGCCGCTATTTGGAATCATCAGTTTGATTTTCTAAAGATTGATAGCTTAGAAGATATTATGGGAGGACATGCTTTCCTCGCTTTCTTAGAGATTATTGGTGGAGCTTTCCATATAGCTACTAAGCAATTTGGTGAATATACTGAATTCAAAGGTAAAGGTCTACTAGGTGGAGAAGCTATCCTTTCATACTCTGTTGTTGGTGTTTCATTCTGTGCTTTTGTTGCTGCTTTCTGGTGTGCTTCAAATACAACAATTTATGCGGAGGATCTTTATGGAGCTCCACTTAAATTAGAATTCCAATTTGCTCCTTATTTTACTGATACTGTTGACCTAGGAGAAGGTGCTTACAGCTCAAGAGCTTGGTTAGCAAATGTACATTTCTATCTTGGTTTCTTCTTCTTGCAAGGTCATCTATGGCATGCTTTAAGAGCTATGGGATTTGACTTTAAGAAAATTGGTCAAGCATTTGACAATATGGAAAATGCAAAAATTTCTCAAAATGGCTAATTAATTAAAACTTATTAAAAAAAACCTCTCTTTGAGAGGTTTTTTTTTGTTTATAAATCACTCTAATTTTTTTTAAAATGATTTCATCTAAATTTAATTGCAAAGAAATTTTTAAAGAAGCATATAAGAATAGATATACATGGCCTAATAAATTCACTGGATACAGTGGTAAGTGTATTTTTGCAGAAAATGAAAAATCTATTGAAGGAGAATTTGTTTTGGATAGTAACTTTAAACCTAAAATATTAAATATCTCAGATAATAATATTGTCAAAGGAATATCATCTCAATTATTTGAAGTCGCTATTCATAGAGTTAAAAGAGAATTTAGTGAGGTACACAAAAATAATAATTTTAAATTTATAGAAGAATTGGATAAAGGAATTAAAATAGAAGTATCAGGTAAAAATGAGGGAGATAAATATATAGTTAAAGATAAAAAAATTAATATGGTTTTCAGGAAAATTCATGGCTTTATAATCGAGATATTTGTAAAAGAATTTATAGATACTGGAGATGGCTTTTTGAGTAAGAAATATACAAGTCAGCAATTAGATATCGAAACTTTTACTCCTAAAACAAAAATATTGGAATATGAGGATAATTTTGTAGATTTAGGAATTAATAATATATGGGTGCTGGAATCGAGGATAATAAAATACCTTGATAATGAGAATAAAAAAAAGGAGATAAAGTATGTTTTTGAAGAGTTATCTCCAATATAAATTTATATCCATAATATTATTTCAATTAGTTATTATCGGTTGATTCTTTTATTCAACTAGTCGAAATCCTTTATCAAGGAGTTTTTGATATAACAATCTTGCCCTAAATGCCAATATTTGTTCTTCATTTTCGTTACTAATAACATGAAAGTAATTGTTATCGAGCTTGTTCTTACTGAAACTTACACGGGTTTCTCCTGATCTCAAAGTCCACTTACCTCTTTCAGCTAAATGTTGTTTAGGACCAAGATCCCATGGACATTTTTCTGGATATTTTTCTCTTTTAGAGCCCATTTATTTTAAGTTATCTATCCAATGATATACATAATTTTCAATTAGTACTAAATTTTGAAAATTAAGATTCTAAACGATTCTTCTATCTAATTTTTATCTCTTCTCAGAAATAACACAATAAAAAGGATCTCGATTTAAGAAAGGTAAGAGGGAATTTTCTTCAGTAAATTTTTGGATTATACGGGGTTCACGGAACCCATTTTTAACAAGAACATTTCGGACATACTCAATCCTTTCTGTCTCATTTGAGTAAGTCCATATATTAGGCGCTTTGTGCCAAAAAGCTCTATTTGAAAAAGCTATAATAAATTTCCCATTTGGATTTAAAATTCTTGCAACTTCTTCAGCAATTTTCTCTGGGTATTGCAAATATTGCCATGCTGCTACCATTAAACAATAGTCAATAGTTTCATTTTCAAGTGGAAACTTTTGATTCAAATTAAAATTTTGAATCCAATAATTATCAAAAGCTTTATTTCTCTCAAGTTCCTCTTTATTTAGACCATGACCAATAACTTTTTTATATTTGAAATTTTTTGGAAGATAGCTATCCCAGCTAGACATTAAATCAAGAACAGAACAATCGTTTTCAAACTCTCCTTCATAAAGTTCAGAAAGATTCTTCCTGAAATTTTCATCTAAATGATATACAAATTTAGGAGTAGAGTAAAACTCACTATCATTTGTCTCATCTTGCTTTTGCCTTTGATGGTAGGTTAAGATTTCCAAAATAAAAAATATTTTTTATAAACTAATAATTATTTTTAATTTTCGTGATGAAAAAAATTACTTAGAATTAAGAATTTGAATATTTTTGAATTCATCATCGTTTTTTATTTGCGATAATAAACTTAGTTTTTGTATTTGAGTAAAAGTGCCCTTATTAAATATTTCAACGAACACAAAGATAAAAAATGAACAAATTCTCTTAGCAAAGAGTTCAGATCTTATTTCTTCTTTAACAAGGAAACCTAAAAATTTTGTGATGGTTAAACTAACTCATTCTTTATCAATGAATTTTGCAGGTACTAATGAACCTTGTGCCTTTATTGAAATTAAGTCAATTGGATCTTTATTCCCTTCAAAGATGTCAAAGCCAATATGTGAATTCTTTGCTGCTGAATTAGGAATTACCGAAGAAAGAATCTATGTTTTTTTTCAGGATGTTGATGCCAAGCAATGGGCTTGGAATAGCAGTACCTTTGGATGAAGATTAGTCTTATTTTTTTGTTCAATAAAACATGCAAATTAATCAATTAGCTGATTTAAATAACTTTAAAACGGCTCCAGTACTTGATATAAATCAATCTCGAAAACTTTCTAAAGAATTAGATACTAAAATAAGAGATTCTGATTGGCTTACTATCGGGGTAATGGCAAAAAGTGATTTGGAGGCAAAAGTCGCCTTTAAGACAATCGTTGAAAAATATTCATTGATAGATTTCAAAAATTTTGGAGATTTAATAGCAATTGGGAATGTTTTTTTAAAGGGAAATCAAAGAACAGGAGAAGTTTATATAAGGACAGAATATGGTCTTGGTGAAGGGATATTATTAACATGTCAGTATGATGATCAATCAAAAGAATCAAAAACTTATGGTCCCTTCCCACTAAGCTTTTTTGCTACAAAAAATCACTAATTTTGTATGATTAATTAAAGTGTGTTTAAAGTTAATATTAAATCTCTATTCAAATTTCACAATTTACTTTAACTTGCTAATTCCCGCCAATAATAATTTTTTATCGACTTTATAATTTCAAAAACGTAAATATTAAACGAAATAAATTGAAGCTAACTAATGCATCAATTCAAAAAAAATTTATAATTAAGTAACTTGTTTAAATTTATACTTACTTATTTAAGATGTATTTTCAAGATATAATTCAGAATTTAAATTTATTTTGGTCTTCTCAAGGGTGCTTAATAATGCAACCTTATGATACGGAGAAAGGGGCAGGTACAATGAGTCCTCATACGTTTTTGAGGGCAATAGGTTCAAAAGAGTGGTCGGTAGCTTATTCTGAACCTTGTAGAAGACCTACTGATGGAAGGTTTGGTGAAAATCCAAATAGAGCTCAACATTATTACCAATATCAAGTAATTATTAAACCTTCTCCTGATCAGATTCAAGAGACCTATTTAGGATCTTTAGAAAAACTTGGAATAATTACAAAAAATCATGACATAAGATTTGTTGAGGATAATTGGGAATCGCCTACTTTGGGGGCATGGGGAGTTGGCTGGGAAGTATGGCTAGATGGAATGGAAGTTACACAATTTACTTATTTTCAACAATGTGGAGGAATTGATTGTCATCCAATTCCGATAGAAATTACATATGGACTTGAAAGGATTGCAATGTTTCTACAAAATAAAGAAAGTATATGGGACTTAAATTGGGATAAAAATACAACATATAAAGACATATGGCTTGATTTTGAAAAAGATCAGTGTGATTTTAATTTTAGAGAATCAAATCCAGATAATCTTAGAAAACTGTTTAATTTATATAATCAAGAAGCTGAAAATTTAGTCAATAAAAATTTAACTTTTCCAGCTTTAGATTTTGTCTTAAAATGTAGTCACTGCTTTAATTTATTGGATGCAAGAGGAGTGATCTCTGTCACCGATAGAGCCCAATATATTGAAAAGATAAGAAATCTCGCGAAAAAAGTTGCATACTCATGGATCGATAAAGATCTAAAGAAATAAATAAAGCAAAATGCCTGTATAAAAATATACATGTTGACGAATCTTTTGTCTCTAGCAGTTTCAAATGAATCCCATTATTATGTTTGTACCCCTAATTAGGGTTATTTTGTGTGAGGTAAAATGAAACTCTTCCAACAACTGTTGGTTGCAGGTGCTGCTGTGAGCATGATTGCTCCACTTGGCGCGCAAGCAACTGATATCAATCTCGAAGATATGAATAGCTATTCTAATAGCTCAAAATCTTCAGGATTTACAAACAACTACTTAAATATCCAGCCAGGAGATTGGGCTCATCAGTCCATTAAAGATCTTGTTAAATCAAGAGGTTGCGATATTAATGTTAACGATAAGGCATTAACACGTTTTGAAGCTGCATCTATCGTCAATTCTTGCTTAGGAGACGTAGCTGAAGTTTCTAATATTGAAAGAACACTTATTGATGAATTCTCAAGCGAACTTGCACTACTAAGAGGTCGTATTGATGGCATCGAAGCTAGAATGAATGAATTCGAAGCTGGTTCTTTCTCTGATACAACCACAATGGATGGTAAGGCTGTATTCATCCTTGGTGCTGTAGATAACATCACAGATGCATATGCAACTGGTACAGACACTACACCTGGTTCAGAAGCTGTTACTCTCAGCTATGTCTATCAAATGAATTTAAACACTAGTTTCACTGGTGATGACAATTTATACGTAAGATTAAAAGCAGGTGGTGGAGACGGTGAAAACTTTGAGCAAAAGTTTGCAACTTACCATAACGAAACAACTGATAACACAAATGATATTCATGTTGACAAAATTTGGTATACTTTCCCAGTCTCAGATAAAGTAACTGCTACTATCGGCCCAAGGATCGAAAACTATTACATGTTAGCTGCTGCACCATCCGTGTATAAGCCTAAGCTTTTAAAGGCATTTAGATTTGGTGGTCACGGAACTGCTTTTGGTGCTAGTACTTCTGTTGGTGCTGGTCTAAAGTATGTAGGTGATAACGGTTTCGCTTCAAGTATTACTCTTAATTCTCAAGGTGGTGATGATACAAATGGTATTCTCACTGAAACTGATAGAAGTAAGATCAACATAATGGGTGCATACACTGCTGACAACTATCATGTATCAGCTACCTATACAACTCAAAACCTTGGTTACACAGGTGGAGCTAACTACTTCTCAACTGCTGCAGCTAACCAAGGCGTAGATACTACTGGACTTGCTTTAAGAGCATGGTGGAGACCTAGTGAACTAGATTCAGCAGTCCCAACTGTATCAGTTGGTTTTGATTCAACTTCTTATGACACCGACAATGGTTTCAAAGATGGTAATGGTTATTCTGTCGCTTTAAACTGGACAGATATGTTCCAAGCAGATGACACTGTTGGTGTTGCTTTTGGTCAACCAATTAAAGGTACAGATCATACAGATGGTTCAACTGATGACACGGATCCATTTATTTGGGAACTTTACTACTCATTCAGACCAAATGATTCAATTGAAATAACACCTGGTATCTTCGGAGGTACAGATGTGAATTCAGTTGCAAACACAGACGATGATGTTTTCGGTGCAGTAGTTGCTACTACATTTAAGTTCTAAATTGTGAGAAGTACAATGAAATTATTTCAGAAATTACTTCTAGCACCTGCAGCACTTGGGCTCTTTGCTCCGGTAGTAGCTAATGCTAACGAATCTAATTTTAGAGATGTAACTAATTACACTCAAGATACAGTTGAAGTATCTATTGATACTTTCAAACCTCTTTCAAGCAAGAATCCTCTTCTTGCTGGCGGTGAAGGAGCTAGTTCTAATCAAAGTAATAATGACTTTGATGTAGATACTTTTTCAGCAACTACAATTGCAGAATTCACATCAAATTTTGCTTTAGCAACAATTGATGGTGAAAATGCTGTAGAGCAGGAATTGGCAATGGTTTATGACTTTGAAGCTGCTTTTTCAAGTAGTTTTACAGGAAATGATTCATTAGATGTTGTACTAAATGCTGGTACAACTAACGGCCTTTTCCCTGAATTAGACATAACTAATCAAGCCAACGATTTACAGGTTGATACTGTTACCTATACAAACGCTCTAAGCGATAGAGTAACAGGATTCTTCTCCTCAGGAAATGGAGCATCTGGAAGCAATCTATATAACACAGCATGTGTTTATGGAGGCGTCGCTGATACATTCAGTGATTGTGGTGTTTCAGCCGCGAATGTAGATATGGGATTTGGTACTGCAGCTGGTATGAGTTTCGCTTTCGATAACGGACTTAACGTTGCTCTCGCTTATGAGGGTCAAGGTATGGCAGCTGGAGAAGTTGGTCTCTTATCTAATAATGGACGAGATGCAGGTGGTGTTCAAGTTTCTTATTATGGTGATTCTTATGGAGTCTCCGTTTCATTTGCAAACATAGATAATGCTGCTACTGGTCAAACTCAAAGTACTGGTTTAAATGCTTTCATCTCACCAGATTTAGGTAGTTTCCCATCAGTAAGTGTTGGTTTTGAAAATAACCATGATAATTCTGTCACTGGTACAAACAATGATGAAACATCTCATTATTTCGTTGGATTACAGTGGGATGAAGTAGGTGATGGTACTCTTGGTGCTGCGTTAGGTTCTAAAGAACCATCTGCAGAGAATGATGCTGAATCTTTAACAATGTATGAAGTATTTTACACTTACAATTATGCAGATGGTATCACTCTAACTCCTTTCTATTACAGTAAGGACAACGCGGGTACTACTGAATCTGAAACTGGTATTGGTGTAAAAACTACATTTAGTTTCTAAATTTATTCTCTTACACACTTAATTTTAGGCCTCAACATGAGGCCTTTTTTTTATATTTGAATAAAATAAGAGCCATAATATGGCTCTTTTTTCTTAAAAATTTATTTTATATCTTTACCAGCAGTTTTCACCTTCTCCAATAGGAATACATGTACTGGAAGCTTTGGCTTCGTCGGCTAATCTTTGAGCTTCTTCATCAAGTATGAAATCTGCATTTAAAGGCATATCTGTATTCCATTCTTTAGTTCCCCCTAAATCGCCCTCTCCTGCTTTTAAAGCATTACTATCTGTTGATGCGATAGCAATTGCGCTTGTTGCAGCGATAAACATTGCTATAGAACTTTTTTTAGGCATTTTTAACTTAAAACTTTTATAATAAACATTTTAGTAATTCTTAATTCAATTATCTATTGGCTGTAACATATGATTCTCTTAATTGCCTAAAACTCTTAGTAAATTCGAGTAAGATTTGAAAATTAAATCTAATTCATCTGATCTCCCATATTTTGCGAGTATCCCTCTCGCACCAGCATCAATATCAAAAAGATATTCTCTCTCTTCAATACTTTTGACATAGCTTTCTATCCATCCAACGCAAACTAATCTTTCACCATTAATTATCTCCTCTACTGAATGTAGATATGTACTTGGATAAATAATAATTTCGCCTTGATTAAGTTTAAATTTATTTTCAGTATTTATATTCTCAACAACCAACTCACCACCTTTATAGGAATTTTTTTTATTTAGAAAAATTGAGAATGATAAATCTGCTCTTCCAGACGACATATAGGCATTATCAACGTGACGTCCATATTTCATGCCCTTTGAAGATTTTGTAAACATAATACCGTGTATCTTTTTAGGAAGGGCAAAACTTTTAATTAGTGTATTGGTTAGGAGTTTTTTTACTATAAATCCAGCATTCTTCTTCGAGATATCTGAATTTCTATTTAATTGCAAATTGTTTTTTACCTTTGAGGCGAGACTGCCAGCTGTCTTCTTCCCGTCTTCCCAATCACTTTCCTTTGCAGATAAATTGGTTTTTAATATCTTAATTTCTTCATCAAGAAGTAAAGGACAAGTTAAATAATTCATTTAATAATGGTAGAAATGATACATTGATGTGTAAGTAAAATATCTTTTAAATTTCTATTTCTTAAGATAGAGATAAAGTAACCATAGATATCAATATTAAAAGTGAAAAAACTAAAAAAATTTTTCTTTTCAGCTTTAACATTCCCTATTTTATTTAATTTTAATACTCCTGCAAACTCTACTCAAAAAGAAGTAAAAGTATATTCAGGCAGACATTACAATACCGATAGGATCGTTTTTAAAAGATTTGCCGAAGAAACGGGTATAAAAGTAAGACTAATTGAAGCTGCTGGAATATCTCTGATAGAGAGACTTAAAAGAGAGGGCAAAAATTCACAAGCTGATGTAATTTTATTAGTAGATGCCGCAAGAATAACTAATGCCGCAAAAGCTAATTTACTTCAACCAATTGATTCTGCAAGCTTGAAAAATGATGTCCCCTCAGATTTAAGAGATCCAGGAAATGAGTGGTTTGCTTTAACAAGAAGAGTAAGAGTTCTTGTCGCTAATCCTAAGGTTGTTGATATTAACAAGATTAAGGACTACACGGATTTGGCAGATCCCTCGCTTAAAGGAAAAGTCTGTTTGAGAAATAGAAAAAGTCCTTATAATCAATCACTAGTTGCTAACCAAATAGCTAATAAAGGAGATGAAGCTACAAAAAATTGGCTTAATGGCATGATTTCAAATGTTTCTCAACCATTTTTTCCTGGAGATATTGCAATTGTCAGAGCTGTCGCTAAGAAAAATTGTGGAGTAGGTATTGTTAATCATTATTATGTAGCAAGAATGCTTGCTGGCGTAAATGGAAGGAGAGATTCTTTATATGCAAAAAGAGTAAATGTTCTAACTCCTAATCCTGCTCATGTGAATATAAGTGCTGGTGGAGTTGCAAAATACTCAAGAAATAAATCAGAAGCTATTAAATTGCTCGAGTATTTAGCTTCACCTAAAGGAAGTAAAGGTATTGCTGCTCCAACCTTTGAACACCCTTTAAAAGAAGTTAATCAGAATCCAATTGTCCAGAACTTTGGTGGCTTTACACCTGATACTGTCACTGTAGAGCAACTTGGAGATCTTAACTCTCAAGCAATTAAACTCATGAAAAGTGCTGGATGGGATTGATTAAACATCCACTTGAAATTTATTATTTATATTTACTAAAATTTACCGATAGATTAGTTGACTGAATGTTTAAAACCGAATTATTCGGAATTGTTTAGATGTTTCAATTGTTTGTGGATGCAAATCCTATCCTTGCCGCTTATCTTGAGCATAAAATTTTAAAATCTGATTCTTATTTCTGAAATAAATACCTCAATTTATTAAGGATTCATCTTTTAAGTCTTTATTAGCATTGAGATATTCTTCTAATCAAGGAAAATCAGTTGATATATATTATTCTAATGCTGTCTGTATTCCATATATTGGATAGCTTTTTGATTATAAGAAGTATAGATTTTGTCTTAAATTAAATTTTTTACATTAAGAAAAAAGTTTTGAATTTCATTCATTACAAATAATCATAGTTTTTAGTTAAACATATATTTTCACCAAAAAGGATCAGATGTGAACTCAATATTAAGAAGATCATTATTTTTATATTCAATATTTTTTATACATGGTCTAACAGTTTCTCCATTTACATCAATTTCACATGCTCCACAACTTCCAAACAAACACCCAGTAGGAATTTCTAAATTAGCCATTTGTGCTTTTAAAAACCAGTCTTCCCCTTCTTCTGCAATGGTAATTAAATTATTTGGCCAATGAATTGTTAGTTTTTTTTTCTTCAATTTAATAAAAGTGAAATATTAATGTGTTTTTTAAATTGATTAGCGAGATTATTAATAATTGCCTCACGCTTAATTTTATATGGTTTATGGTTTTTGTCTAATATTTGAATTCCTTTTTTATCTCTTATTAAATTAAGATAATTTATCCTCCATTGATCGTTATCAAATATCCCATGTACATAGCTACCAGCAATTGATCCTTTCTTATTATTATCAATATACCAACCAAGTTGATTTTGTCTGAAGATATTTTTTAATTTTTCTTCTCCCTCTTTTTTAATGATTTCAGTAACACCATTATGGATTTCAAATCCTTCAATTTTTGTAGAACAAGGCCAAGTGGCGTCACATATTATTCTTCTAGTAGTTTTTCTTTTTTGAAAAATTGTTTTTAAAGGAAGTATCCCAATACCTTTAATTGATTCTTTATGGGAAGATGCCAATCCTTCTTTTGAATATGGATCTTCTAAATATTCTCCAAGCATTTGTAATCCGCCACAAATACCAAAAATATTTCCATTTTTCTCTGAATAGTCAAGTATGGAACTTATAAGTCTGGTCTCTTTGAGAAAAGTAATATCTTTAATAGTTTGTTTGCTTCCAGGCAGAATAATTACATCAAACTTATCGAGATTTTGACTATTTTTAACCCAGCTTAATTTTATTCCCTCTTCGTTTTCAAGAGGGTCTAAATCTGAAAAGTTACTTATTGATGGAAATTTTATTATTCCAACTTCTAAGTCTGGATTTTTGGTAGCTGTTTTTCTCTCCAAAAGATCCAGAGAATCTTCAGGAGGGAAATTCTCATTTAAAGATGGAAGTATTCCCAATATTGGAATTTTTGTTCTTTTCTCAATCCATTTTTTCCCCTCTTCAAATAAAGAAATATCACCTCTAAACCGATTTATTATTATACCTTTTATCAGTTTTTTTTCTTCTGGTTTCAAAAGTTCTAATGTTCCAATTATTTGAGCAAATACCCCTCCTCTCTCAATATCTGCAACTAAAATACAATTTGCTTCAAGATATTTTGCAATCCTTAAGTTAGTCAGATCTCTATGTATTAAATTCATTTCAACAGGACTTCCTGCACCTTCAACTACTAATCGACAATTATAATTCTTCTCAATAATTTTAGATAATCCTTTTTTTATTATTTCCCATCCTGACTGAAACCAATTTTGATAGTAATTTCTTGCTGATGTAATTCCTACACTTTTCCCAAGATGAATTACCTCGCTTGTTGAGTCCCCTTGAGGTTTTAGTAAAATAGGATTCATTTCTGATGAAGGGATCTTCCCTGAGGCGAATGCTTGAATTGCTTGAGAAAAAGCCATTTCTCCTCCCTCCAAATCTACCCATGCATTGTTACTCATATTTTGTCCTTTAAAAGGTACTGGGTTTTCGTTTGAATCTCTTAGAATTCTGCAAATAGCTATAACAGTAATTGACTTTCCTACCCCACTAGATGTTCCAAGAACCATAATGGGCTTATTTTTGGTGTTTAATTTTTCCGTGTAATCCATATTTAAATTGATAACTAATTTTATATTTATTAGGCTGAATATTAAACTATAAATTAATTTAGTTAATCGTGTTAATTCTAGCTTCAACCTCTATCTCAAGGAAAAATCTACTAAAAAATTCAGATATAAAGTTTATTCAATTGTCGAGCTTTTTTGATGAGTCTTTAGTCATTGAAAAAAATATAAAAGATTTGGCACTTAGATTGTCCTTTTCAAAAGCTGAAGTAATTAAAAATAAAATAAAAGAAATTAATTTAAATGAAAATTTAAAACTTACATCTTTTGAGATACTTGGATGTGATTCAGTTTTTGAATTTCAAGGTAAGGCCTTGGGAAAGCCAAAGGATAAAGAAGTTGCATATCAAAGGTGGTTAGAGATGTCAGCAAGTTATGGTTCCTTACATACGGGACATACACTTTTATTTTGTGAATTGATAAAAGATGGCAAAAAACTCATTTTAAAAAAGGAGGTGAAAAAAACTATAAGTTCTAAAATATTTTTTTCAAAATTACAAAATGAAGAAATAGCAAAGTATGTTGATAGTCTTGAACCTCTAAATTGTGCAGGAGGATTTGCATTAGAGGGGAAAGGTGGCAAATTTATTGAGAAGATAGATGGATGTTTTAGTAATGTTATGGGTTTAAGTTTACCTTGGCTAAGAAAAGAACTACTTGAAGAAGGAATTATGGCATGAAAAAACCCCTGCTAAACAGGGGTTTTCTTAGTGATTAAAAAATTTTTAATCTAGATCTGGCATCTCTAATGCGGGCTCGTCATTTCTGTCGATACCTTTTTCGAAACCAGCAGCAGCAGCTCTAGCTCGTCCAGCATGCCATAGATGACCTATGAAAGTAAACCAGCCTAAGAAGAATTGAGCAGCAGCTAACCATTGTCTTAAGTTAACAAAGTTAACAGCATTAGGCTCAGTAATAATTCCACCAACAGAGTTGATTGAAGCATTAGGAGCATGAGTCATATATTCAGCAGCTCTTCTTACTTGCCAAGGCTGAATATCATTTTGGATTTTTTCAAGACTTAATCCGTTAGGACCTCTAAGTGGCTCTAACCATGGACCTCTAAAGTCCCAAAATCTCATTGTTTCTCCACCAAAGATAATTTCTCCTGTAGGTGATCTCATGAGATATTTACCAAGTCCTGTAGGTCCCATTGTTGAACCAACATTTGCTCCTATTCTTTGGTCTCTAACTAGGAAAGTAAAACTTTGAGCCTGTGAAGCTTCCGCGTTTGTAGGACCATAGAATTCTGAAGGATAAGCAGTATTGTTGAACCAGATAAATGTTGAAGCTATAAAACTCGCAACACAAATTCCGCCCAAAGCGTAACTAAGTAAACCTTCACCATTCCAAATAAAAGCTCTTCTTGCCCAACCAAATGGTTCTGTAAAAATGTGGAAGATGCCACCGATAATAGCAGTTACACCAACATACACATGTCCACCAACGATGTCTTCCATAGAGTTGACACCGATAATAGAACCAGATCCTCCCCAAGGTGATCTAAATAGATATCCAAGAATTATGCGAGGGTCTAAAGTTGGATTTATAAGTCTGACTTCACCGCCACCAGGAGCCCATGTGTCATAAGCACCACCGATGAAGCACCAGTTTAGAGACCAAGCAAGTGCTCCAACTCCTAGTACAATCAAATGATATCCAAGGATATTTGTCATCTGATTCTTATCTCTCCAATCGGTTGAAAAGAATGGGAAATCTTGCTCAAGTTTTTCAGGACCAGCTAATGAATGATAAATCCCTCCGAATCCAAGCACTGCGGAAGCTATTAAATGAACAACTCCTGCTTGAAAGAAAGGCATAATATCAGTAACTTCACCACCAGGGCCTATTCCGTAGCCAAACATAGCTACATGAGGCATACATATTAAGCCTTGTTCCCACATAGGCTTATCAAAAGTGAAGTGATTAACTTCAAAAAGCATCATTGCACCAGCCCAAAATACTATTAGACCAGAGTGTGCGATGTGAGCTCCAAGTAAACGACCAGATAAATTAATTAATCTGGCGTTACCTACATACCAAGCGTAACCAGTTTCTTCAATACTCTGGTTAGGAGCTCTTAGTAAATTATTAAAGGGCGTTTCCACGTGGAAGAACCTCCTCAGGGAATACAAAATTTTCGTGTGGCTGATCCACAGATGACATCCATGCTCTCATACCTTCGTTCAAAAGTATATTTTTTGTATAGAAAGTTTCAAACTCTGGATCTTCTGCTGCACGGATTTCTTGGCTTACAAAGTCATAAGCTCTAAGATTAAGTGCAAGTCCAACAATACCAATTGATGAAGTCCACATTCCCATAACAGGAACAAACAACATTAAGAAGTGAAGGAAACGCTTGTTAGAAAAAGCGATACCAAATATTTGGCTCCAAAACCTATTCGCTGTGATCATTGAATAAGTCTCTTCTTCTTGAGTAGGATCAAAAGCTCTAAAAGTAGTACTTTGAACTTTTCCATCTGTGTAAATACTTGAATCTTCGTAAAGAGTATTTTGAACTGTTGCTCCGTGAATAGCACATAATAATGCACCACCAAGGATTCCAGCTACACCCATCATGTGAAATGGATTAAGAGTAATGTTGTGGAAACCTTGAATAAACAAGATATAACGGAAAATAGCAGCAACACCAAATGAGGGTGCAAAGAACCAACTATGTTGTCCTAAGGGATAAATTAGGAAAATACTTGTAAATACTGCAATTACAGCTGAAAATGCTAGTGCGTTGTAGGGTCTAATTCCAACAAGCCCTGCAATTTCAAATTGACGAAGCATAAAGCCTATTAAACCAAATACTCCGTGTAATGCAACGAAGTTCCAAAGACCACCAAGTTGTAGCCATCTTACAAAACTACCTTGGGCTTCAGGACCCCATAAAAACAGAAGACTATGACCCATGGCATCTCCAGGGGTACTAACAGCTGCTGTTAAAAAATTACAACCTTCAAGGTAGGAGCTTGCTACTCCATGTGTGTACCATGAGGTTACAAAAGTTGTACCGGTAAACCATCCACCAATCGATAAAAATGCACATGGTAGAAGTAATAATCCGGACCAACCAATAAATACAAACCGGTCGCGCTTTAACCAGTCGTCAAGGACATCAAACCATCCTCTTTGTGGTGCGCTTCCAACGGCGATCGTCATGAGAAAACGTTT
>CACNWH010000008.1 GCA_902624105.1 uncultured Prochlorococcus sp. | reverse complement strand
TCCAATCACTAAACATTACTCCTCTAACATAAAATCCATAAAGAAAATTGAGAATTCTATTTTTGATTATGTTTTAGAAACTTGTAAAAATACAAAAATCTTTATCCTAAACCAAAATTCTAATCAAAATATTTTGAGTCAATGTAAACTTGCTCTAACAACAGTAGGAGCTAATACTGCTGAATTAGCTGCAATAAATCTTCCTATGATTGTTGTTTTACCTACACAACACTTAAATGCTATGAATGCATGGGATGGAATCTTTGGGATTATAGGAAAAATTACCTTACTCAATAGAATACAAACTTTTATAATTAAAAGATGGTATTTAAAAAATAATAAATTCTTTGCTTGGCCAAATATAAAAACAAATAAACAAATTATTCCAGAAAGGATTGGCATAATTTCACCAAAAGATATTGCAGATGAAGCTATTTATTTATTAAATGAAAAAAACATTTTATCAGAACAAAAATTTAATTTATTAAAGATAAGGGGTAAAAAGGGAGCTGTAAAAAAATTATCTAATTTGATTTTAAAAACAATAACAAATTAATCTTTACCATGGGTCATCTATCTCATTTAAGTTTAAAGCTTGATTATCAATTGATGATTTTTCCTTAGTATCAATAGGTTCAATATCTAAAGTATCTTTAACTTGCTCAACGGGTCTTTTTGAAGCTAGTTTTCTTGAACTAATTCTTTTTTTATTTGTTTGATCTAAATCATTATCAATAATATTTCTCCTCTTCGATTCCCTATCTCTTTTTCTTTCATCAAGATAATCATCATTCTCCAAGTAAAGTTTCTTTTTACCTTGAGTATTATCTTGAGAATTATCAACCTCAACATATTCCATTTCATCCTCATAGCTATCTTCATAGTTGTATTCGTTCTCTTTAGATTCTTCTAAAAGATAATTATTTTTTTCTGTTTCTGAACCCGAGAGTAATTGATTCTCTACTGGAACTAAATTAGATGAATACTTACTATATTCTCTATTATCCCAGGAAGATCCGCCTACTCCAAGTTTTTCAAGAAATCCGCTACTTAATTGATTTAATTTTTCTTCAGCTCCTTCATAAACAATTATTCTATCTGTTCCACTACTAACAATTTCATCTACTGGTATTTCCCATGTACTTAAAACGCCTTCTCCTAATAAAGGAACTCCAATCGCTCCCATCACTAATGAAATAAGTTCTCCAGTTTCAATATCGAATGAAAACCCAAGAACCCTTCCAAGTAATTCGCCTGATTCTGTTATGACTTGGCAATTAATAACCTTACTATACCTTTCAGGAGTAAAATTATCATTTAAAGAATCGAGAGAATCAACAAGTATTACATCTCCTACTTGTTTAATACTCTCTAGAGGCATCCATTTAGGCAATCCAGGCAAAAATCTTGTTAAAGGATTATCTCTAAGGCCAAGAGCAACCACCTCTCTCCTATCAATATCGACTACCACTTCCCCTACGACTCCAAGTCTTCTGCCAGTATCAGTTGTAATGACCTGTGTCCCCATTAATTCAGAACGCAGCCATAAACGATCACTAGGAATTGTTTTCAGTGGATCGTTATTAGCGGAAATGTTAGACAAACTCATAAATCAGTTTTTAATATTCTGACGTAAAAATTTAAAATAGTGAGTTTAAGCAGCATTTGGCAACCCAATTACTTGTGTATGGGAACCCTTCGCTTGTGCAACCCCAATAGTTCGCATTGATGCATTAATCATAGGACGTCTATGACTTACTACAATAAATTGTGCATTTGAAGACTGAGAAGTAATTAGCTTTGATAATCTTTCAACATTTATACCATCTAAGAAACTATCAACCTCATCCAATGCGTAAAAAGGAGATGGTTTATATTTTTGAAGAGCGAATAAAAAACTTAATGCAGTCAACGACTTTTCTCCTCCTGACATTGAGGCTAGTCTTCTCACATTTTTTCCTTTAGGATGAGCAACTAATGTTAATCCTCCATCTAAAGGAGTAGTCTTATTTTCAAGCTGCAGAAATCCGTCCCCATCTGAAAGCATTGCAAATATTTCTCTAAAGTGTTTATCTACTGCGACGAAAGCCTCCATAAATGCTTCTTGACGCATCGTTGAAACAGTTTCAATTCTTAATAATAATTCTGATCTCTCATTAGATAAAATATGTAAGCGTTCAACTAGAGCATTCAATCTGTCTTCAAGTTCTGCTAATTCATCCAAAGCAAGCATATTC
Source organism: uncultured Prochlorococcus sp. (assembly GCA_902624105.1). GTDB lineage: Bacteria > Cyanobacteriota > Cyanobacteriia > PCC-6307 > Cyanobiaceae > Prochlorococcus_A. The sequence continues at coordinate 47,067 of CACNWH010000008.1, read as the reverse complement.
ACTGGCTCCAAACTTTCTAAAGACGAATTTAAAGATAATATTTCTACTTGCAATTCTTCTATGTTTTTATATGAATATTCATTTAAATCTGGTAAAGGATCTGGGAGGATTTTTCTATATTCTTGAAGTTTTATAGTTTCATTTCTTTTTTCCCCAGCAAGACTTTCAATATCTCTTTTTAAATAATCTAATTTTAATGATATTTCATTTTGTTCTTGTCTATTATTTGATATTTTTGAGTTCAACTCATCTCTTTTACGCCTCATTACTCCTAAATTTTGCTCTAGGTTATTTTTCTGTGACTCTAGATTTAATAATTCCTTTTTCAAATCATTTTTCTTAACGATCCAATCCTGATGCGATGTTGCAAGTTCTTTTATAGAGTCAACAAGATTTTTCTCTTTTAATAAAATTAATTTCTGCTCGTGACAAATCCTTTCTTCATTTAATGCTAAATTATTTTTTTGTTCTAATAATAAATTTCTTTTTTTAATTAATTGTTCCAATTCAAAGTCAACCCCCTCAAAATCTTTATTGATTGAGAGTAAAGAAGAATTCTGGTGATTTTCATTAATTTTGATAAGATTCTGTTCATATTGTTTTAACTTATTTTGATGAGGAAGAGAATCATTCAGAACTTTATCTAAGTTATCTTTCAATAAATTATTCTTATCATTTAATTTCTTCAATCTCAACAAATTCGTCTGAATTTTATTTTCAACTAATTGCATAGATTTATGATTCAAATCTATTTCTTTTTTTATAGAGACAAAAATTTCATTTAATTCTCTTTGATTAAGAAGAAGATTCTCTAATAACAGATTTTTGTTTTTAAGCTCATTATTTGCAATCTCAATTGATTCGTTAATTTCTAACAAACGTTTTTTAAAAGGACTAATTTCATCAATATCATCATTAGAACCAAATCTAAAAATTAATTCTCTATTTAATTTACTTCCTCCAGTAATTGCACCAGTACTTTCAAGTAGCTCTCCACTTAAAGTGACAATTCTTGTTTTAATTTTGACATTCTTTGCTCTATCTAAATCAGTGAAAACTTTAGTATCTCCAAATACATAATTAAAAACATCACTGTAAATATCTTCATAATCAATTAAATTGATAGCCTTATCTACATAACCCTCCGAATCTTTCATCTCAAATCTTGCAGTAGAAAAATTATTACTAGACTTTTTTAATCTATTGAGCGGAAGAAAAGTTAATCTACCCGCTTTTTTTCTCTTAAGAATATCAATTGCTTTAGAAGCAACAAAGTCATTATCAACTACAATTTGTCCTAATCTACTCCCAGCAGCAATTTCAAGAGCATATCGATATTTTTCTTTTACTTCTCCTAATTGAGCTACATATCCGTGAATACCTTCAAGGCCCGCCTCGAGAAGAATCCTTAAAGCGAATGAACCCCTAGTCTCATTTAAAGTTTCTTTACGACTTTCAAGTTTAGATAAATCTTTTTCAATTTTTAATCTTTCATAACCCAATCTATCAACAGTTTTTGTTAGAACATTTATCTCAGATTTACAATTACTTATTTTAGATTTTATATTTTTTAATTTGTGAGTATGGTCTTTAATCTCTATGTCTTGACTTGAGTCAAATTTGATCAAGCTATTTTTATCTACTGTCAATAATTTGATTTGTGAAGAAATCTCATCTCTTTGTGTGTTATTTTCAAGTATTTCTTCTTCAATTACTCTTTGTTTATTTACAAGTGGCTCAATTATTTTTTTTATATTATCAATTTCATTATTTATTTCTAAATTTTTCTTAGAAAATTCACCAGATTCATCTGCAGCCTCAGATAGTTTTTTTCTTGATAATTTATGGGTATTAGATAAATTTTTTATCTCCTCTTCCAATTCAACTAATTTATTCTCATCAAAACTTTTTAAATTTTTCTTATCAATTTCAATATTTCTTTTAGAAACTGCAATTTTATCTCTATTTTCCTTTAATTTAAGACCTTCATTTTTGTTAAGTTCAGATAATCTCTCTAATTCTCTTAAATTAGTATTAATACTTCCAATCTCAGAATTAACTTGAATCAATTCATCTTCACCTTTTCCTTTTAGATCTGCAACTATTACTTTCAATGCATTAATCAAAACTTCTACTTCTTTTTCCAATTGTTTCAAATCTTTTTTAAAAATATTTTGCTTATTTTCATAATCCAGTTCTTTTTTATTAATCTCTTTTAATCTTTGTAATTGATTGTTATATAAAAAGACTTTTTTAATTTCATTTAAATTATTTAATTTCTCTTTAAGAGCCTTATATTTTTTTGCTTTTTGACATTCTTTTTCAAGCTTTACTTTATTAGATTCTAATTCATTCTTAAGTATTTCACATCTTTCCTGTCTTTCATAAACATCATTAAGTTTTAAATGTGTTTGTTCGATTCTGCTATCAAATAATGCAACTCCAGCAAGTTCATCAATTAAATTTCTCCTTTCTTTATTACTCATAGATACGATCCTTGTAACATCGCCTTGCATAACGACATTACTACCCTCAGGATCCACCCTAATATCTCTTAAAAGTTTCTGTATTTGCTGCAATGTACAACATTTACCATCTGAGAAGTATGTTGAAGCATAAGAACCTCCAGGCATTAATTTCAATTTTCGAGATACAGTCCATTCCTTTTGTCCTTGAGAAAAGGATAATTCATCCTCATTAATATCTAAATCTTTTATATTCACTCTTGGAGACCAATCCCCAATATGAAATTTTACCGAAACAGATGTTTCAGAAGACTTTCCCTCTTTTACTTTTGATGTATTTATTAAATCAGGTAATCTTTCCGCCCTCATACCTCTACTACTAGCTAATCCTAAACAAAACAAAATACCATCAAGAATATTACTTTTACCAGATCCATTAGGACCGGTTACTACAGTAAAACCTTCTTCTAATGGAACTTTTACAGTTCCACCAAAAGACTTAAAATTTTCAAACTCGACTTGATTGATGTGTACCAATCTTAAGTCTCAATAGCTAAGTAAGAATAACGAATTTATAGAAAATCTCAATAGAAATATTAAGATTAATATATATTTATTAATTCAAGGAAACTAGCTGGCATAAGTTAGCATTCTTTTTAAACAATCCATTAATGGACTTACCTTTAAGAATTATCGTAAAATTATTACTATTAATATCAACTCCAAGTGGTTTAAATATTCCATTATCAACCCTTTGAACATAACCCCTATTGTTTGTTAAGAGCTTATTTTCTATTGTCAACCAAATTAAACGGTGATTTGAATGTTCAACAATATCAACTGATACGCCATCAAGTTCTGGAAAAATTAATAATTTCCAAGTTTTACAATCTTGTCCATTCTCAAGTAAAAAGTCGTAGTGAATATCAAGTATTTTGTTATTTATTTTTTCATGCTTAAGTAAAGTCCATCTATTCATTAGATAACTTGTAAATAAAATTTTTAATTATGTATTATTTAAAGATTTTACTAATAATAAAAATTTATGATATTTAATTGCCTGAATCAGGAACAAATCTTAAAGCAATTAATATTAGACTTCCAGCTCCAGCTATTGCAGCAGCTATTAATCCAAAATCGGTTGGTATAGTTCTTGAAGCAAAAAAGAGAGTCGCAAAAGTGATATACATGATAAAGAAGTTAATTTTAAACAAAATAAGCTTAACAAAACCTTATTACACTAAGAAAAAAGATACTAGAAATGTAAATAAACTTTTATATGTTTTAGTTTTTTATTTTTTCCAGAAAATATATATAAGGGTTTCAAATTCAGTTAATAGGGATTAATGTAAAGATAAATTAATCTTGATTAATGGAAACTTTTCATCCTCCAAAAGATACCGATGAAACGAAAGAAAATAATAAACTGCCTGAGATAGAAAATCTATCAGATAAATGGTTGACTGAAAAACTTGATGGCTTAATACCTTTAATACAAGAAAAATGGCCCTCTATTGCTAAGCAAACTATTGAAACCTCCAAAGGAAAAATTGACGATCTAGTCAATATAATTTCAAATCATACTGGAAAGTCCTCAGCAGGTATTAAACAACAATTATTTGACATAATAGACTCCATTCAAGCTAACAATTTGGAGATAGGAGAACATATTGAACCTATAGAAAGTCAATTAGAAGAATTACTTGACGAATTAAATAAAACATTAAGACCAAAAATTGAACGCCCAATCAGAAAAAAACCTATATTATCTATTGCTATAGCAGCAAGCATTGGTGTTTTAATTGGTAGCATCATTTCAAGTGGTAAAAAGTGATGGATAAATCCAAGAACAAAAATTTTGCAAGCGCAGCCTCAAGACTTTCTGCCATTGCTAGTTCAGTAATGGACTTACATGTAAGAATTGCTCTAAAAGAAGTTGACAGGGAAAAAAGACGATTGATTAGTGGAGGGGTATTTATTGCTATTGGAGCAATTTTATTATTAATGGTGCTAATAACCATACATATAATTTCCTATCTTTTTCTTGACGCATTCAATACTTGGGAGCCTCAATACAATTTATTATTATTAATATTAATTGATTTATTTCTAGCAGGTTTAAGTCTAAAACTTGGAGGAAAGCTTGTTAAGGGTCCTTACTTACCACAAACTTTAGAAGGATTAGGGAAAACCACTAAAGCTGTTTTAGGAAAGAAATAAATTTAATTAATTAAATATTTAATCCATCTACAATCTATCCCACCATTATTTATAGGTATTTTTAAGCTTGCCTTCATCTTTAAATATTTAGTAAGTTTAGGATTGCCGCTTAACAACCAAAAGGTCCAGCCAGAACAATTCTGCTTTAAAAAATCTCCTAATTTAGAATATAAATCAATTAATTCGTGTTCATCTCCAATTCTTCTGCCATAGGGAGGATTGCACAATATAATTCCTGGTTCATCATTAATAGTTAGATTAGAGAAATCCATATTATGCAATTCAATATAATTTTCTAAACCTGCTAAAGAAATATTCTTTTTAGCTTGTTCAAGGATATCAATATCAATTTCACATCCCATGACCTTGGATATTTTTAAATCTCCCAAATCATTATTCATTAATTTCAATTTTTCTGATGTAAAAATATCTTTTTTGAAATCAATCCAATTTTCAAAAAGATAATTTTTTCTAGTTAAGTTTGGAATCCTTAAATACTGAGATATAGCTTCAATTAATAGAGTTCCTGATCCACACATAATATCTATTAAAGGGGTTTTTCCTTCCCACTCAGTAATTTGTAACAGTCCTGCAGCTAAATTTTCCTTAAGAGGAGCATCAGCCATAAGTGGTCGATATCCTCGTTTATGTAAGCTCTCAAAAGTACTTTGTAAACTTAGAATGGCTTCTTCATTATTAAGATGCAAATGAATTATTAAGTAAGGATTTTTAATAGAGATATCTGATCTAGAACCTAAAAATTTTTTTTGTAAATCAATAATCGCATTTTTAACTTGTAAAGCTGTGAAATGAGTATGTCTTAAAAATGAATTTTTACCTGTTACTTGTACACAAAAACTTTTATTAGTTGGAAGCCACTTCATCCAATCAAAAGAAGATTGAATACCTTTATATAAGCTGTTTTTATCCGAGCATGGAAAACGTGAAACCTCTCTGTAAAAGCGAAAAGCAATTCTCGAATAGAAATGAAGTCTATAAAATGTTGCTAAATCGCACTTAAAAGAAACACTTCTTTTCAAAATTTTTACTTGTTTTCCACCAAAATCAGAAACTTCTTTTGCTAGAAGTTTCTCCAATCCTTCTGGAGATGATGCAACAACATTCATAAAATTTGTAAAAATATGGAAATATCTATCCAATATTAATTTTGCCTGTCAGAATATAAATGTCCAACTGGACTAGGTGATCTCAACCGATATTTCGGACAGCGGTTCGATTCCGCTCAGCTCCATTTTTGGGGTTGCAATGGTTTCGACGGGGTATAAGGAAGATGACTGAAGCCTGCTCGGCAAGAGCAAAAACATAAACGCTAACAAAATCGTTAGTTTCTCCCGTCAAACAGCACCAGTTGCTGCTTGATCAAAAGGAGATGGGGTTATATCAGCCTTATAAACCAAATGATACAGAGAGCCTGGAAGGGCTCTTCAATTCTAAAAAAATAATTAAGTGGCCGTAAATAATCTTGTTAAATCATGTAATTTTTGCTTCAAAAATATGTAATATAGAACATTAATGTAAAGATATAGGTATATATACCGAGAGTATTAACTCATAATTCTTTTAATGTATTAAAAATTTTATTTTTAAAATGAGCTCAAGCAAAAATATAAATGATCTACTAGTTAATTTAAATCCTAAGGTTCTCAGATTTACTGGAGAAAAATTTCCTTCTGAGCTTTGGAGTACATCTTCAGTAAAAAACGGAAAAAATATTGCATCTAAATAATTAAAACAGATTTATAGACTTGAGAATGGATTTGCTGGCATTTTTTTAAGACAATTTTTCGAAGCATTATCAAGTGTCTCAAATTCACTCCTAGTTAAGTTCCACTTAAATACCTTAGAAATATCTAGAACTTGATTTTTTTTGCGTAAACCAACTATTGGTATTGCCCCATTATAAAAGCACCAATTTAATGCAACTTGTGCTAAGGAAGCTGATCTTGCTTTAGCGATTTCCTTCATTACTTTTCTCAAATCTAATGTTGGTTTATCATATGCTTGAAAAATAAAATTTCTTAATAGAGATCTCTTACCTTTTTGGGTCATTGAAGGGTCTTGGCAAAGAATCCCAAAAGCCAAAGGGCTATAAGCAAGAAAATCAATTTTATTTTGTTCGCAAATTTTTTTTACATATTTTTGTTTTTCATTATTAGGCGAAAGTAAAGAGAACTGTACTTGAACGCTACTAACTCTTTTATTTTTATCTTTTAAAAAATGTATTATTTTTAATAATCTTTTAGGCCCAATATTTGATAGACCAATCTGGAATTGAAATCCTTCATCAATTAAATCACATAGATTATTTAAAAGCTGAAAATCCTGCCAAGGATTATATCTTTGAGTCGACCAATGGAGCTGAACAATATCTAATTGATTATTTAGTCTATTTAAACTTTTCTTATAAGGGATGCTAAACCCTTGTCTTCCTATCCTCCATGGGTAAGGTGCTAATTTTGTTGCAATTTTAATGTTATTTTTTTTTGTCTTAACTACTCTTTGCAAAAACTGACCTATTAATTCTTCACTCTTTCCAGATAAACTTCCAGTTCCGTATGAGTCAGCAGTATCAATAAATGAGAAGCCTTGATTTAACGCCTCAGAAAAAGTCTCATACAGCTCTTCATCCGAACTAACATTATAGTTCCAAAAAAATTTATTGCCCCATGACCAAGTTCCTAACCCAATTTTCTTTTTCAATACAATCTTGAATACTACATTTACAAACTTACCAAAAAAATATTATTAATTTTGATTATTTATATTTTTTATTTGATTTTCACTTGACATTAATCAAATATTACCCAAAGTAGGAAAAATATTAAAATCATTGTTTATTACTGTTTGCGGCCAAAAAGGAGGGGTAGCAAAAACTTGCACAAGTATTCACTTAGCAAGTGTTTGGGATCGCCAAGGCAAAAATGTTTGTATTGTTGATGCAGACAAAAACAGATCGGCCTTAGCTTATGCCTCCAGAGGCAATCTACCTTTTCCTATCTTTCCAGTAAGTGCAGCAGCTAAAGCATCAAGAGCTTCAGATATTGTTATTACAGATGGTCAAGCAAGTAGTGATGAAGAAGAATTAAAACACTTGGCTTATGGATCAGATTTGGTAATAATCCCAACTACTCCTAAAGCAAGATCCGTAGAATTAACAGTTGAATTAGCAAATTTATTAAATACCTTAAAAGTGAATCACGCTGTTTTGATTGTCAAAGTTGATGCAAGGAAGCAAAAAGCTGCCTTTCAAGCTAGAGAAGCTCTTCAAAAATTTGGACTGAAAGTTTTTGATGGATTTATACCCCTATTATCAGCATTCGACAAAGCAGAGGCATCTGGCAATACAGTTTTTGAAGCAGTAGATGATTTAGGCAGATCAGACCCCCGGAGAATGACGGGTTGGTCTGCTTATTGTTCCATAGCATCTCAAGTATCATGCCTGATTTCGAAGCCCTTATCCGACACCAACAACTTAAGCAACCAAATGCCAATAAGCGCCTAAAAATTGTTGACAAAGCACCAAAAGGAAGCTCTATAGACTCTTCAGTAAGCGGTTTTAAATTATCAACTTATTTTTTCACTGGTTTTTTTGGAGCACTTATTGGAGCTGGAACAATGTTATTCCTTGATATAAATCAAATCATTCCTCTAGATTTTTTGAAGTTGTAAAAAGAATTATCTGAAAGTACACTAACCAATCAAACGTTGAATATCTCCAAAATAGACCTTCAATACTGGCTAACCTTGCTAATAATATTTTAATAAGTTGTTTATTTTAAAAATTATTTTCGTTGAAATCTAGTATCACATAGTTTTTAGAGTATCAATAATCGGCTGCCCTGATGTTAATTTAGACTTATGTAGTATATTCGCTATTTATCTCAACATATCTTTTTGATAAATCACAACCCCAAGACCTTCCCATTCCTTTCCCATTATTTAAATGTATTATTATTTCAACTGTATCCGAGACAAGATATTTTCCTTTCATTTTTGATTTTATGTAGAAAGATATTTCTTCTTTATCAAATTGAATTAGATCACCACCTTTCAAAATCTGATATTCGCCAATAAATAAATCAACATCACTCAAATTAAAATCAACACCTGAACTTCCAGCTGCTGAAATTATTCTACCCCAATTAGGATCGCATCCATGAATTGCTGTTTTAACAAGAGAGGAACTACTTATTTTTCTAGCGATTTTCAATGCATCAAAATCATTCTTTGCACCATCCACTCTTACCTCGATTAAACAATTTGCACCTTCTCCGTCTCTTGCAATAGCCTTAGCGAGTCTTTGACAAACAATATTTATTCCCTCTTCAATGATAGGTAAATATTGAGAATCTATTTTATTTCCTCCATTTAAAGCTATCAAAGAGTCATTAGTACTCATATCTCCATCGACAGATATTGCATTAAAAGAGATTCGAGCGGCTTCTTTTATCATTGAGTCCCAAATATTTTTTTCAATTCCCACATCACAAACAAGGAAAGAGAGCATAGTAGCCATATTTGGATAAATCATTCCAGATCCCTTTGCAATACCTAATATTTTGATTCGCCTTCCTTCTATCTCTGTCTCAATAAGTAATCTTTTAATAGTAAGATCAGTGGTTAAAATTGCTTCTGCGATATCCCTAGAATTACTATTAGACAATTTATCAATTAAGACAGGTAAATTACTTATTAGATTTGATATGGGAATAGGAACACCAATAATGCCAGTTGAACAAATTAACACTTGGCTATCATTTAGACCCAATAATTGTGCGGCCTTGCTTGTAGCCTTCAAGGAATCTCTTAATCCAAAGTCTCCTGTACAAGCATTAGCATGACCAGAATTTATTAAAATCGCTCTTATCAAATTACCTGTTTTAGATATTCTTTGTTCACATAAATCTACGCAAGCAGCTCTAACGGTTGATTGAGTAAACAATCCAGTACATATAGTATTTTCAGGAGCTAATATGAGACCTAGATCTTTTTTTTTAGAATCTTTCAACCCAGCTGAAATTCCAGAAAAATAAAAACCTTCAGGTGTTATGTTGGTATCGTCATTATCAAACCAAGTCAAATTAAGAACTCATATTATTAATTTTCAATTTAATATTAACTCCAGTTCATTTTTTTTACACTGATCTATTAATAAAATGTCTATCACAGATAATTTATCAATTACTCAAAAAAGAATAGGTTTAACAGGGAATATAGCTTCGGGGAAATCAACGATTGCAAAATATATTGCAGATAGTAAGAATTTAAAGATATTAAATGCTGATAATTACTCAAAAAGAATTCTAAGTAATAGACCTGAGACGTATGAAAAAGTAATAGCTTATTTTGGGAAGGAAATTCTTGATCAATCCTCAAGCAGTGAACGAATAAATTTTAAATTTTTAAAAAAAATAATATTTAATAATGAGAATAAAAGGAAGTGGCTCGAGAGTGTATTACACCCCTTAATTAAAATAAAAATGGTTGAGGACTGTATAAAATATAAAAATGATAGGGTATTAATTTTAGAGATACCACTATTATTTGAAGCAAAATTCGAATCAATATGTACAGAAATTTGGTTAATTAAATGTTCAAAGGAAAATCAAATTCAGAGATTAATGGATAGAGATAAAATCAGTCGTGCTGAAGCTGAAAAAATTATTAGAATCCAATCAAATAATCTTAAAAAAGAAGAGAAATCTCAAAAAATATTTGAAAATAATGATCAGAATAGAGAAAAACTTTTTAAAAAAATAAATGAAATAATTTAGTCTGCTAATTTCTCGGATATAAGTTTATTAACAAGCTTTGGATCAGCTTTCCCTCTTGTTTTCTTCATAAGTTGTCCAACAAAAAATCCTAATAATTTTGTTTTACCATTTTTAAAAGCTTGAACTTCATTGGGATTGTTATTAATAACCTCTTCAACTAAAGGCAAAATACTGGATGAATCACTGATCATTCCCAAATTTCTATCATCTACTAACTTTTTAGGTGATAGATTATTTTCAATAATTTCAGGTAAAATTTCTTTAGCTATTTTTCCACTAATAATATTTGAAGTTATTAATTGAATCATCTCTGAAAGATTTTGTGGAGTTAACTTTATATTATTAAAATTTAGTTTGTTAGCTTTTAAATATCCTGCAATATCACCTGTTATCCAATTTGCGGCTAATTTTACATCTGCACCATATTTTACAGTGGTCTCAAAAAAAATTGCCATACAAATCTCATCTGATAAAACTCTTGCATCATAAGCTGAAAGTCCAAATTCTTTAACGTATTTTTCTCTCTTTTGAGCAGGTAATTCTGGTAGTTCTTTTAGCCAAAAATTTCTTTGCTCTTTTGAAATTTCTATTGGTCCTAAATCTGGATCAGGGAAATATCTATAATCACTACTACCCTCTTTCATCCTCATACTCTTCGTAATTTGCTTTGATTCATCCCATAATCTTGTTTCTTGAAATATTTCACCGCCTTCTTCATAGACACCAATCTGCCTTTCAATTTCATATTCACAGGCCTTTTGAATGGCTGAGAATGAATTCATATTTTTAATTTCTACTTTTGTACCAAAAGGTGCTTCAGGTCCTCTTCTCACTGAGATATTCACGTCACACCTTAATGAACCTTCTTGCATATTGCCATCTGAAACCCCAAGATATCTTACAGTTCTTCTTATCTCAGAAGCATATTCAGAAGCTTCTCTCCCAGTTCTTATATCAGGCTTACTAACTATCTCAACTAAAGCTATACCAGCTCTATTATAGTCTACAAGAGAATATTTTGAACCTGCTAAGCGATCACTTCCAGCATGAACAAGCTTCCCAGCATCTTCCTCCATATGAAGTCTTTCGATACCGATTTTTTTTATATAAGTTTCTTTTCCTTTTTCTGCTACTTCGACTTCTAACCAACCATTTTCAGCCAATGGCTCATCAAATTGTGAGATTTGATAATTCTTAGGTAAATCTGGATAAAAATATTGTTTTCTATCAAATTTACAATGTTCGGCAACATGTAAATTTAAAGCTAATGAAGTTTTAACTGCGTATTCTAAAACCTTCTGGTTTAATACTGGAAGAGTTCCTGGCAAGCCGCAAACAACTGGATCAATATGAGTATTAGGATCATCTCCAAATGCAGTTGAAGCAGATGTAAAAATTTTACTTTTAGTACTAAGCTGTACATGAGTCTCTAGACCAATAACTGCTTCCCAAGATTTAGAATTTTTCATTAACAAAATGTTTCCTAATTAAATACTATGAGATATAAGTTAAAAGAGTATCAACATTTGATAATTTGGAAAATAATTGTATGAATTCAGAGATAGAGAATTCAATCTTGATACTTGGAGGCGGTTTAATAGGATTATCTATAGCTTACGAATTTGCAAGAAAAAACTATAAGGTACAGATAATCAGCAGGAATAGATCTGAAGCTGCAGGGTTTGTTGCTGCAGGAATGCTAGCTCCTCATGCAGAAGGTCTTGAAGATGATTTACTCGATTTTGGTAAAGCCAGTCAAAAATTAATACCAGAATGGATTAAAAATATTGAAAACGATAGCGGCATTAATTGCGGCTTAAAACAGTGCGGAATTTTATTGCCTTTTAAAAGTATAAAAAATTTAAAAAAATTTCCAACATATGAATACGGACAATACCTAAATCAAAATGATTTAAATAGAGAAATCCATGGACTGAATAAAAGTTGGAAGCATGGATTATTATTTGCGCAAGATGGGCAAATCGATAATAGAAGAAGACTCATGCGAGCTTTAGAAATTGCATGCACAGTCAATAATGTGAAGTTTCAAGAAGGTTCAGAAATTAAAGAAATAATTTCAGAAAAAAATCACTTTGTTGGAGTTAATATTCTAAATGCCACTGGTGAAACTCAGTCAATCTTTTGTAAGAAAGCTATTGTCTGCTGTGGTGCATGGAGTAAACAAGTAGTCAACGAAATACCCATTGATCCAGTTAAAGGTCAAATGCTATCGATACAAGGTCCTATAAAAAAACTAAATAAAATTTTATTTGGTCCAAAAACATATTTAGTCCCAAGAGAAGATGGGTTGATCGTCGTAGGAGCCACTGTAGAAAAAAATGCTAATTTCAATAAAGGTAATACTCCACAAGGGATCAAAGAACTACAAATAGGGATCAATTCTCTATTCCCCGAAGCAATACTTTGGCCTCAAATGGAACATTGGTGGGGATTTAGGCCTTCCACTCCAGACTTAAAGCCCATTATTGGAGAATCTAAAATTAGAAACCTTTTTATTGCTACTGGTCACTATAGAAATGGTGTTCTTTTTTCAGCCATAACAAGTAATATTATGTATAAATTCATCCAAAACGAGCACCTGAAAGAATCAGAACAAAAATTCATAAATAATTTTAGCCTGAAAAGATTCTCAGCAATTAGCTAATTTTCAACCCTCCAAATACTATCAGATGGATTCCAATCGCAAATCTCCTCGTTATTAAACCAGAGATTTATTTCAAAAGAGGCAGTATCAGGACCATCAGAACCATGAATTATATTTCTTCCAATGTTTACAGCTAGATCTCCTCTAATAGTTCCAGGCTCAGCCTCTAAAGGTTTTGTTGCACCAATGATTTTCCTCGCACTAGAAATTACACCTTCACCCTCCCAAACCATCGCAACTACTGGTCCACTAGAAATGAAATCAACAAGATCATTAAAGAATGGTCTTTCTTTATGAACACCATAATGTTTTTGTGCTAATTCTTTAGAAGGTATCAATTGTTTTAAAGCTACTAATTTGAAACCTTTTCTCTCAAACCTACCAATAATCTCAGATATAAAGCCTCTTTGTACCCCATCTGGTTTTATGGCAATAAAAGTTTTCTCTTGATGCATTTAGTAAAAAAATTTCTTTATGTATATTCGTTGTTCAAGTAGCATCTTGGCAAGTATTGATTAAAATATTATTTATATTCTACCGAAACTCTAAGAAAAACTAACTTAATTAATCTATAAATTGAAAAATTCTCAATCTAAAAAAACAACTAAAAATTGGACTATACAAGACAGTAATAATTATTACAACATAGATAAATGGGGGCATAAATATTTCTGCATAAATGAACATGGAAATATTGCTGTAGCCTCTGCAGAAAATTCGAATAAAAAAATCGATCTATATCAACTTATTCAAGAAATAAAAAGTAGAAAAGTTAATCCACCACTAATTATTAGATTTAATGACATTTTAAAAGATCGGATCAAAGAGTTAAATAATTCTTTTGAACAAGCTATCACAACATATTCATATAACAATGTTTATCAAGGAGTATTTCCTATCAAATGTAATCAACAAAAAAATTTGGTTGAAAAAATTATTGAATATGGTTCCGAATGGAATTTTGGATTAGAAGTTGGAAGTAAATCAGAATTTATCATTGGCTTATCAAATCTTAAAAATGAAAACTCACTGCTTATATGTAACGGATATAAAGACAATAACTATATAGAAATGGCAATCCTTGCAAGGAAGCTAGAAAAAAAGCCAATCGTTGTTATTGAGCAAAGAGAAGAAGTAAAAAGAATTATTGAAGCTGCAAAAAAATTAGGGTCAACACCTTTAATTGGAATTAGATCTAAGCTTTCCAGTAAGAGTATAGGTAGATGGAGTAAATCGGTAGGAGAGAAATCTAAATTTGGACTGTCTGCTCCAGAAATTATTCTGACAATTCAAGATCTAAAGAAAGCAGATTTATTAAAAGAACTAAAACTATTACATTTTCATATTGGGAGTCAGATCAGTGATATAAAAATAATTAAAGATGCTTTACAAGAGGCTAGTCAAATATTTGTTGAGCTTGCAAAACTTGGTGCTCCTATGGAGTATTTAGATGTTGGAGGTGGCTTAGGTATAGATTATGACGGGAGTAAAACCTCTTCAGATAATTCTACTAACTACTCTTTGCAGAATTATGCAAATGATGTTGTCGCTACTATTAAAGATTCATGCGATCAAAATAATGTTAAACATCCCGTGATAATTACTGAAAGCGGGAGATCGATCACTAGCCACTGCTCTGTCTTAATTTTCAATATTTTAGGCAAAAGTAATGAAGACTATAAGATTGATGTTTCTGAATTAAGAGAATCATCCCTTATCATCAAAAATCTTATTGAAACATTAAACCAATTAAAATTAAATAGTCAAAATGACTTGGATTTATCAAAAATAATTGAATTATGGAATGACGCGAAAAAATTTAAAGAAGATTCTTTTAATGGATTTAGATTAGGCTTCGCTAGCCTTCAGGAAAGAGCTTTAGCAGAGAAAATACATTGGGCATGTGCAAAAGAAATCGCAAACATTATTGAAATTAAAGGTATTGAACATTCAGATTTAAAAGATATAAATAAAATTCTTGCTTCAACTTATTATGCAAATTTTTCAATTTTTCAATCAACTCCAGATACCTGGGCAATTAATCAGGTTTTTCCAATTATTCCAATTCATAGACATAAAGAAAAACCTTTAGTAAATGCAACTTTCGCAGATTTAACATGTGACTCTGATGGTAAAATAAATAATTTTATAAACAATGGAGATATCAAAACTCTTCTTAAACTGCATGAGTTAATTGATAATCAAGAATATTATATTGGTATATTCTTAGCTGGAGCATATCAAGAAGCCTTAAGCAATCTACATAATTTATTCGGCAATACAAATATCATTCATATTGATATTAATCAGAATAATAGTTACAAAATTAGTGACATGATCAAAGAAGACAGCAAAACTGATGTCTTAAAAGTTTTAGATTACAAATCTGATGATTTAGTAGAAATGATTAGATTGAAAATTGAATCTGCTATTAGTAATGGCACTTTAACTATTGAAGAGTCTCAAAAATTATTAGCTCAAATAGAAACTAGCTTGAGAAATAGCACTTACTTAGCAAGCTAATTATTCAAATTTTCTAACAAAAAATCCTTAGCATATTTGAAGGCCTCATCAATCTTATCAATATTTTTAGCTCCTGCTTGCGCAATACTTGGTTTACCTCCTCCACCTCCCGTACAAATCGCAGCAATATTATTAACGATTTTACCTGCATGGAAACCTCTTCTAACCAAATCACTCCCGAGAGAGACTACAAATAAAAGCTTTTTATTTTTCTCATCAGGAATCCCACCAATAACAACAGCACTATTTGAGCCAAGTTTGGAAATTAAGTCTAGGCCAGCAGACTGCAACATCTTTCCATCTAATCCATCTAGTTGATGGATTATTGTCGAGCAAGAAGAGATTATTTCAACAGAAGATAGTAAAGACATATATTTGAGAGAAGCTAATTCAGAGTTTATTTTTTTAATCTCTTGATTTTTATTAATTAATTCAAACTGAAGTGCACTTACTCTTTCAAATAATTGATTTGAATTCGATTTTAACAAGTCATTTAGTTTATTAATTACTGCAATATTTTCACTCAAATAAGATAATATTGACTGTCCAGATAAGGCCTCAATTCTTCTTATGCCAGAGGATATACCAATTTCGCTTATTATTTTAAAGCATCCTAATTCTGATGTTCTTTTGACATGAGTGCCTCCACAAAGTTCCATAGAAACACCTGGGACATCAACTACTCTTACAATTTCGCCATATTTTTCTCCAAACATTGCTAATGCTCCTGCTTTTAAAGCATCATCTTTCTTCATCATTTTTATGTAAATAGAATGATTCTCCAAGATCCATTTATTTACAAGCTTTTCAATATCCAAAATTTGATTTTCTGAAACAGGATTCGGCGAATTAAAATCAAATCTTAATTTATTAAAAGCAACCATCGATCCTCTTTGACTAACGCTTTCATCTACTACAAGTTTTAGTGCTGACTGTAACAAATGTGTAGCAGTATGATTTGATTCAGCCTTTACTCTTTTAGATTTATCAACTCTAGTCTCTACGAGCTGATTTATTTTTATACTTCCTCTTTGAATAATTCCATAATGTAAAAAAATATCTTTTTTCTTTATTACTTTTTTGACTAATATTTCCGCATTATCTGAAATTATTACCCCAACATCACCAATTTGTCCTCCAGACTCAGCATAAAAAGATGTTTGATTTAAAACAACTTGTACAGTTTCACCTTCAGAAGCATTTTCTACAGAATTTGAATTGATAAATATTCCATTTATATTTCCTTCAGTATTTAAAAATTCATATCCTACAAAATTTGTTTTTTCAAATAATTCAATCTCTCTCTCGATAGATCCCTCTAAGGTTAAATCAACTGTTTGAGATGCAGCCTTAGCTCTGGCTCTTTGAGAGTTCATTTCTCTCTCAAAACCTTTTAGATCAACCTCTATATTTTTTTCATCTAAAATTTCTTTTGTGAGTTCCAAAGGAAAACCATAAGTATCGTAAAGCTCAAAAGCTTGAGTTCCAGAAATTAATTTTACTCCAGAAGCAATAATTTCATTTAATAACTTTTCACCTCGCTCTAATGTATTAAGAAATCTTTGTTCTTCAATATCTATCTCACTAAAAATTCTTTTTGAATTATTTTGTAATTCAGGATATGTATTCTTCATAAGTTGAATACCAACTAATGCTAATTGAGAAATAAATTTATCTTTTATTCCTAATAACTTTCCATGTCTTATCATTCTTCTTAGCAATCTACGTAATATATAACCTCTTCCTAAATTACTTGCAATGACACCATCTGAAATTAAATGGATGATAGCTCTTGTATGATCACCAAGTATTTTTAAAGATGCTTTTTGATTAGAATTTGCAGAGAAATAATCAATTTTTGATAACTGGGATGATTTTTCAATAATAGGGAATATTAAATCTGTTTCATAATTATTTTTCTTTTTTTGAAGTATTTGAGCCATACGTTCTAAGCCCATTCCCGTATCGATATTTTTATATTTAAGATCAGTTAATGAACCATTAGGATCACGATTATATTGCATGAAAACTAAGTTATAAAATTCTATAAATCGATCATCATCATCTAAATCAATATTATTCATACCTCTTTCAGGATAAAAATCGTAATAAAGCTCTGAACATGGACCACATGGTCCAGTTGGCCCAGAAGACCAAAAATTATCCTTTTCCCCTAATTGGACAATTTTTTCTCTTTCTATACCAATATTTTCTGCCCATATCTTTTTTGATTCTGAATCTTTATTGAAAACACTTATTACAATATTCTTTTTATCCAAATGATAAACATTAGTCACTAATTCCCAGGCCCATTCAATTGCATCTCTTTTAAAATAATCACCAAATGAAAAGTTTCCTAACATTTCAAAGAAAGTATGATGTCTTGCAGTCACTCCAACATTCTCAATGTCATTAGTTCTAATACATTTCTGACTTGAGGTGGCTCTATTTGATGGTTTTTCTTTTAAACCCAGAAAAACAGATTTAAAAGGAAGCATTCCAGCAATCGTAAGTAAAACAGTAGGATCATCAGGTATTAATGATGAACTTGGAATAACTTTATGCGCCTTTTTTTCATAAAACTCTAAAAAAGCCTTTCTTATTTCATCTCCAGACTGAGGATATTTTTCGATAACAGTTGCCATTTATAGATTAAGTTGTGAATTAAATAATTAAGAAATAAACAATTTCTTGCATTTCATCACGAAAATCACGCGAAATTGTATTCTACTCAACTAAAGTTAATAAATAAAGTTTTTTGTATTATGATATCTTCTACAAAAACCGAGACTTCAAGTTTGTCACATGTTGAGCAGAAGTTATCTGTGCAATGTAAAACATTTACAACTGATACCACTGCTATAAGATCATTAGATTGGGATAGAAGTAGATTTGATATCGAGTTTGGATTAAGAAATGGTACTACATACAATAGTTTTATAGTTGAAGGTGAAAAAACAGCCGTAATAGATACAAGTCATTCTAAATTTGAAAAATTATGGCTAGAAAGTCTAATCAAACAAATTAATCCTAAAAATATAAGTTATTTAATATCTAGTCATACTGAACCAGACCATTCAGGTCTAATTTCAGATTTATTAGACTTGAATCCTGAAATTACTATAGTTGGCTCAAAAATAGCACTTAAATTTATTGAAGATCAAATACATAGACCATTTAATCGACTAGAAGTTAAAAGTGGAGATTTTTTAGATCTAGGTATTAATAACGAAAGCGGTGTAGATCATAGAATGGAATTCATTAGTGCTCCAAACTTACATTGGCCAGATACAATATTTTCGTATGATCATGGGACAAAAGTCCTTTATACCTGTGATGCTTTCGGATTACATTATTGCTCAAATGAATTTTATGATTCAAATCAAAAAGAAATTTTTAAGGATTTTCGTTTTTATTACGATTGCTTAATGGGTCCAAATGCAAGAAGTGTTGTACAAGCTATTAAAAAAATTGACAAATTACCGGAAGTTAAAGCTATAGCTGTTGGACATGGACCTATCCTTGAAAACCACGTTGATTTTTGGAAAGATAAATATTCTGAATGGAGTAACAACAAAAACAAAGGTAATGATTTCGTAGCTGTCTGTTACATAAGCGATTATGGATTTTGTGATCGATTAAGCCAAGCATTATCACATGGTATTGGGAAAGCTGATGCTCAAGTTCAACTGGTCGATTTAAGATCTTCTGATCCACAAGAATTAACTGCATTAATTACCGAAGCCAAAGCAGTTGTAATTCCTACATGGCCAAATAATTCAGATATTGAAATCCAAGAATCAATTGGTACTCTATTTGCCGCTTTGAAACCAAAGCAATTTACCGCAACCTATGATTCATTTGGAGGCAATGATGAGCCAATCGATTCCTTAGCGAATAAATTAAGAGAATTAAAACAAAAAGAAGCTTTAGCTCCTCTTAGAGTAAAAGAAACTCCTAATCCGATCATTTATCAAAAATTTGAAGAGGCAGGAACAGACCTTGGTCAATTAATTAATAAGAAAAAAAATATTGCTACGATTAAAAATCTTGACGCAAATCTTGACAGAGCATTAGGACGCTTAAGTGGAGGATTATATGTTGTAACAGCTAGTGAAGGATCAGATGAAACTTTAAGACAAAGCGCGATGGTTGCTAGCTGGGTTAGTCAAGCAAGCTTCTCCCCTCCTGGTATTACAGTTGCTGTAGCAAAAGATAGAGCGATAGAATCCTTTATGCAAGTAAATAAAACTTTTGTAATTAATATTTTAAGGGAAGATAATTTTCAAAAAATGTTTAGACATTTCTTAAAAAGATTTGCTCCAGGTGCTGATAGATTTGCTGATGTCGATATCATTAAAGATCTTGCTAAAGGTGGACCAGTATTATCAGAAGCCTTAGCCTTCCTTGATTGTAAAGTTGTTTCAAGGCTAGAGACTCCTGACCATTGGATAATTTATGGCATTGTAGAAAATGGAAGTGTTTCTGACCTAACTTGCAAAACTGCTGTACATCATAGAAAAGTTGCAAATCACTACTAGCAAAACATAGCCTTTGTTTATAAATAAACCAAAGTATAAAAAATTCTAAATGGATAACATAAAACAATATTTTTTAAAGAAAAATCTTAAATGCATAAGATTTTTAGATAAAAAAAAGGAAAAATTTGAATTAGAATTTAACCTTGAACAAGGAACTTCGTTTAATACATTCTTTTCTATTGAAGATGATTGCTTAATTATTATTCACCCGCCAGAAACAAATAATTTTGATTCTTTTCTCAAAATCATAAATAATTATATTGATGAATTTAGTCCAAAAAAAATTAATATTTTCACTGGACATATAAATCCAAAAATTGTAGAAACAATAAAAAAAATTAAAACTTACTTTAATAATTTAATTCTTACAAGCTCTGTTCCAGGGAACAAACTTATTTGTGAATTATGGAAACAAAAAAAACCTGGTGAAAAAGATGAACTATCAGTAAGCTTGCCTGTTATAGAGGTAATAAAAAAAGAAGTCACCCTTGAATTTAAAAATAATAGTTTCCAATTAATCCCTGCTCCTACTGCTCGATGGCCTGGCGGCTTAATAGTTTTTGAAAAGAATGATGGATACCTTTTTAGTGAAAAATTATTTTCATGCCATATTGCGAGTGAAGATTGGTCTGAGAATAATCGAATAAGTACAGAATCAGATAGGAAGCATTTCTATAACTGCTTAATGGCTCCTATGTCATCTCAAATTACCTCTCTCTCTGAAAAAGTATTTGAATTTGATATCAAATGCATTGCACCACTTCACGGCCCCGCAATTGAATATAGTTTGAAAAGCTTTTTAAATGATTACATTCGTTGGGGAGAAAATTTATCTATAAACAGACCCAAAGTTGCTTTAATTTATGCTAGCGCATATGGTAATACTGCTTCCATTGGAGATGCCCTAGCCAAGGGTATTACGTCAACATCCGTTGAAGTTGAAAGTATAAATTGCGAATTTTCATCTAATGATGATTTAATTCAAACTATCAAAGAAGCTGATGGATATCTTTTAGGATCACCTACATTGGGAGGACATGCTCCTACACCAATAATCAGTGCTCTAGGGAGTGTTTTATCTGAGGGAGATAGAGAAAAGCCGATAGGCATTTTTGGAAGTTTTGGCTGGAGTGGTGAAGCTATTGATATGCTCGAATCAAAATTAAAAGATGGTGGCTTTGATTTTAGTTTCGACCCAATAAGAGTGAAATTTAGTCCCAACAAACCGAAAATTAAAGAAATCGAAGAGATTGGAACTCATTTTGGAAGAAGTATTCTTAAAAAATCTAAACAAAAAAATAGACGCTCTGATACAGGAATGATATCAAGTAAAACTAATCCAACTCTTCAAGCCCTCGGAAGAATAGTAGGTTCTTTATGCGTACTTACAGCCTCTAAAGGTAAAGGAGAAAACAACATTAAAAGTGCAATGTTAGCTTCGTGGGTAAGCCAAGCCAGCTTTTCTCCTCCTGGCTTAAGTATTTCTGTGGCAAAAGATAGAGCTGTTGAATCTCTCTTGCAGATAGGAGATGCATTCGCTCTAAATATACTTAGTTCTAATAACCTAAAGAAACCAATGAAAAGATTCGCTAAACCTTTTGCTCCAGGGGAGGATAGGTTTGCAGGTTTGGAGACAGAAGAAACACCTAATGGACAAATAATAATTCCAGATTCCCTTGCATGGCTTGATGCTTCTGTAAAAGAAAGAATGGAGTGTGGAGATCATTGGGTAATTTATGCTGAGGTAAACTATGGAAATGTCCTTAATAAAGATGATTTAACAGCAGTACATCATCGTAAAAGTGGATCAAATTATTAATTCCTTATTATTCAAAAATGGCAAGTAAAACTGACTTAATTATTATTTCATCAAGCAATGGAAAAAATTTAGAACTCTCTAAAAAATTCCTAAAAAAAAGTAACGAATTAAAAATTACATCTGAAATCTTGGACCTTACAGAACTGAATATACCTTTATATAATCCAAGAATTCATTCTAAAAATGAAATACCTAGTGAAATTATTTCATTGAAGAATAAATTATTTGAAACAGAAAAATGGATAATTTGTGCACCAGAATATAATGGCTCTATTCCTCCGATACTTTCTAACTTTATCGCCTGGCTATCTATATCAGGTGATGATTTCAGAAATCTTTTTAATGGGCAGCCAATAGCTATTGCAACATTTTCAGGAGGACCAGGGATTGAGTTAATTACATCACTAAGAATTCAATTAGCTCATTTAGGAAGTCAAGTCGTTGGTAGACATTTATCTTCGAATTATAGTAAACCTGCTGATGAGAATACCATTGAAGATATTCTTAAAAGGCTGATGCAAATGAATAGACTTACTTTAGATAATTAGTTCAAATTAATTTTTTTTATGCCATTCTTCTAAAATTTTTTTTGCCATAGGTAAAGCATGAACAGCACCACCGCCAGGTGTATTTTCTGCAAATGCAACTATCAGTATTTCACTATCTTTAGAAGGCGCATAACATACAAACCATGCGTGGTCAGGGCCTCCCAAAGCATCTTCAGCTGTACCAGTCTTACCTGAAATTGGAGGCAAATTATAAGATCCATAGTTTATAGATACACCTGTTCCAGACTGAACAACTTTAGATAAACCATTTCTTATAACATCTAAATGTTTAGAATCAATATCTACTTTTATAGAATCCTTATAAGATAAATTTTCTTTATCTACTTTTGACAAATGAGGTGTCACTAAATATCCTCCATTAGCTATCACTGCATACGCTCTCGCTATTTGTATTGGCGTGGTTTGAACGACAAATTGGCCAATAGACATACTCGCAATATCTTCAGGAATCCATGGAGTTTGCCCTGGCTTTCCCCAACCTCTTCCATTCTTTGCCCATTCACTACTTGCGATTAAACCCCGATCTTCTTGAAAGTTAATTTCTATACCTGACAAATTGGTAAAACCTAAAATTTTAGAAATTCTATTGATTTCATCTACTCCAACTCCGTAACCAATCTGATAAAAAAAAGTATTACTGGAAACTCTTAATGCATCTTCATATCCTATAGAACCAAATCCTTCATCATTGTGCTCCCTAAAACATTGGCTGCCATAAACGATACATGGTGCAGTCTGAAGTTGAGTATCAAGGGGAAACTTACCACTTTCCATACCCGCCAAAGCAGTCACAATTTTCCAAACACTACCTGGGTCATAAGCATTTAATGCTCTATTAAAAAGCGGCTTTGAATCCGAAAAGAATAAATTATTGTATTCTTTCTCTGGCTTAAAATCCTTAGTGAAGAAATTTAAATCAAAAGTAGGTTTACTAGCAATTGCTCTTATGGCTCCATCCCTTGGATCCATAACTATCACTGCTCCACCTTTTTTATCTTTTAAAACTTCTTCTGCAATTTTTTGCAAAGAAAGATCTATAGTTAAGGTAATATCTTTTCCTTTCTTAGATGGCTTAATACCTAATGACTTTTGAACCACATTATTAGCATTGACTTCAATCATCTCTCCTCCCCAATCACCTCTTAAATAATTTTCATAAACCGCTTCAACTCCTGTTCTTCCAATAAGATCATTGATTCTATATCCTTTTTTTGATAGTATCTTAAATTCTGAATTTGTAATTGCTGAAGTATAACCAAGAGCATGGGCAGCAAGAGTTTTGTGAGGATAATCTCTTTTTACTTTTCTTAAGATCTCAATACCTAAAAATTTATCCTCATTTTCCTTAAACCTTATAATCTGATCAACCGATAAATTATTGACTAAATTAATAGAATATTGTTCATTTTTAACACCGTTTTTATACTTCAAATCTAATTTATCCGTTTGAAGATTTAACAAATTAGCAATACTATATTTATATCTCTGCCATAAAGTTTCATTTATAAATTGAGGTTTGATTATTAGAGAATAATTAAGCTTGCTTCTTGCAAGTACTTCACCATTCTTATCAAGAATCCTTCCTCTTATAGGTTCGGTTGCTATAAGTCTAATTCTGTTCTGATCAGACATTTTTTTAAATATTTGGCTATTAATAACTTGCAAAAAAAATAATCTAAAGAAAATTAATAAAAAAGCAAAAGAACTCATAAGCAAAAGAATCCAATATTGATTATTTAGATGTAAAACTTTTTTATTAAATTTAATATTCTTCATTTTTTATCTTTCAATATCTTTTCAATCTCAATCATATTATCTTCAATTGCAACTAAACGCTTAAATAATTGATCATATTCATCATCAAGTACTGGATCGATATCAGTTATATTTTCAATATCTGTATAATTTTCTGGCTTATTATAATTACCTTGATTTTTTACAAATCCATCAAAAAAATCATTAATTAATCTTTGTGGATCATTAAGAAAATTATTTAAATTATCAGTTACTTTATTATTTGGATCCTTTAAAAATTTAACTAAGACAGGGACTAAATCTTTTTTAAAAATTTTACTAAAATCACCAAAAAGATCAGACATGATTCTTATAATTGATTACTAAAACTACTTTCAAAATAAGGATTGCAACTATTTTTTGAAACGCCTGCAAACCATCCTATTAAAGTTGACGTTAATATAATAACAAAAATTGGAAAAAGTACTTTCTGTGTTTCTTTTAAGGCTAACCATTTATACCAAGTATTAAAAAAATTATCTCTTTTTAATTTTCTTTTTTCCTTTATTAATAATCTATTTTTTTTTATTAATTCTTTCCTTGACCATTTTTCAAACGCAATCTTTTTGTAATAAATTAATTTTTTTTCTACCTCTAATAATTCTTCTAATTTTAGATATGGATGAAAAATCTTTATTATTTCAATAGTTTTTAAAAATAATTCGATAGTAGTATCTTTCAAAAGCTTTTCATTCAAACTTAAGATTTCCCAATTAATATCTGGATAAAATCTGCTTCTATTTAAATCAATTTTTGATTGAGAAATTTGTCCAGAATTTCTCAACCAAATTTTAGTCTTTTCATCAAATTTTCTTGAATATAGAAAAGGGTTTATAAAAATTTTTTCACCATTTATTTTTATAATATCTTGCTGCAAAATCATTTTTATATAATTTTAAATTTCTGATTAGTAAAAGGAAGAAATACTTTATATCAATTTATACTTTTAATGATTTTTTTTCTATAAAAATTCTTATTTAATTATTAAGTTCTTTAAATAAATCCCAACGTTTCTTTAAATAATTACAATTTTGACAATTTGAGGATGGCTTTGGAAAAGTATTTGATCTAAGTAATTCGACAGTCTCAATAATCTTTGGCTCTACCCAATCAGTTGAACAAATTAATTTAATAAAATGAGATTCAAACTCTAATGTATTTTTAAAAAATTTCTCATTTTTTTTTCCATTAAAATATACAATATATGCTTCATTCGAAACTTTAAAGCCATTCTTTCTGAACAGCCACTGATACATCTCTAGTTGCCTTTTATAGGACTTAGGATAATCGTATTTATTCCAACTATCATCCCAATTAAAAGTTTTCTTTGCAGTGGCCTTTATATCTGCAATAATTAATTCACCATTACTTTTCTCCCAAATATCATCGATTGCTCCACCAAAATCATATTGATATTGAGCTGATTTATATCTAATCCCTTTATAATTATTTCTCCAATTATTGAATTCAGTATGCTTAAAAGGAATCGCATCGATATTATTTTTATCGAATAAAGGATGAGGTTCTTCTCTTTCTCTAAAATAATCAAATTCATTTTTACATAAATTATCAACAGCTATATTTAGGGAAAATGGTAAAGAAGGGGGCCGAATATCATAAATCTTCTCAAGGAAACAGCATCTTGGGCAGCTAATAAATCTTTCTACGGTTGATCTACTTAATTTAATGATTTTATTCATATTTCTAATAATTTGCCTATATTTCAAATAAATCGAATAGCCTTTAAAATTAAATTACAAAATTATTTGTTAACTAATGTTTTATGTATATCTAATTGAAAAGTATTAATAATTTGTTTTTGAGCTTTTGATTCTCTGATTTTATTTATTAAAAAAAATGAAAATAAAATAACAATTAATAATATTGTTAAATCACCAACTGTTATGCCCCTTTCTTTAAAATTCATTTCAAAAATTTTTTTTATAATACACTAAAATAATTTTTTTTACATCACTAATTTAATTAAATATTTAAGAATCAATATGAAATAGATCAATTATACAAATTAGCCAAAAATCTAACAAAACAGTATAAATTTAATGCACTATTAAACCTTTAAAGAAAACAAATGAAAAGCATTTAATTAAAAACATTGTTTTGTTTATTATTTATTCAAAAGATAAGAAATAAGGAACAAGCAGAGTTCAAATTTTTAATAATAGGTAGATTTTAATTTCTTCCAACTTGTGCTGTCTCAAGTGTATAAATATATGATCCCATACCCCCATCATTATCACTATCATCATCATCACTAAAGGAGTCAATTAAAACGAAAACTCCTCCTAGGCCAAGGACCATTGAGATTAATAAAATTGGATCAGTCATTTAATAATCATGAATGATCTAAATTAAAAATGAGGAGGAATGAAAATATCTATATGAAGTCTTAATTATTGAACACTGAGAATGAACTTAATTAATAATCTTAATATATAAAGACTCGAGATCTTTTACATAGTTTTCAGAGTAGATAAGATTTTTGTCCTTGATATCTCTCAATTTAAGCTTCAGCTTTTCTAACTCCTCTCTATTTTGTGCAAAATATAAAGCTTTCTTAGTATATTCATGATCTGTAGATACTACTAATTCGTCAAGATTAACAGAGTTTAAAATACTTGCTGAAACTCTAGATGCAAAACTATGACCTATTTTTGATAGAACAGGTAATCCTGACCATAAAGCATCTGAAGTAGTGGTATGTCCATTGTAATTAAATGTATCCAATCCCAAATCACTAATTTGATATCTAGCCAAATGTTGTTCTTTATTTTCTAATCTTTCTGCAAAAAATATCCTATCTGGATCAATATTTCTTTTTTTAGCCTCCTCTCTTAAATTCACAATAGAGTAGCTATTTGATTTTCTTAGCCATAAGATACTATCTTTAATTTCATTAAGAAGTTGCATCCAAATATCAAATTCTTTGTATGTAATTTTTTGATTCCCATTAAAGCATGTAAAAACAAATACATTTTCTGGAATCTTAAAATCACTTCTTAAATAATTTTTCCCTGAAGATATATTTCTTGGGGATAGATTTGGAGGAAAAAAATTTTTTAGCTTTACTACTTTTTCTGTATAAAATCTTTCATATTTTTTAGGGATAACAATTTTATCGCTAACAATAAAATCATAATATTTTGAACCCAGAGTACCTGGGAAGCCTAAATAATTTATTTGAATGGGAGCAACTCTATGACTAAAAATTATTGTCCTATTTTTATCTGTATAACCCATAAGATCGACAGCAATACTTAAGTTATCTGATCTAACTAATTTTATTATTTCAAATTCATTTAATTCTTTTATATCTTTAAAATTAAATCCTAAATTTTTAAGAATATTTGTATATTTGTCTTCTTTTAAAGTAAATGAATATAAAAATATTTCAAATTTATTTTTATCATGTAATTCTAAAAAGGAGAGTATCATATGCGTTACTGGATGATCCCTAAAATCTGCAGAAAAATAACCTATCCGAATTTTTTGACTATTTTTAGATTTTTGCTTAAACATATTATTTCTTTGAAAATTCATCCTTGAATATCTTTTTGCTCTTTTTAAATGATTTATTGGATTGTCTTCATAAAGAAAAAAAAGATATGGATCTACAGGATCACCTTTTAAACCAAGAGAATTTATCCAAATAAGATCATTATCAAAATTATTCCAATCACAAATTAAACTCTTACATTTCAATAAACCATATCTTGCAGATGCATGATTTTTATTAAAATCTAAAACTTTCTCATAGTTGATAATTGCTTTTTTATAATCACCAGATATTCTAAAAAACTCTCCAAGATGACTATATGCTGTAGGATTGTTGGATTTTATATCAATAGATTTAAGAGTATATTCAATAGCTTTTGTGATATTTCCAAAAATTTTCATACAAGTACCTAAATTTAAATATGCATTATGATCATTCTTATTAACTGAGATTGCCTTTTTGAAAATTAATTCCGCTTTATTAGGTTTGCCTTGAAAAATTAAAATATTACCAAGATTATTTAAGGTTATTGAATTATCTTGATCTATTTCCAAGCATTTATTTAAGATAGCCTCCGCATCATTATATTGACCTAGTTCTTTTAAAATACCTGAAAGATTATGATAAGCAGCAGTATCATTTGGAGAAATTTCAATTGATTTCTGCATCATTAATTGAGCATTACTTAAATCACCCAACTCCCTCAAAATTAATCCATAATTACAAAAAATTCTTGGGTCATTAATACCATTATCCAAACAATATCTATAATACTTACTTGCTTCTTTAAGATTGCCTCTTAATTGAAATTGAATTGCAGCATGAATAATCTCTTCGGTTGGAGGAGGATTAATTTTTTTTAAAGAAATCTTTTCTTTATCTTCTCCAAAACCTTTCATCTTTCAAATATCCAATATGAAATAAGAATAAATGATTCCCTTTATTACTTATTTTTTCATATTTTTAACTGAATAAGAAATTATTATTATCTTCTGATATATTCTAATCTTAATTAGGAAATCACTAATCACTATTAAGCAATGAAGAAATCACAGAATTAAGAACACAATGATATAAATGGATTTAAAGCATAAAATAATATAATTTTTCTTGTGTGTAACCCACGTGTAACCTACTTTTTAAAACTATAACTGGGTTTATACCCTATCGATCACTCCCACTCAATAGAACCACCCAATTTTTATCCTTGAAACCCATTGATTTCACTAGATTTATAAATATAAGATTTTTACGTAAAACCCACGTAAAACCAAAAAATTCAATTATTCACGAAATGGGCGAATTTTCCGTCACTCCCACTCAATAGTACCGCCAAAAGTTGCAAATAAAAACACAGTCATAGCAACATGTTTGACCCCATAATAACACACATTTTTCCACGGGAAACCTACGGGAAACCCAGTATTCATAACCATTCTCAGCGAAAAAGGTTTACTACGATACTTTAGTGGAGATTTCATTTTATATTCATACGAATGTTGTTAAGTGTGTACACATTTTTAAACAAACTATTAAACATAGATACTTTTTAGTATTCAGGAAGAAATTTTCGAAACCCAGAACTGATACATTCCTCTGAAAGTATTAGGATATTTTTCCTCAAACTTTGCCCATTTTTGTAAGTTGGTTTGTTTTTTATCTTCAGGGAAATACTGCTTATAGATAGATTGAACTGGTGTGGGGAGCAAAAATCCAAGAAACTCTAATTCATTAGATTTGAGAGTTTCTTGTAACTGGTTAATGGTAAATCTATGTTCTTTTGCGTGAAAGCATAGATCACGGCATTCTGAAATTGAATAAAAACTAGATCTCTTTTGAAGATTTGCAATCTCTGGGTAAGTTCCAGAAATTACATCTTGTCTGAACCGACGAATATCATTTGATGTTGTTTTTAAATTTTTGCCGGCAATATGATTCCTTGCTTTGATTATATCTTGTCTTGCTAGTTCGCTATATAAACCTAATTTAAGATAACCATTTTTTTTTGCAACTCCTAACAATGCTTTCAAACCTATGAAGGGATCGTTCATATGGTGTAAAACGCCACTACATTCAATAACATCAAATTGTTTTTCTAATAAACTAACTTCTAAGATATCCATCTCAATCAATTCAACTTTATCAATCTCAAGTTCATTCATTTTACGTTGAGCATAAGCAAGACTAGATAAACTTAAATCTATAGCAGTTATTTGAGCGTTTTTATACCTCTGTGCTTGTAAGATTTGATTACCCGTACCACATCCAGCAATGAGTATGTTTAATTGATGCTCTTCTTCTTTTTTATTGATGTAGTTAGGTTTGATTTCAATATTAATTGCTTGATTGATAGATAACTTTTGATTTTCTTGATAATTTCCATATCTCCATCTAGGATATGGATTTTCTTCATATTGAATTTTTACTTTTTGAGAAACATTGTCACTAATTGAACCTATTCTTTTGATATTTTGGGATAATTGAATTTCTTTTAGAGGTTCAATTATTTGCAATTCTATTAGTTCTTTAAAAATTTTATTAGGAGAATTAAAAGATTCTAAGGATGGTATTTGATCAAGAAGTTTATATAGAGGAAAATAACAAGATAAAATCGAAATATCTGTTTCATTTAATTCAATATCTTTACATCTGTTTATGATGATATCAAGGGATAAATTTTCTTCTTCTGTTAATGAGTAAACATATTCATTAAGGAAGCATTGTTCACCTAAAGCGATAACAAATTTTAATTCAGAGTAATTAATACTCTTTGTATTTTTAGCGATATGAAGAACTATATTTCTTCTTAAATTGGTTAGTGATTTCTCCAATAAAATATCCCTAAAAGTTATCTTTTTAAGTGCATTAATTATTATTTTATTATTGATAAGAGATTCTATTTGAGAAAAATCTGAATCAAATTTTTCTAGACTATGGATTATTTTATTTCTATATAAAAAATTAAATGCTCTTGATAATTCATTATGGGAAATATCATTTTTTTCTAGTAAAATGTTTAATATATATTTTAATTTTGATTTATTTAATTTAGAGAGATCAGAATCTTTTAAAAATCTTGTGATTGTTGCATAAATATCAGGTAAATTTGGATTAATTTCAATCACTTTTAGATAAGAGACAAATGCTTCTTGTGATTTACCAAGATCTTTTAATATGATTCCCAGATTTGCATGTGCTTCTGCATATTCTGGATTAAGTTGAATTGCTTTGCGTAGTGATACTTCTGCTTCTTGTGATTTGCCAAGACCTTGTAAAATTCCTGCATAATTAGAAAAAATCCTGTAATCATTTAAACCTTGATTAATCAAATATTGATAATATTTTGCTGCTTCTGAAATATTGCCCTCTGAGTGAAACTTAAATGCTTGTCTAATTAGTTGTTCTTTAGAGTGTGTTATGTGAATATTTCTTCTAAGTTTCTTTTTAGGTTTATTATTTTCTCCAAAACCTTTCATTTCTAATGACAAAATAAAACTCAATATAAATCATATAATCAATATGTAGTTGAACCTAATGAAAATAAAAGATTTATCTAAATTAATAATTTTAATAACCAAGACTTTCTATATTCAATTTCTTTTGAAAGATCGCTACCTAACCTTTTATGGATGTATTATATTTCTGCATCTTGAGTAACACGCAACATAGGTAACTGTTTAATACATAAGATTTTTTGTTGATCCCTTTTGTTCCCATGAATCAAAAAATAACACCATTTAAAGGGGAAAGTGTAGAGAAATTTTAAACTCTACGATTTCTCTATAGAGACAGGATTTTCACTCCACGGGAAACCTCGGGAAACCTAAGGGAAACTGCTATGCTCAAATCCATTGCAAATAGGTTATTAAATTTCCACGGGAAACCTACGGGAAACCAACTTTTTGAATCTATAACTGGGTTTACACCCTACTTTTCATTCCCACTCAATCGTTCCTGGAGGTTTACTTGTAATGTCAAATACAACTCTATTTACTTGTTCTACCTCATTCACGATCCTATTAGAAATTTTCTCTAAGATTACAAAAGGAATTTTAGACCAATCGGCTGTCATCCCATCTTCGCTAGAAACGCACCTTAAAACGATCGGCCATGCATATGTTCTTTTATCTCCCATTACTCCCACTGTTTTAACTGGTAAAAGAACTGCAAAAGCTTGCCAAATTTCATTATAGAGACCAGCTTTCTTTATTTCGTCTCTAACTATCCAATCAGCATCCCGCAAACAATTAAGTTTCTCATTAGATACTTCTCCTAATATTCTTATAGCTAAGCCTGGCCCTGGGAAGGGATGTCTTCTAACAATTTCATCTGGCAAACCCAAACTTTTGCCGACATTTCGGACCTCATCTTTAAAAAGCTTTCTTAATGGCTCTACTAATTTAAATTGCAAGTCTTTTGGTAAACCTCCTACATTATGATGACTTTTAATTTTTACTGCTATCCTTTCTCCAGTCTTTGGGTCCACATTTGTTCCAGCACTTTCAATCACATCTGGGTACAGAGTGCCTTGAGCTAAATAGTCAAAGGGGCCTAATCTTTTACTTTCCTCTTCAAAAACTCTAATAAATTCTGTTCCGATAATTTTCCTCTTTTCTTCAGGATCAGTGACTCCTTTAAGTTTATTAATAAAACGTTCTCTAGAATTAATATATTCAACTCTTATATGAAATTTTTCATCGAAAAAGCTCATTAGAAATTCTGGCTCAGCTTTTCTCATAAAACCTTGATCAATAAACATACAAACTAATTGATCCCCAATTGCTCTATGTAATAAGAATGCCAATGTTGATGAATCTACTCCTCCAGAAAGGGCTAATAAAACTTTCTTATTACCAACTTGCTTTTTAATTATTGGAATAGATTCATCAATAAAAGTTTGTGCATTCCAGTCAGCTTCGCAATTACATATTTCATAAACAAAATTTTTAATAACTGTAAATCCATATTCAGAATGTACAACCTCAGGATGAAACTGTACACCGAATAGATTTTGCTTTTCATTAGCTATTGCAGCATGCGAAGTATTACTCGTATGAGCTATTTGAAAAAAATTATTTGGTAATTGATTAATTGAGTCACCATGACTCATCCACATTATTGATTTATCTTTTACTTTATTCAAGAGTAAACTTTGATTATCAATAAATAAAGGCGCCCTTCCGTATTCTGATTTATTTTTAGCAGGAGTTACATTTCCTCCAAGTTGTCTGACCATTAATTGCATACCATAACAAATACCTAAGATTGGAATCCCTAAGCTAAAAATTTCTTCATCACATAAAGGAGCATGATTTTCATAGACTGAACTTGGTCCACCACTTAAAATAATGCCCTTAGGATTTAACTCCTTTATTTCAGTAAACGAAGTGAGGTGACTTATTACTAAAGAAAAGACATTAGCTTCTCTAATTCTTCTCGCAATTAATTCTGAATATTGCGAACCAAAATCCATTATCAAAATAGATGGATATCTCTCTTCTTTATCTAAAGTTTCAACCATCTATAAAATTTATCAATTATTTGTAAATTATAATTCACTTAAGATTTAAAAGTAAAAAATTTTGAAAACATTTTTTGTGAATTATGACTAATTGATCTTATCTTTCGTTCTCGATCAAACAAAGCCACTCCAATTTTTATATCACTTGAGATATATTTCTCAATATATTTTTTAGAGCGAATTTCAATTTGATTAGAAATTTCAAATATTAACTTTTCAGCAACCTGCATATTAAATCCTTCAACAATTTTTATAGCATCATCAATTGTTTGGCTGTTCATAAATGAGTGAATAATTTTTAAAGGTAATTTTTCTTTTACTGCAAAATATACAAGTATTTCAATTCGTGCATCTGCTAAATGATTATGAGTATGAAAAATACCTCCAGCTAATTTTATTAGCTTTCCATAGTAACCAAGTAATAAAATCTTGCTTACTTTTTTTGTAGCTGCATGAACCAGTAGAGGGCCAATCCAATTACCTACCTTAATTATCGGTGAGGGTATGTCAATTTTCTGGGCAAGATCTAAGCCATTCTCCCCAATTACAAATGTAATAGAATCAGAAACAGAGGATGAAATTGCTTGATTTAATTGATCCATTGCATATTTTAATTGTTCTGGAGATGCACTTATGTGTGTTTCTGCGGTAGTTCCAATAATAGATAAACCCTCTACTATCCCAAAAGCTTTATTACTTGTTCTTTCAGCTAAGAATTTACCTTTAGGAAAAATAATTTCTAAACGTAATTTTGAACCTTGGGGAATCATTTCCAACAAATTTATTTCAATAATGTTTTTTGCAAATTCTGAAATACATATCTTTTCTGTACTGGAATCAATTCCAACGCCAAAACCTGGAACAAGATCAATTATTGCTTTTGAATGATTCTCTAAATTTTTAATTTTAACAAATGAAGCGACAACCCATATTTCTAAATTATTTGTGAGGTCAAGATCTAAACCTGAATTTACAAAAGTTATAGCAAGTGCCACATTGTTTTCTTTGATAAAAGCAGCAGAATGTACTTTGATCCTTTTTAAATCTTTATTATTATTTATTTTTATAAATTCATAATTTTCAAAGGGTAAATCAAGCAACTTTTTCACTGCTGCCTTAGCTGAAGCCGTAACCCATAAAGGTAAAGAAAATCCTTTTTTCAAATCAAGTAATTGAAAAATAAGAAATGAGAACTACTCTTAGAATGACCTATTAATTAAAAAGTGGCCATACAAAAAAAATTTTCACTCATGATTCCAGGACCAACTCCTGTTCCTGAAAGAGTGCTAGAGGCACTAGGCAGACATCCTATTGGACACAGAAGTAAAGATTTTCAAAATATTGTTAAATCTACAACTGAAAATTTACAGTGGCTTCATCAAACTAAAAATGAAGTCTTAACAATTACTGGAAGCGGGACGGCCGCTATGGAAGCTGGAATAATAAATACTCTAAGTAAAGGAGATAAAGTAATATGTGGTGAGAATGGCAAGTTTGGACAAAGATGGGTCAAAGTAGCTGAAGAATTTGGTTTAGAAGTAGTTCAAATTAATGCTGAATGGGGGAAAGCATTAGACCCAGAAAAATTTAAAAATATTTTAGAAAATGATTTCAATAAAGATATTAAAGCAGTTATTTTGACCCACTCAGAAACCTCAACAGGTGTTATAAATGATTTAAAAACTATCAGTCAATATATAAGAAATCATAAAAAAGCTTTGTCAATTATTGATTGTGTCACAAGCATAGGCGCATTTAATGTCCCTATTGATGAATGGGAGTTAGATATAGTAGCCTCAGGATCTCAAAAAGGATATATGATTCCTCCAGGATTAAGCTTTATTTCTGTAAGTGAGAAAGCTTGGAAAGCAAATGAATTATCAAACTTACCAAAATTTTATTTAGATTTAAAGTCATATAAAAAAAGCTTACTAAATAATAGTAATCCCTTTACTCCATCAGTAAATTTAATGTTTGCTTTAGATGAAGCATTAAAAATGATGAGAGAAGAAGGATTAAAAAATATTTTTCAAAAGCATGAAAGACACAAAAGAGCGATTTCAGAAGCTGCAAAGAAATTAAACCTAAAGTTATTTGCCAGTGAAAAATCTCTTAGTCCATCTATAACATCGATAGAAACTCAAAATTTTGACGCTGAATCTTTTAGGAAAAATATTAATGACAAATATGGTATTCAATTAGCAGGGGGACAAGATCACTTAAAAGGAAAAATCTTTAGAGTAGGACATCTGGGTTACATTAATGATCGAGACATTATTTCTGTCATTTCAGCTATAGGTTTAACACTCTATGAAAGAAATATGGTTAATGAGAATGATATTGGGCAAGCATTAATTGAAGCAAAAAAACATTTAGAAGGATAAATTAAGTTCCTGGTTCTTCAACATTACCACCAAGCTCTACAATCTTTCTTTTTAATATTTCAGATTTTTTGCCTTCACCCTTTGTTTGAGCTACTGCTAATGCAAATTCAAGTTTTTCTAATTGATGACCACCTTCAATAAAAGAAAATCTCTTTTTTATGTGATTATTTTTGCCTTTGTAAGAAATTTTAGATGACATAACAATTTCTATTTTTTAATATTATGCCAAGTCAATGGTACTTTTTGCAGCAACTTAATTATTAAGATTTTAATACTTAAAAAAAATCCTCCCAAAATTTAAGTAATAACCTTTTATTAAATTTATTGCAAAACAAAATTATTAATTCTTAAAAACTATAGACAATATTGAAATAAAAGATATTTTTTAATAAAGTGTTGTCGTTATTGCATGTTTACTACTAAAGATATCAAGATATTTTTTTTATTATTATTTGGATTTCTTATAAATTTTTCAATACTTACTCCCAAGATACTAGCAGGATCATTTGGGGCAGAAATATTTTGCACTATGAGAGATGGGGGAAATGACCATGAGAGTAGTTGGGAAGCAGCTTATAGTTACATTAAACGCCAAAAAGGTGGGATTTTTAAAACGTCACCCAGGCAAGCTGCAGCTCAAATCATCGAGACTGTGGTGAGAGAAAAAGATAAATTCAGCAATTGCGTAGAGTATTTAGACAAACTTTATCCTGACAGAGAATTACAACGAAAACTAAAAGAAAATGAAAGAGTAAAGAAAAAAAAGATAACTAGCAAAGAAAATAGAAGAAAAAAAATTGAAGATCTTATAGAAGAAGATAATGGAGACATTTCTGGAGATTCATTTGATCGATATGACTATTAATTTAAATAAAAGTATATTCGTATACAAATTAATAATTTAATCAGGTAATTACTATTAAAAATTAATATTTAATATATTGACTTTTTAGCATAGTGAGCCATTATCTATTTAAATAAAATAAACTGAATGCATACCAATGATGCAGTATATTTAGAGGATTTATGCCCTAAATTAAAATTCAGGCAATGGAGACAATCTATTCATAAATTTACAAAAAAAAGTTGTATTTATTGTGG
The DNA here is from genome assembly GCA_902624105.1 of uncultured Prochlorococcus sp. GTDB lineage: Bacteria > Cyanobacteriota > Cyanobacteriia > PCC-6307 > Cyanobiaceae > Prochlorococcus_A. The sequence goes on along the minus strand of CACNWH010000008.1, from coordinate 10,156 downwards.
GAATACATCGGAATCTATAGATCATATTTTACCTAGAAGCAAAGGAGGTTTAAGTACAACTGAAAATTGCGTTCCAGCTTGCCTTGCTTGCAATGGAGACAAGTCAAATAACGAAGCTTTTTATTGGTATAGAGGACAAAAATTTTATGACCCAAGAAGAGCTATGGCATTAAGAGCTTGGATGGATGGAGATATAAGACTCGCTGTAAGATTATTACAGTGGGCTAATCCTCAGAAAGAAAATACAGCTAAAATTCTTGAAGAAACGATAATAGAATTTAAGGCTGCTTAACTACCAAATATTACACACTTGTTCATTATTAAATTTATTACAAATATCTCCATCAATTTCAGGTGAATCAGGAAAAGAGATAAAAGTAAAAATTGACATTGCTATAAGTAAAAATTTCCATTTTATATGGAATTTCTTATGTTGAAAATTATAGCTTTTTAATCTATTTTGACGATACAACTGGCTAAAATAAATGTCTGTATTTAATTTGGCCAAAGGCTTTTCTAAAGTCTTCATCATTTATTAATACACTTGTACTAGTTATAATATCATATGAAAAACTTTGCAAGAAATTCATTAAAAAATAAAAAATTCATAATATTTGGAGGAGGTTTCAGCGGTCAATTTATTGCACATGAAATAAGGAAATTAGGCTGTGAAGCACTAACGAGCTCTAGGAGGATGCAAAACGATACAACAAGTTTTGTCTTTGACAGTCTTTCTAAAGAACTTCCGCCTGAGGACATTTTTGATAGGACTACTCATGTTATAAGTTGTATTCCTCCAGACAAAAGTGGAAAAGATCCCGTCTTATCGCGACTACTTCAGAAATTAAAAAGTCTTAATTTAGAATGGGCAGGATACCTATCAACAACTGGTGTATACGGTAATACATTTGGCGAATGGGTTACAGAGGAAGACACTCCCAACCCCTTACAAGACAGAAGCAAAAGAAGATTACTATGCGAAAAAAGCTGGCTTGATTCAAATTTACCAATACAAATTTTCAGGCTACCTGGTATTTATGGGCCAGGAAGATCAACATTTGAATCAATATTAAAAAAAAATATCAAAGTTATTCATAAACAAAATCAGGTTTTTTCAAGGATTCATATCGCAGACATAGCTAACGCAATAATATATTTATTACTAAAAATTAATAATGAAAACTTTAAGCAAGTAATAAATATAGCCGATAATTATCCCACTTCTCAGATTGAAGTAATAGAGCATAGCTATAAATTGTTAGGATTAAAAATGCCTGAGCCAATAAATTTTGAAGATGCAAAAAAATTACTTTCTCCTATTGCCTTATCATTTTGGCAAGAAAATAGAAGAGTATCCAATGCATTACTCTGCAAAGACTTAGGGTATAAACTTATACATGAAAATTACAAATCTGGTTTAAGAAATTGTCTTGATGTAATTAAAGAAAAAAACCTCATAAAATTTAACTATCTAAAAAATTAAATTAATATTCATTTATTAAAAATAAACTTATGGAAGATAATCCAAAAATTGTTATTACAGTAGGGGATGAAGCTGGTGTTGGACCTGAAATTATTTTAAAAGCATTAGCATCAGAAGAGATACCAAAAAAAATTAATATACTCATAGTTGGAAATAAGAAAAATTTAATATCTAAATATTTATTTCTTAAGTCACTAGGTATAGAAAAAATTGTTGACCCTAATCAATTAAATATAGACGACTTAAAAATCTCGAATTATAACGTTAAAGAGCCTTCAAATGATACTGGAAATGCAAGCTTTCTATACCTAAAACATGCTATTGAAATTGTTAGAAATTCACCAAATTCTGCTTTAGTAACAAGCCCTATATGCAAAAAATTATGGAATTCAGCAGGTCATAATTATTCTGGACAAACCGAATTATTATCTGAAATTTGTAAGTCTCCTAATGTTGGAATGCTATTTACTGCCAAATCTCCGTTCACAGGTTGGCGATTTAATACTCTATTAGCTACAACTCATATTCCATTAAAAGAAGTGCCATATAAATTAGATAAAAATTTAATAAATTCAAAATTAGATTTACTTTACAAATTCTGCAATAAATTCAAAGCAAAGCCCTTTTTACAAATTGCAGGATTAAATCCACATGCAGGTGAAGAAGGGATTTTAGGAACTGAAGAAATTGATTTTATGAACCAAGCGATACAAGATTGGAAAATAAAAAATCCGCTGGTTAATTTAAGCCAATTAATATCCCCTGATAGCTGTTGGATATCTTCTGCAAAAGCATGGAGGGAGAATAAAACTAAAGCGCCTGACGGTATACTTGCTATTTATCATGACCAAGGTTTAATACCTGTAAAAATTATCTCATTAAGCTATTCAGTAAATACAACTGTAGGATTACCAATAGTTAGAACGTCACCAGACCATGGAACTGGTTTTGACATTGCAGGAAAAGGCATCGCTCAATGTCAAAGCATGATAGAGGCAATAAAGACTGCTAATGATTTATTAAATAACTAAGATTTCTTTACTCGCATTAAAACTTGGCCAAATTCAACTGGAGTACCATTATCGACCAATACTTCCACTACTACCCCATTAAACTCAGATTCAATTTCATTCATAAGCTTCATCGCTTCTAAGATACAAATTGTTTGGCCAACAGCTATTGAGCTTCCTATCTCAACGAAAGGATCTTCTCCAGGAGCTGATGCTCTGTAAAAAGTTCCTACCATAGGTGAAGTTATATCAAGGAGGTCAGAGCGTCCTGGAGGAGCCACTGAAGGAGTTAGCTCAGGAGGGGATGATGAGAAATTATTTTTTTCACCTGATTTATTTTCATCTTCCTGACTTCTTACATCGCTTGCAGGTTGGCTTTGAATAATTTGTTGATTACTAACTAAATTTCTCTTTATTTCAAGTTTAAAATCTTCTCCCTCGAGATAAAATTCTTGAATATCACTTGTAGATATCTTTTCTATTAAATGATTTAAATCATCATGATCTAATTTTAGTGCCATTAGTTTTCCCGTCCTAAATAGCTATCGTTTCTGGTATCAACTTTAATCATTTCTCCAACAGAAATAAACAAAGGAACCATTACTTGTGCTCCTGTTTCCAGGATAGCTGGTTTTGTGCCACCACTAGCTGTGTCGCCTTTGACCCCAGGATCGGTTTCTGTAACTTTAAGTGACACAGAAATAGGCAACTCTACCTCTAAAACTCTACCATTCCAAGAAACAACATTAACCTCCATTCCTTCTTTTAAATATTTACAACTTTGACCAATCTGATCTGAAGTTAATCTTGTTTCTTCAAAACTTGACATATTCATAAAAACATAATCTCCAGACTCCACATATGTGTGTTGGAGGTTAGACTTCTCTAGAATAGCCTGCTGTACAGATTCACCAGCTCGGAATGTCTTTTCAATAACATTCCCATTTTGAACTGATTTTAATTTTGTTCTTACAAAGGCAGATCCCTTGCCAGGCTTTACATGTAGAAATTCTACAACCCGCCAAACTTGCCCATCCATCTCAATGGAAGTACCTGTGCGAAAATCGTTACTGGAAATCATTCCTGTATTACATCCCCAGAGATCATAAACCTGTTTGAGTCCTATGCAAAAATTTTTATCAAATTTGAACAAAAATTATTTTTTTGTATTAATTATTTTTGTTCAAATATTCTTAGTAAATCCTACTATAGTTTTCGCTGATTTACCAAATGGAAATGCAGTCAAAGACCCAAATGCTATCTTAAGAAACTCTTTGCCAATAAAACAGATAGAACTGCAAGACATCCAGCATCGGCTTGAAGACACAAGCGATCTTGTGAGAGGAGGGAGATGGCCCGCGTTAACAAAAACTGTTGCAAAAAGTCAATCTCTTTTAAAAAAATATAATCGTTCAATTCTAGAGAAAATTGAAAACGACAATAAAACTATTGCTGAGAATACACTAAACGATCTAAAAACAGATTTAGATAATCTCGCAGATACAGCAAAAATTAAAGACAAGTATGCATTCATCGACGTTCGCAAGGAAGCTCTTGAAAAGATTGGAGATTTAGAAGAATTTTTCTTGCCAAATAAATTTCCTTATAAGATTCCTAGCGAATTTGATAATCTACCAAGATTACTAGGGAGAGCAAACGTCAAAATTAATACTACAAAAGGATCTATGGAAGCAATTATAGATGGCTATAATGCACCACTTACTGGTGGGGCATTTATAGACCTCGTAAGTAAAAACTTTTATAATGATTTACCAATAAATAGAGCTGAAGAATTTTTTGTTTTACAAACAGGAGATCCAAAGGGAGATGACATTGGCTATGTAGATCCAGAAACAAATGAGCAGAGGCTTGTTCCCCTGGAGATACGAGTACCAGGAGAACCAGAGACCTTCTACAATGAGACATTTGAGGATTTAGGGTTTTATACTGAAACACCTACATTACCGTTTGCCACATTAGGAACATTAGGATGGTCTCATTCAAGTGAAGCAGTTAATGATGGGTCTTCACAATTTTTCTTCTTCCTTTATGAAGCGGAACTTAATCCTGCTGGAAGAAATTTAATTGATGGTCGAAACGCTGCTTTTGGATACGTTGTAGATGGTGCAGATATTCTTGAAGAGCTCAATATGGATGATAGGATTACTTCTATAGAAATAATTGAGGGAGAAGAAAATTTAAAAGCACATGCATAAAGAAACAGTAAAAGATATTGGAGAAAAAGAACTAATAAAGAGACTCGCAAAATATATGCCGCCCGATCAAGCATCAGATGACTGCGCATTCATAGATACCAAAAGAGAAAATTTATTAATAAATACTGATTTAATGGTTGAGAAAACCCACTTTAATAACAAAATAATTTCTCCAAGGGATATTGGATGGAAAGCAGTTACAACAAACTACTCAGATTTGATTTCTAGTGGATGTATTGAATTTATTGGAGTAAATATTGGATTAGTTCTTACCCCCAAGACGGAATGGGCATGGGTTCAAGAATTGTATGAGGGCTTTAATGAAGCTTTAAATCAGTTTGGAGGTTCAATTTTAGGAGGGGATTGTTCAAGAGGAGAAAGCAAGATGATCTCCGTTACTGCTATAGGATTACAGAGTAAACTTAAACTCAGAAGAAATGCATGTAAACCTGGAGAAGTTTTACTTACCACAGGTATTCACGGATTAAGCAAACTAGGCTTGCAAATAAGGACAAAGCAAATAAAGAGAAAAGATCTGAACCTAAACGAAGAATTAATTAGGGATTCTATTAATGCCTTTTGCAGACCAACACCCAAGAACAAGATCTTTAAAACAATTTTACGATCAAGTGAATTTTCAATAAACAAAGAAATTGGATGCACTGATAGTAGCGACGGTTTTTACCAAGCAATTCTAGATTTATGCAAAGAGAGTAAATGTAAAGCTATAATCGATTATCAAAAAATACCAAAAAAAGATTATTGGCCAAAAGGACAAAAATGGGATCAGTTTTATTTTTTTGGAGGAGAAGATTATGAATTATTAATTTCACTCCCTAGGGATTTAGCAACAAAATTGATGCAAATAGATAATGAAATCTCAGAAATAGGATATTTTGCTCAAGGGAGTCCAAATGTAGAAATTAAAAATTATCCAAATAAATATTTGAATAATATTTCATACTCTCATTTTTAAGTTATTGCCACTTTTCAGCAACTATTTCAGCTAAATCAACAACCCTTTGACTATAACCCCATTCATTATCATACCAAGCTAAAACCTTCACAAGGTTATCTCCAATAGTCATAGTCAGATCACTATCAACAATAGAAGACTCATTAGTTCCCGCGTAGTCGCTAGAAACCAAGGGAAGATCGCCATACTTAATGATGCCTTTCATTCCACTAATAGATGCTTCTTTAAGGACATTATTAACCTCTTCAGCTGTTACAGATCTAGAAGATTCAAAAACAAAATCCACTGCAGAAACATTTGGAGTAGGAACTCGCATAGCAATTCCCGTTAATTTACCTTTCATCTCTGGATAAACCAAAGCTACAGCTTTTGCAGCACCAGTAGAAGTAGGAACAATGTTAGTAGCGGCAGCTCTAGCTCTTCTGAGATCTCTATGACTATTATCTAAAATTCTCTGATCTCCTGTATAGCTATGAATTGTTGTCATTAGGCCTTTATTTATTCCAAAATTTTGGTCTAGAACTTTAACAACAGGAGCTAAACAATTGGTCGTGCAGCTTGCATTGCTTAAGATATCAAAATCATTGTGATTGTAAGTATCTGCATTAACTCCAACAACGTAAGTACCTACCCCATCACCTTTACCAGGAGCAGTTAATATAACCTTTTTAGCTCCAACCTCAAGATGTTTACTTGCCGCAACATCCGTGTTAAAAACGCCAGTAGACTCAATAACCAAATCAACTCCCCAATCTTTCCAAGGTAAATTCAAAATATTTCTATCTGAAAAGCATTTGATGGTTTTATTGTTAATGATAAAAGTATCATCAGTGTATTTAATATCCACATCTTCAAGAGCTCCTAACACGGAATCATATTTAAGAAGATGGGCATTAGTCTTTGGATCAGAAGTGACGTTAATCCCAACAACTTCAATGTTGGTATATGCGCCTCTACTAAGCCAACAACGCATGAAATTTCTACCGATTCTACCGAACCCATTAATCGCAACTCGCAAAGTCATAAAATAATTTCTAATTGGTACCTAAGCTGCTGATCATACTGAATAATTTGCAATATCGTAGGTATTTTTTGTTTTGTTAAGCAAAAAAACGATAATTGTATTAATTCAAATCTTTGATTTAAGACAATATTTTGTAAGATTTAAAGCCAAATAGTTTTTTGGAAGTTATCTTTAATCTGAAGTTTAAAGACTTAATTAAAAATAAATTGTTAAATCAAGATCATTATCACTTTATTGGTCTAGGTGGTATCGGTATGTCAGGTATTGCTCTATTTCTATTAAAAAAAGGGTTAACTGTTTCAGGTTCTGATATTGCCAAAAGTGATCGACTCATAGAAATAAAAAATAATGGTGGGATTGTATTTAACTCGCAAAAACCTGAAAATATAGATTTAATCAAAAAAAAATTTAATCCTAAAAACATTACAATAGTTATCAGTTCTGCAATAAATGATGATAATAAAGAATTAAATTATTGTGTTAACCAACAACTAAAGATTAAGCATAGATCAGAAATCTTATCTATACTCATGAAATCTTACAAATCAATAGCAGTCGCAGGATCTCATGGAAAAACCTCTACGAGCACTTTATTAACCACTCTAATTGATTTGTGCACTAAAGACACTTCATCAATAGTAGGTGGTATTTTACCTAAATACGAATCCAATACAATAATAAAAAATAGTAAATATCTAGTAGCAGAAATTGATGAATCAGATGGAACAACATCAAAATATAAACCTTATTTAGGAATTATAAATAACATTGATTTTGATCATTGTGATTATTATTCGAATATAGGAGAACTAATTTCGTCTTTTAATGAATTTGGATCAAATTCAGAAATACTACTATCAAATGATGATTGCAAAATCACAAAAGAAAATATTACTTCAGACTATACATGGTCTATAAAAAAAATTAATAATGTAAATTTTGCAATGATTTCACGAAGATTTGATTCAAAATACACAATTGCAGATTATTACGAGAATGGGCAAGCAATAAAAAGACTTGAAATACCTATCCCTGGAATACATAATCTATCCAATATCACTGCAGCAATTTCGGCTTGTCGAATTTTAAATATAGATATTAATTTCATTCTGAAAAATATCCAGTTCTTGCAATTACCCAAAAAGAGATTTGACTTCAGAGGCGAGATTTTAGGGAGGAAAATCATTGATGACTATGGGCATCATCCTAATGAGATTAAAGCAACTCTTGAGTTGGCAAGATTATTCATTAAAAGAAATCATAATGCCAAAAGACTTGTTATAATTTTTCAACCACATAGATATACCAGAGTTAATAAATTTTTAGATGAATTTGTAAAAGAACTTTCAAAAGCTGATTACATTATAATTACAAATATTTTTAGCGCTGGTGAAAATAAATTAAATAATATAAATTCTCAATTTATTGCAGATAAAATATATAAAATTAATAAAAATGTAAAATATATAAATAGTAATCATGAGATAGCAAAACAATTTCTTGATTTAACAAATAAAGGAGATTTTATATTAAATATGGGTGCAGGTGATTGTCATAATTTATGGTCATTATTACACTCTTAATTATATTTTTATGGTCAATATACAAGTGAAGAATAATATAAAACTTCTAAATTATACAACGATAAAAATTGGTGGCTACACAGAATTTTTTGCTGAGCCAGAAACTATATTTGAAGTAATAGAATATTTAAAATGGGTTAAACTAAATAATTTAAAATATAGAATTATTGGAGCTGGTTCAAATTTACTAATTAAAAATACTTTTCATAAAGGGTTAACAATATGTACTAGAAAATTAAAAAAAATCAAAATCAATAAAATTTCAGGATTAGTAGAAGCTGAATGTGGAGTTATGTTACCAGTGATGGCAAATTTACTCGCTCAAAATGGCTGTGAAGGTGGGGAATGGCTTATAGGAATTCCAGGCACAATTGGCGGAGCAATTTTTATGAATGCAGGCTCTGGAAAACTTTGGATTTCAAAATATTTATTATCTGTTGAAGTCTTGGATACAGAAAATCTCTCAATTTATAAAATAGACAAGGAAAATCTTATTTTTAAATATAGATTCAGTTCATTTCAAACAAATAATCTTACAATACTAAGAGCTAATTTTATTTTTCGACCAAACAAAAATATTAAAAAAATCACACAAGAAACAAAGCAAAATCTCAAAAAAAAGACCAGTACTCAACCTTATCATCTTCCCAGCTTTGGAAGCGTATTTAAAAATCCAATCAATAATTATGCAGGAAAACTTATTGAGGAAGCTGGTTTAAAAGGATTTGCAATTGGAGGTGCACAGGTATCTATGATGCATTCGAATTTCATAGTTAATAATGGAGATGCTACCTCTGAAGAAATTTATGAATTAATAAGTGTGATTCAACAAAAAGTGCTACAAAAAAAAGGAATATTTCTTCATCCTGAAGTAAGAATGATTGGATATTGACTATCCTTAATTAAATAATATATTTCTCACATGGCTGGTTTCGGACTCCCAAACTTTGGACAAATAACAGAAGCTTTTAAAAAAGCAAAACAAATTCAACAAGATGCTCAAAAATTGCAAGAAGAACTTGAATTAATGGAAATTGAAGGAGAAAGTGAAGATGCGTCGATTAAAGTATGGATTAGTGGAAATCAAGTTCCTTTACGTGTAGAGGTCAGTGAAGATTTTTTAAATTCTGATAAAGAAACTATCGAAAAAAATATTTTAGATGCTATTCAAAAAGCTCATGAAAGCTCTACTAAAACAATGAAAGATAGGATGAATGATTTAACAGGTGGGTTGAATTTTAATTTGCCTGGATTTGATGACAAAGAATCTTAGAATCTCTAATTAGATTTTTATAAAATTTATACCTTTCAAAATTTTTATTTAAATTGCATCCTGGCTCATCAATATGTAAACAATCTCTAAACTTACACTTAAGAAGATTTTGATCAATTTGATTTTTAAACTCGGGGAACAGAAGAGCTATTTCTTTTGGTTTCACATAATTATTTAGGATATTAAAACCTGGTGTATCAACAATATAATTTTCACTAGAAAGCCGAAATAACTCAATATTTCTTGTAGTATTTTTACCTCTCTTAATTTTATTTGAAACTACTGATGTTGCTCTATTAACATTCGGGATAATTTTATTCAATAACGTAGTTTTACCTACACCAGAAGGGCCCATAAATATAGAGCATTTTTTTGTTTTTAATTCATCAATAAGATCATTCAATTCATTATTTGAAGTCAATGAAAGTATTTTCGGCTCATAACCCCAATTTTTAAATTTTTCAAAGAGTTGAACTTGCTTCTCAGGAGGAATTAAATCTGATTTTGTTAGGATTAAAGATACTTTAACCATCAAGGACTCAGCGTTAATCAAAAAATCACTTAGTTGTGAATAATTTAATTTAGGATGCT